>CAJULJ010000242.1 GCA_910587395.1 uncultured Oscillospiraceae bacterium | reverse complement strand
CGCGGGAGGTCTACGCCGCTTATAAGAAGTCCCGCCACAAGAAGGAATTTCTTGCGGAACATGGGGATGAGATCGCCAAGCATGAGGCGGCGAAAAAAGCCTTTGACGCCTTGGGCGGCAAGCCTATCCCGAAGGTTGCCCAGCTTTCCCAGGAGTACGCCGCTCTGCTGGCAGAGAAGCAGGAGCGGTATGCGGAGTACAAGGCCCTGCGGCAAGATATGATCGACTACCGAACCATGAAGCAGAATGTAGACAAAATCCTCGGTTTAGTGCCAGAGGAACAGGAGCAGCAGAGGCCGGAGCGGTGACTACAAAAAATCTCCCGTGCCACTGGCATGGGAGATTTTTTTAATGCTCATTTTGCCGCAGATCGTCTACAATGAATTGGATGTGTTCTATCTGACGGGGAGTTAGGCCGGTTATATCCAACATCTGCGGGGCGCTTGCCTCCTGCACTTCCCGGCCCAGCAGATAGTCGGTGCTGACGTGGAAGAAATCCGCAATTCTTATCAGCATATCTATGGACGGCATGATATTGTCATTTTCCCAATTACTGATGCTCTGCTTTTTAACCCCCAGCTTCTCCGCAAGCTGAACTTGATTCAACTCCCTTGACTGACGCAGATTTTTCAAGCGGATTGCGAACATAATCGCCCTCGCCCCCTCTCAAAATAAGATTATGGGGCAAACGGGCAAATTATAAAAATACTCGTATTGTAATATTTGACTTTCGGCGTTATACTTGCTCTGTGCGGAGGGCCAAAAGAAAGGACGATAAATTTATGATTTACACAACTGAGCAGAAGAAAGAACTGGATGCCATTCTCAAAGCCTTTGAGAATTATATTGATGGACAGAACTACTTTGATATAGTTTACTCCAAGAAAATCGGCTATGTCTGGATCGTGGCCGATGAACCCGGCGCGGCAGGTGCGGAGCAGCTTGACACACCGGAGGCCATGCTGGACAACCTGTTTAATGACATTATCAACGATGTTGTTGCCCCTCGTTCAACCACCCATCTCAATGAAACGCGCACCATGACGGAAAGCGAGGAAGCGGAGTGCCGTCGCAGGATCACCGCCATTCTGGAAACGATTGAGGGCGGCGGGGCCGAGTACCTGGAATACCTGGACGAGTACATCCAGGACTACCAGGAACGCTACGCCGGGGACGGTGGATCGTGTTAGAAAACTGCTGCGCGTTCACCGGCCACCGCCCGCATAAATTCCCTTGGAAGTATGACGAAGCGGACAGCCGGTGTGTGGCGCTGAAAGCGGTGCTGGCGGAGCAGATTACCGCTCTGGTGGACGCAGGCTTTACGCAATTCCTGTCCGGGATGGCAGAAGCCACCGATACCTGGTCGGCCCTCTCCGTCCTCGACCTGAGAGAGAAAAATCCCGCAATCAAGCTCCACTGTATCCTCCCCTGCAAGGAGCAGGCGGACAAGTGGTCAGCTTCATCGCGGGACCTCTATCATTCTATCCTGGATCGGGCGGATT
>CAJULJ010000241.1 GCA_910587395.1 uncultured Oscillospiraceae bacterium | reverse complement strand
AAAGTCCGGGCTCCGCAGGGCAAGGATAACGGGTAACACCCGCCGGGGGCGACCCTAGGAAAAGTGCAACAGAAATAGACTACCTCGTCCCGTCTGTCCGAGGCGCGTGGCGGGGAAAAGGTGGAAAGGCGAGGTAAGAGCTCACCCAATGGCGTGTCAAGCGCCCATTGCTGTAAACTCTATCCGGAGCAACGCCGCGGGAACACAATAGGCTGGCCCGGCCGTGTTCAGGGGGCGGCTGGAGCGTACCGGCAACGGTGCGCCTAGATAGATGGCTGTCTTAAATGACAGAACCCGGCTTACAGGCTCACTTGCACCGAGCGCGGGACTCCGAGAGGGGTCCCGCGTTTCTTTGTCCATCTTACCCAGCCTGGAGTGCGTACAGGGACAATTTCTTTTTCTTTTATCCGTTGCGCTCCGTCTTCTTATACTATATAATAGACGAAGCTTTTTATACAATCTGGTTAGACCTGCTAACAAATGTCAAGAGCTAAATTGAGGGGAGCACTATTTTTTAGACACCGCAAAAAGGGTAAGCAAAGCCAAGCCACCGCCATTGAAATTTTTTGGCGCTGGCCTGAGAAATGTGGATCTGAGGTTGGATGTTAGGCTTCGAGACTGTTCAGGTACTGCTTCACGGTGGCATAGTAGATGCGCAGGAATTTGTTGGCGGAGGCCATCATGTAGACGCGATAGGGCTTGCCCTCGGCGCGTTTCCTGTCCATGAACTGATACACCGGCTCATCAGCAGGTGAACGTTGGAGGATCACGCTCATCACCAGGAACAGCGTCCTGCGCAGGGCAGAAGAACCACGCTTGGAAATACTGCGGCTGCGGACTTCCATCTGGCCGGATTGGTACGGCGGGGCGTCAATGCCCGCAAAAGCCACCAGCGCTTTTTTAGAGTGGAAACGGCGCACATCACCGATCTCCGCCATAAGCTGGGGGCCGAGAGCCGGGCCAACACCGAACATCCCCATCACAACAGGGTACTCCGGCAGCGATGCCGCCAGGGACTGCATTTCATTCCTGAGTGCGGCCAGGGCGGCGGAAACGGCCCGAAGTTGGGACACCGCCTGCTCCACCAGGAGCTTGGCCGTATCAGTCTTGGGCATGACACTGAAGCGCCCACAGGCGGAGGCGTAGATGTCCAGCGCCTTATCCTGGTTGAAGTTGTAACCGTGCTTCTTGCACCACCGCTGATATTTGGCCGTAAACGCCTTTTCGGGCAGCCCGCAGACACATTCACAGTGCGGGAAGGCAGCAACAAAATCCACCCACTTCTCGCTGCCGTCTGCCCTGGCAGGGCTGGCAAACAGACGGTTGGCATCGGGAAATGCGGTGTCGAGTAGGGAAATCAGGTTGTTTTTGAGCATGGTCTGTACCTTGGCACATTGCTGGTATTGCCGGTATGTGGTTTTCAGCATGAGCCTCACTTCATCCTCCGGGATGTATCTGGGCAACGTCAACATACAGCATAAAGCGAACGTCCCCCTGCCTGCTCAGGGCGGAAAGCATATTCAG
>CAJULJ010000240.1 GCA_910587395.1 uncultured Oscillospiraceae bacterium | reverse complement strand
AACGTGGCCTTTAGGTAGTCGTACTGCTGCCGCAGGTCAAAAAATGCCAGCAGGATTCCCAGACACTGTCCGATGGTGGCGATCATGTCCGCTTTTGTCCTCCGCATGAGCCGCTTCCCGGCCTCCGTTTGGGCCACCCCTTCTTCGTAAGCGGTCAGCGCAAAGTAATCTTCTTCCTCGCTGTCAAAGCCGAT
Organism: uncultured Oscillospiraceae bacterium; assembly: GCA_910587395.1. Lineage (GTDB taxonomy): Bacteria > Bacillota > Clostridia > Oscillospirales > Oscillospiraceae > Enterenecus. The sequence continues at coordinate 1,331 of CAJULJ010000240.1, read as the reverse complement.
GGTCCGATAGCGGTTGCCGATCAGAGCCACGGTGCAGTCGTTGAAGGTCCGCTCCATGTCGCCGTCCCATCCGTAGAGCTCTCCGATGACCTCCTCCAGACTGTCCGCCTTGGCCTCCAAGTCGGCAAAGGCCATTTTGAACTCCCAGACCTCATCCTCATTCCCATCCAAGGCGTTGAGCAGTGTGTCGTTATCCTGATCGGTAAACCAATGGATATCCGCACAGGCTTCCCGGATGTCCCATAATTCTGAGCGTATCGCATGATATCCCAGCGATGCCAGCGCGGGCCGCTTATACCGCAAATTGCGGGTACGGCGGGCTTTTGAACCGTCCATAGACATTCCCCCTATTCAAGTGGAACAACATACCACAAACGGGATGGGATATCCAGTGCTTTTCCCGAACAGCTTTTTATGCATACCTATCGGATACCTCTGCTGGCACTTCGAAACTCCTCCAGCTCCTTCTGGACGCAGCGCACACAGTAGGCGGAAAAACTCTCCGCCTCCGCCTTGTTTTCGTCATGGCAGGTAAAGGTGTATTCCAATCTTACTGTGCGGCCATCAAACTGGAAATTCAGATCACTGGAGATGTAGCCGTTGCCCAGGGTATCGTCCCGCTGGTAGACCTCTTTGACGTGTTGCACAAACTGCTTCTGAACATCCGGGAGCAGCAGCGTATTAAATTCGCCGGAGCCGTCAAAGTCGAGCCGAAAGCGCACTTTGGTCTGAACATCATAATCCATTCCGTCATCCATGTGAGCGGTCACCTCCGCAGGCATCCGCCAGGGCGGCGGCCCGATCTGTCTGCTCCCAGGGGGCGTCCTGGTGGGTGAAGTGGCCATAGTTGCAGAACTGCGCGAAGATGGGCCGGTCCAGCCCCAGGGCGGAGATCATCCCGGCAGGAGTCAGGTCGAATACAGCCCGGACGGACTGCTCCAGCACAGGCTCCGGGTATTTCCCGGTCTGGTGGGCGTCGATGTCCACAGCTACCGGCTCGGCCCTGCCGATGGCGTAGGCGAGGCTGACGGTGCAGCGTTCCGCCAGCCCAGCGGCCACGATGTTCTTGGCGATGTACCGGGCCATGTAGGCCCCGCTGCGGTCCACCTTGCTGCCGTCCTTGCCGGACAGCGCCCCGCCACCGTGGGGGGCCAGCCCGCCGTAGGTGTCCGCCATCAGCTTCCGGCCCGTCAGGCCGGTGTCCGCCTCAAAGCCGCCCAGCACGAACCGCCCGGAGGGGTTGATAAAAACCTCCGTCTTGTGGTCCGGGTACAGCTCCCGCAGAGCGGGGACGATGACGTGCCGCGTGATCTCCCGGCGCAGCTCGTCCA
>CAJULJ010000239.1 GCA_910587395.1 uncultured Oscillospiraceae bacterium | reverse complement strand
TGGTGGTGCTTCGCCACGGCGACCGGCAGGAGGCCCATTTTTGCGATGATGTGGGGTTCCGGGAAGTGCCGGAGTTTTTGCGGGAAAATCCTCTGCGTACCGCCGAACTGTCCACCGAACAGAACGAAAACATGATCGACGGCGTTCTGAACAATGCCCCGTCCCCCGGAGAGGTGGAGGCTAAGGAGGAAGCCGGGGAGGTTGCCGAACAGCCGCAGACCGATGCCCCGGAACAGCCAGAGCAAGCCCCCGTCCGCTATTACCCCATCAACGAGGAAGCGGCCCGCCGTGCCAAGGAAGCCAACAGCTTTGACGACTACCGGCCCGGCAGCGCCACGGCGGAGTATCGCCGCATGGTGGACAAGGCGGTGGAGATCGCCCAGCGGCAGAAGAAGCGGGTTGACCCGGAATTTCACGATAAGATAGACCAGCTTCTTGACACCTACGCCCGCCTGCTGGCACAGAACATGAATAAGGGCTATGAGATCGCCGCCCGCGTCCCCTCCGTGATGATCGCCGGGCCTGCGAATTTCCCGGTGAAGAAAAAGCAGAAGCAGAACGCCGCCGATGATAAGAATATGCGGGAATGGCAGGAGATACAGGGCTTGCTTGATAAAATCCGCAGTACGGGCATGGGCGGCATCAGCGCCGACGACCCCAACGCCATTGAGAAGCTGCAAGCCAAGCTGGAAAAGCTGGAAGCCACGCAGGAAATGATGAAAGCGGTGAACGCCTACTACCGCAAGCACAAGACCCTGGAGGGCTGTCCCCACCTGTCCCAAAAGAGCATTGAGGCGTTCCAGTCCGGCATGGCCGGGGGCGGCGGGGAACCCCCCTTTTTGCCCTGGCAGTTGTCCAACAATAACGCCAACATCCGGCAGGTGCGCAGCCGCATTGAGCAGTTGACCCGCCAGCGGGAAAATGTCTTTGTGGGCTGGGAGTTCGACGGCGGCACGGTGGAGATCAACCGGGAGGCCAACCGCCTGCAAGTTTTCTTCGAGGGCAAGCCTGACGAGGCCACCCGGAACATCCTGAAAGAAAACAGCTTCCGCTGGTCGCCCAAGGCCGGGGCGTGGCAGCGGCAGTTGAACGACAACACCTTTTGGGTGGTTGACCGCATTTCGTTCCTGCGGCCCCTCTCCGGCGAGAAGCCCAGCGAATTGCAGGCCAAGGCCCGGCAAGCGCAGGAAAAGCCCTCCATCCGGGCGCAGTTGAAAGCGGCCAAGGAGGGCCAGCAGCCGAAAGCCCCCACCAAGGATAAATCGCAGGATTTGGAGGTGTGACGATTGCGAAAATATGAGGATGTGGACATCATCGCCTCCCTGGGGGCGGTGATGGAGCTGAACACCGAGCATTACAAGAGCGATTTCCGCTATGACATGGAAATGTTCATGGAGGCGGCGCGGCATCCCACCGAGGAAAACACCCATCTGCTGTGGCTGTCCCGCCGCTGTGGAACCGAGTGCTTCCGGGAGCGTGACGTTTATCTGAAAGAGAGCCAGGCAAGCCATACCTGGGCGTTCCACGCCACCAC
>CAJULJ010000238.1 GCA_910587395.1 uncultured Oscillospiraceae bacterium | reverse complement strand
AAGCTGATGAACCTTGCGCCCAAGACGGCCACTGTGGAGCGGAACGGCATAGAACAGCAAATCCCCGTGGAACAGGTACAGCAGGGGGAAACGCTGATTGTCAAGGCCGGTGAATCTGTCCCTGTGGACGGCGTGGTGCTGGAGGGCTTTTCCTCCGTGGATGAATCCGCCCTGACCGGCGAGAGCATCCCCGTGGAGAAGCACGTTGGCGATACGGTAATTGGTGCGACCATCAATAAGACTGGCTATTTCAAAATGCAGGCCACTAAGGTGGGGGATGACACCACTCTGGCGCAGATCGTCCGGCTGGTAGACGAAGCTACCAGCTCCAAGGCCCCCATCGCAAAGCTGGCTGATAAGGTTGCTGGGGTATTCGTTCCGACTGTTATTGGTATCGCACTTGTGGCGGCGGCGGTCTGGCTGGTGCTGGGCTATGGTGTGGAGTTTGCCCTGTCCATTGGTATCTCCGTCCTGGTGATCTCCTGTCCTTGCGCCCTGGGACTGGCAACGCCCACCGCTATCATGGTGGGAACGGGTAAAGGAGCCACCAATGGCATCCTGATAAAATCGGCGGAGGCGTTGGAAACCGCCCACAACATTGATACTGTCGTGCTGGACAAGACCGGCACGATCACCCAGGGCAAGCCGGTGGTAACGGACATTTTGTGTGAAGCTGGGGCAGACCGCCTGGGACTGCTGAAAATTGCCGCCTCGCTGGAAAAGCTGTCAGAGCATCCTCTGGCGGACGCTATCACCGCCGAAGCGGGAAAGGCAAAGCTGCCGCTGTCCCCGGTTGAGGACTTCCAGCAGATTCCCGGTCAAGGCATCGTAGGCCGGGTAGACGGCGAAATGTGTCTGGCAGGCAACCGCCGCATGATGGACGCCCACAATATCACGGGCGGGGAACTGCCGCGCTCCGGGGAAACACTGGCGGCAGAGGGCAAAACACCCCTGTTCTTTGCCCGCGCCGGGAAGCTCATGGGCGTGATCGCTGTGGCCGATGTAGTCAAGCCTACCAGCGCCCAGGCTATCCAGGAATTGTCCGGCCTCGGTATTGAGGTGGTCATGCTCACCGGGGACAATGCAAAGACCGCTCAGGCCATCCAGCGGCAGGTCGGCGTAGACCGGGTAGTGGCCGAAGTGTTCCCCCAGGACAAGGAAAAGGAAATACGCCGCTTGCAGGACAGCGGCAAAAAGGTGGCGATGGTTGGGGACGGCATCAACGATGCTCCCGCGCTGGCCAGGGCCGATGTGGGTATCGCCATCGGAGCGGGAACAGATGTAGCGATCGAATCCGCCGACATTGTGCTGATGAAAAGTGATCTGCTGGATGTGTCCACGGCCATTCAGTTGAGCAAGGCCGTCATCCGCAACATCAAGCAAAACCTGTTTTGGGCCTTTATCTACAACATCATCGGCATCCCTATCGCCGCCGGTGTATTCTTCCTCTCTTTCGGCTGGAAGCTCAATCCCATGCTGGGGGCGTTCGCCATGAGTTTCAGTTCTGTATTTGTTGTGTCCAATGCACTCCGGCTGCGGTGGTTCCGGGC
>CAJULJ010000237.1 GCA_910587395.1 uncultured Oscillospiraceae bacterium | reverse complement strand
ACAACATCCAGGCAGCGGCGGAGGAAGCGGCGCTGGCGGAGGTCGTGTACGCCGACTGACCGACCCCCTCCCCACGGAGGAAGAACAGAAAGCGGCGATCCAAGCGGCGGAGGATGAACAGTCCTCCGCTTTTGCTATTTCCCAGGAGAACATTGACGCTATCCTCCTGCATGGCAGCGGCATAGCCGATGGAAAATTCCGTATTTTTGAGCAGTTTCAAACGGCTCATAGCTCCACCGAAAACGTATCTTTTCTCAAAGAAGAATACAAATCGACCGCTTATTTTACTGTTGCCACAGACAAGAAGATACGCGCATGGTTTGACCGTAGTGGTGTGAAAATCTCCATCGGTGATCTGTCCAAGCCAGATGCCGAGGTCACGTTGACGTGGAAAAAGGCGGCGAAACGCATTGGGCAGCTTGTGGAGGCGGGCCGTTACCTGTCACCGGCTGAAAAGGAAAAATACCTGGAGTATCAACGTCAGGAGAGTGTTCCCGGCCCCGTGGCCGCAACGCCGGAGCCGGAGCATGACGAGCTGAACCCGCCCCCGGCACCGCCGAAAGAGTACCGGCTGACCCTGGGTGCTACGGTCTACCTGGGAGTGCAGGGGTATGAACTGCTGGCCTTTGACGAGCAGACTGTCCGGCTCTTTGACCCGGCGTTTCCCATCATCAACAAGGAACTGCCCCGCGAGGAATTTGACCGGCTGCTGGCGGAGAACCCCCTGAATGACGGTCTGCTTCAGGTGATGGAAGAAGCCCCCGCCGCCGAATCTGCGGGGCCTGACACCCCCGGCTATGACCTGGGCTTTGGGCACCTGGGCAACGGCGTGACGGTGTGGAACCGGCTGGAACTGCGATACGGCGATTACAAGACTATCGCCCATATCGCCCCCGACCGAACCGTGACCTATTATGAGGACGGTCTGCCGGAGGATGTTCGGGCGCAGATCGAAGAATTTGCCGCCACCTCCACCATGACCATTTCCGCCACCCAGGACGCCCCCGTGTTCTCCACCCCGCCGCTGGTGCGGGAGCCTGCCGTGGCCCCCGCCGAGGCCGGTGAGCCGACTTACCCGCCCCGTGAGCTTCCCTATATTTTCTGCGAGTGGAGCGAGAGCATTGTATTTCAGGATAGGACGGCCTACTCCCTCCAAGAGTTTGACCGGCTGATGAAACAGGCGGACGATGAATATATCGCTGGGAGAACGGCTGCTATGGCAAAATACGGGACGTGGCAGAAATGGTATGACGCCAACGACCCGGAATATAACGCATTTTTAGGCTATGACAAGGTGAAATTCACCCTTGTCATGCCCGATGGACGGACATTCTCCGAGCGTCAGGACATTGGGGACGGCGACGGCGGTGTGCTGGATTTTCTTAATCAGTACGACAAATACCGTGAGATTGTCCCCGTTCTGCGTGAGGCTGTCCGCAAAGAGGAAGAAGCGGCACAGAGCGGCCCCGTCCCACAGCCGGAGCTTGCCAGCGGCAGGTTTTGGGACGCCTACAACTCCATCAAGGAGCATAACCCCGACAGTCTGGTGCTGTATCAGGT
>CAJULJ010000236.1 GCA_910587395.1 uncultured Oscillospiraceae bacterium | reverse complement strand
CCATCGTGCCGTTTATGGACAATTTCCCCAAGAACCGGCTCTACCGCTTGATGACGACCAAGCTGAGTGAGACAAGCGCCGCCTGAATTTCCGCTTTTATACCCTGTTGTTCGTATGCCAGGGACACCAAACCATGTGGTCATCCACCATCCCGACAGCCTGCATAAACGAATAGACGATGGTGGACCCCACAAATTTGAAGCCCCTCTTTTTCAAGTCCTTACTGATCTGGTCGGACAGCGGGGTGGACACAGGCAGATCCTCCATGCTGTGCGGTGCATTGATGATAGGGACACCGCCGACATAGTCCCAGATAAATCGGTCGAAGCTGCCGTACTCCTTCTGAATTTCAAGGAATGCTTTTGCGTTGCCGATGGCTGCGTTGATCTTGCCCCGGTGCCGGATGATCCCGGCGTCCGCCATAAGAGCTTCGACCTTTGCGTCATCATACAGCGCGACCTTCTGGGGATCGAAGCTGTCAAAAGCGGCACGAAAGGCTTCCCGTTTTTTCAGTACGGTGATCCATGCCAGTCCAGCCTGCATCCCCTCCAGGATCAGCATCTCAAACAGCTTATTATCATCGTGGAGGGGTCGGCCCCACTCTTTGTCGTGGTAGTCAATATATATCTGGTCGGGGCCGGCCCATTCACATCTGTGTACCTGTTCCATTGACGCTCCCTCCTTTGGAGGACAGTGTAACATGAAATGACGAAAAACGCAAAAGTGAGGTGAGAGAATATCGCAAAAGTAAAAGAAAAACGCACGGTAAAGGGCAAATTAAAGGAAAAAGCCAAGGCCGCACCAAAAGAGATTGTCCGCCGTGGGCTGGATGACGGTACGGAACGCCTGCGGGGCCAGCTCCGGGAGACTGCCCAGCGGGGACAGGCCAGCGACTATGGCGGCGACCGGATCGAGGACACCGCCGCCCATGGGGCCTATCAGACCCGGCGCGGGATAGAGGCCCTTATGAAGAAGAAAAAGTCCGCCAAGGGCCGGGAGACAGACGAGGAGCCTCGCATCCCTGATTCGCCTGCGTCCCCAGAGTCCCCGGCAGGGCCGCCCCAGGAGCCACCTGCACGGGAGCAGCCCCGGATCAAGACGCGGGAAGCTGTCTCCACCAAGGAGGGCGGCGCCGGGGCTGGACGGGCTGAGAACGGCGGGGCTGCGCCATCCCCTGGGGAGCAGATGAAGCAGCGGCGAATCAAAACGAGGGAGTCCACTGTACATGATGATCCCCGCCCAGATGTGCAGCCTGCGCCGCAGGATGGATCGGGGCCGCCAAAGATCAAGACAAGAGATGCCGTCACCAGCGCCCCCTCTGGTGACAGCGTCGCGCTGACCGCTGACCGCGGGGCGGGGACTCCTGACAGGCTGTCCATCAAGACAAGGGACGCCTGCATCCAACAGCCCCAGCCTCCCCAGCCGCTCGTGCAGGGCAGGCAGGAGTTTGCGCGGGAGCGTGGCCGTGCCGCGGCCATGAAACGGGCGGAGGCCCAGCGGGTGGCGAATGGTGGGGAGACTGCATCCCCTCCCGCTCCAAGCCAGCGCAGGTACGCTGGT
>CAJULJ010000235.1 GCA_910587395.1 uncultured Oscillospiraceae bacterium | reverse complement strand
ACCGGGAGGCCGGAGCCTATACCCGCCGCCTGCTGTCCGCCATTACCGAGAGCGGCCTGGATACCCGTGCCATGCCCGCCATCTTCTTGGGCGGCGGGGCGGCGCTCCTGAAGCGCCATGTGTCGGCCACAGACGGCCTTTGCCGGCCTCTTATCCTGGATGACGTATGCCTGAACGCCAAAGGCTACGAGCGCCTTGTGGGCCAGTTGTCGCGGGGTGTGAAGGTTGGCTGATAAACGGCGGTTGAACCTCTCGTTCTCCATGGCCTCGCCCTTCCAGCGGGAGGCGTGGAAACGGCTGTGCGCCATCCCCTCCGGGCAGCGGACGGACGCTGTGTGCCGCGCCGTCTGCCGGATGTATGAGCAGGACACTCTGCTGGAGGCTGTCCGCCAGATCATCCGGGAGGAGCTGCGCGGCGTGGAACTTATCTCAGCAAAAGAAAAAGCAGAGCAGCCGCAGGCCGGGGACGTGGATGACAACGTCCTCGGCTTTCTGCTTGCGCTGCAAAACGATGGAGGTGACGAATGATCTGATCCGCTATTTTGATATGTTCGCGGGGATCGGCGGCTTCCGGGCCGGACTGACCCGCGCGGGCGGTTTCCAGTGTGTCGGCCACTGCGAGATCGACAAGTATGCCGACGCCAGCTACCGTGCCATCCACGATATTGGGAAGGAGGAGAAATACTATCCCGATGCAAGAGAGATCGACCCCGGAGACCTGCCCCACTTCGACCTCCTGTGCGGAGGTTTTCCCTGCCAGGCGTTTTCTAATGCTGGCAAAAGAAAGGGATTCGATGACGCCAGAGGCACTCTCTTCTTTGAGATTGCCCGACTGGCTGAAGCCCGGAGACCTGCGTATCTGCTGCTTGAGAATGTTCCCGGCCTGCTCACGCATGACAAAGGGAGGACGTTTGCTGTCATCCTCTCCGCGCTGGATGAGCTGGGGTATCATGTCGAGTGGTCAGTGCTTAACAGCGCCAATTTCCACGTCCCCCAATCGCGGAAGCGGGTGTTCCTTATCTGCTATCTTGATCCCCGATGCGCCGGCCAAATACTTCCTGTCTTCGGAGATGACGCAAAAGCTCTTATACAGCTCATCGGCGGGCCACAGGGATCGAGAGTCTACGACCCGGAAGGGTTAGCCTGCACCCAGACCTCCGGCGCAGGCGGCATGGGCGGCAAGACAGGTCTGTACCTGGTGGACCTGAGCAAAGGTGCGCCGGAACAGACGGAGATCGCCCGGTGTCTCACCGCCCGGTACGGGCAGACGAGCCTGTCCACCCACCCCAGGGAGCGCTCCGGGGTGCTGCTGATCAAGGAGGCCACCAAGCGGGGCTACAAGGAGGCAGGCCCCGGCGACACCGTGGATCTGGGCTACGCCGGGAGCAACACCCGCCGCGGCCGTGTGGGCCGCGACATCGCCCACACCCTGGAGACCAGCAGCATCCAGGGCATCGTGGAGCGCGGCGGGCGTATCCGCCGCCTGATGCCCAGGGAGTGCCTCCGCCTCCAGGGCTTCGCGGAGGACCAGATCGACCGGCTGCTGGCCATCACCTCGGACGCCCAGG
>CAJULJ010000234.1 GCA_910587395.1 uncultured Oscillospiraceae bacterium | reverse complement strand
TTGTCCAGATAGGAAAAAACCATCTGGAAAATACCCCGCTTCAAGCGGAGATGTCCTGTTACTTTCATGTTACGCTCCTTTCCCGCAACAGGACAGGTCTATCTTCATCTGTCCATCATTATAGCACATTACGGTGTTCTTTTCAATGTAATCCTGCAAATAAATGCGCGGAATCAGGGCTTTTTTGCCGCATTTAATGTGCTGGACTTGACGTGTACCAATCAAATTATACATCGTGGTGCGCCCCACGCGCAGAATTTTAGCCGCTTCCTCGGTCGTAAAAATATCGTGCTCAAACTCTGCCGCGGGGAGGACTTCAAGAGTGGGGGTGCTCATTTGTGCCTCCCTCCTTCGCATTAAGAGCCTTGGGGCGGGGCGTTTCCATGGGCAGATAGCCCCGGAAAATCACGCCGTCCTGATTGAGAAACAGCCCCCGGCCCTGCTTGTCTATGAGCTTGTCCGCATCGGTATTGCCCAGGATGATTTGGGAGAGCACATCGTCCGCAACGCCGCACACCCGGCCAGAGATGTTGGACTTGATTTGGCCGGGGACGGTGTTCGCGTCCGCCCGCTGTACGCCGATAATCAGGTTAAAGCCTACCGCCCGTCCCAGGCGGGCAATGGTCGCCAGCTTGCCCACCACAGCGGCGGCCAACTCCTTGTGGGGCTTGTCCATGCCCGTGGTGTCGGTGATTTCCGCCAGTTCGTCAATCACAATGACGTTGCGCCGCAGATGGGCATCGGGGCACAGGCGGTTGTACTCGTCCAGGCTGGAGCAGGGGGCGCCGAACCGCTCGCTGACATCGGCAAACAGTTTCAGCCGCCACTCCAGCTCCGTCACCAGTTCGCCCAGCACGGACAGGGCATCTTCGGCGGTGGTGCAGAAGGAGCAATCCCGGTTGCGCCAATGCGGGGGATAATCCTGACCGCCTTTGAGGTCAATCACATAAACGTCTGCCGCCTGTTCGCCCGTGGCGGTCCGCCTCATCAGGCACTGTTGAATAACAACTATCAGCAGGGTTGTCTTTCCGCTTCCAGTCGCGCCGCCATTGAGCCAGTGAGGCATCTTGTTGAGGTCGATGATTACGAGGCCGTCATAGGACACACCCAGCGCAATCTCCGAGAGCGCAAGGGTGAGCTGGGGCAGGACGGCCTTTTCCGGGAGCTGGGCGTCACCGGGGGCCAGGGTCAGGCGGATGATATTCCGGCTCGGCCCCTGCTCCACGCGGACAACGCGGCAGTTTGTAGCGGCCTCCAGCTCCGGCAAATTGTCTTGAATCGCAGCCAGGGAAATTCCCTGTGTGAATAAATCAAGCATAATTTTATCCTCCTTATTGCAGCGTTTGATGAGTAACGGGGCCTCTCCGCAGTCATTCACCAGCCCGATACGGCGGCAGGCGTTTGCCATGCGGAGGGTGCCCGGTGGGATGGCCGTCGCGGTAACGACGGTCAGGAACAACAGCCCCGCCAGAATCCAAAACAGGGGCTGGAACAGCCGCGCCACGATGTTGTCTGACGCGGCGGCATGAATCATGAGGGCGGCAACGAGCCGGTACAGCGCGGCCAGCA
>CAJULJ010000233.1 GCA_910587395.1 uncultured Oscillospiraceae bacterium | reverse complement strand
GCATGAGGATTCCGCCGCTTTTCAGGGACATAAGGTACATTTTCAGCAGCAGATTCGAGTACAACAGGCCGTCCGGCATACTTTCCAGCACAACCATTGTCTCGCTGTTGTAGAAGTTTTCTTTCAGTTTGAGATAGTAAAATCTCCTGTTTTCAGCCATAGGGTAAAAACTCCTTTGTAGAATCGCCGTTGTAGGCTCTCTGAGGGCCTTCCGGGGTGTCAGATAGGGAATGTATCAGGCCCCTATTGACAGCACCCCGGAAAACCTTGAAAAATCATGGTTTTTTAGGGCCTAAATGCGTAGAATCGTAGTAACGTTTGCGCTGGCGTTCCGCTTCTTTCCTTCTACGGGCAGTAACAGCGCAATCAGGACAGTATTTCGCCCGGTTGGATTTCGGCAGATAGTAACCGCCACAGAGTACACATTTCCTCCGGTCTGCCCGGTGGAGCAGGGCGGCGCACAAGCCAGCGTCCAGGGGCAGGACGGCGGCGCGGAACCAGCGGCACACAAGCGAGTAGGTAATACTCTGTGGGCAGATACATTCCTCGCCACCGTCCAGAAGCAGACAATTCCCACAATCATAGTTGCAGCAGCTATGTACCAGTCTGCGGGCGGTGCGGTACTGCTGATAGTTCATGTGGACAATCACGGCACGTTTTCTCCTGCGGGTAACTTGATGTAAATGTGATAGGGAGTGTGGAGGGCGATCAGTTCCTTCTCCACCAGCCCAACGTCCTCCAACTCCCGCAGGGACTGTGCCACAGTGCTGGGAGTGCGGTCGATGATCGCCGCAATGGTCTTGTTGTAGAACGCCAGATACCGCCGCCCGCGCCGGTCGGTCTGAACCATATCCGAATTGAACGTCATATCCAGCATGATCGCGTAGACCTCTTTCGCCGTCAGCCGGATATTCATGCCCAACAGGAACCGGGGATACGCCATGTAGGGCGGCAGGGTGGAGCCGCTGGTAATATAGTCAGTTTTCATGTTCCTTCTCCATTTCGTGTCGGATTTCATGTACTTCCTCAAAAAGTTCCTTGATTGCTTCCGTGATGGAATATGCGCTATTGCCCAGTTCGTCAAATTGAGACATTGACATTCTGGCGAAAACATCTGCCCGGTGATGAAGGGCTTTGATGTCGGAAACATAGCGGGAGCATAGGAGCTTAAACTCGCGCAGCGCATCTTCACCGTCCGCCATCCTCTGCCGCTTCGGTGTTGGCGGGGCTATGGTCAGAACGGCAGCGGCCTCCGCCTGCTGGTCAGGGGGCAGTCTGGAAATTTTCAGCGCATCCCCTTTGGTGATTTTATCGCCAGCGTCCCGGATGGTTTTCTTGGCCTCCGGGGTCAGATTGGCGGCGGTCTGGACAAGCCGCTCCACGGTGCGTTTGCTGATTCCCAGCTTATCGGCGGTATCCTCCGAAAAGGGCTTTGCCGCTAAAACCGTCAAATTGTCGTTTTTAGCTGTCTGGCCGTTGCGCTGGCCCTGGCGTGTCTCCGGGTGGATGGCTTCATAGAGTTCTTTCCGGCGCAGAAGCAAGTCGCCCAACTCCCGGTGGGACAACCCAGCCCGGACAAAGTTCTCGTCAATCTCTG
>CAJULJ010000232.1 GCA_910587395.1 uncultured Oscillospiraceae bacterium | reverse complement strand
AGGTAGACCTTCGACCCTTGAACCTGATGCGGATAATGCCGCCGGAGGAAGTCGTAGGAAACGCTACTTTTTTCAGGGGGCATCGTATTCAGATGCCCCCTGTTTTTTGTTGCCAATCAGAGAAAGGGAGTAAAAAACCATGTTTGAACCGATTTTTGAGAATGTCCGCCAGAAATCCCCCCTGGTCCACAACATCACCAACTATGTCACCGTGAACGACTGCGCCAATATGCTGCTGGCCTGCGGCGGCTCGCCCATTATGGCGGACGACCCGGAGGATGCCGTGGAGATTACCGCCATCTGCGGTGGACTGAACATCAACATTGGAACCCTGAACCAGCGCACCATCCCGGCCATGCTCGCCGCCGGGAAGCGGTCCAATGAGCTGGGCCATCCTGTGGTGCTGGACCCGGTGGGGGCGGGGGCCTCCACCCTGCGGACGGATACCGCCCTTCGGCTGCTGAATGAGGTAAAGTTTGCGGTGATTCGGGGCAATATTTCCGAAATCAAAACCCTGGCCCTGGGCAGCGGCACCACTAAGGGGGTGGACGCCGATGTGGCGGACAAGGTGACGGAGGAGAACCTGGACGGGGCTGTGGCTTTCGCCAAAGACTTTGCCCGGCGGATCGGAGCGGTCGTTGCCGTCACTGGGGCCATTGACATTGTAACGGACGGGGAGCGGGCCTTCTGCATCCGCAACGGCCGTCCGGAGATGGCCTCCATCACCGGCACCGGCTGTCAGCTCTCCGCCCTGACAGCGGCCTTTGTCACCGCCAACCCGGATTGTCCCCTGGAGGCCACGGCCGCCGCCGTGTGCGCCATGGGCCTGTGCGGGGAGATCGCCCACCGGCGGCTGACCGAGTTGGACGGCAATTCCTCCTATCGGAACTACATCATCGACGCCATGTACCGCCTCACCCCGGCGGAGCTGGAGAAGGGAGCCAAGTATGAAGTGCGATAAGCAACATATGCTGCTCTACGCCGTCACCGACCGAGCCTGGACCGGGAAACAGACCTTGTATGAGCAGGTGGAGGCGGCGCTGAAGGGCGGCGTGACCTGTGTGCAGCTGCGGGAGAAGGAACTGGACGAAACGGCCTTCCTCCAGGAAGCGAAGGAGCTGTGCGCCCTGTGCCGCCGGTATGGCGTCCCCTTCCTTGTAAATGACAACGTGGAAATCGCCATCGCCTGCGGGGCGGACGGCATCCATGTGGGCCAGGAGGACCTGGCGGCGGGCGAGGTCCGCCGCAGGGTAGGGGAGAACATGATCCTGGGCGTCTCCGTCCACACGGTGGAGGAGGCCTGCCAGGCTGTCCGGGACGGCGCGGACTATCTGGGCCTGGGCGCGGTGTTCCCCACCAGCACCAAGACCGATGTGGAGCAGATGCCCAACGAAACCTTGCGGGCGATCTGTGACGCGGTGGATGTGCCCATTGTGGCCATCGGCGGCATCAACCGGGGCAACATCCTCAAGCTGGCCGGCAGCGGCGTGGACGGCGTGGCTCTGGTGTCGGCCATCTTCTCGGCGGAGGACATTGAGGGGGCCTGCCGGGAGCTGCGGGCGATGTCAAAGGAAATGGTGGGCCTATGAGGATTCGCGGCGCGATTTTTGATGTGGACGGCACGCTGTTGGA
>CAJULJ010000231.1 GCA_910587395.1 uncultured Oscillospiraceae bacterium | reverse complement strand
TGGCCGCAGAGGAATTTATCTTCATCGACCGGGGCTGCATCGTCAACATGATCCACGTCATGCAGGTCAAGGAGGGCATGGCCGTCCTGAAAAACGGCGCCGCCCTCCCCATCAGCCGCTCCCATCTGCAAGAAGTAAAGGCGCAGATCAACGCCTACTGGGGGGCGCACATATGACGGACGTTTTTCTGCTGTTCTCCGGCGTGCTGACCGGTGCGGCGCGGGTGCTTGTGGGGCTGCTTTTGATTGTCTGGCTTTTGCGGAAGCAAAAGGGCCGCGCTTCGGGCTGGCTGCGCATGGCTCTGTTTGTGGGAATCTTCTATGGGATCGGCGTTTTCTTCTGGCAGTTTCTGCTGGGAGCCTGGATGGGAGTCCTGTTCCGCTCGCCGGACTTTCTCAACCCGGAAACATCCAGCGGACAATCCGCCCTGTGGCTGCTCAATATCCTGCTGGGGGGCGCTGCCGTATATGGATACAAAAACCGGGAGAGGCCTGGAAAGTCCGTATTCCGGGCATTTTCCGCCGTCACGCTGGCGGGGTTCCTCGGAGTTGTTACCCTGTCTGAGCAGAAAAGTTTGGCAATTCCCGATGACACGCTCTATATGTGGACCATCCTGGCGGTGGTGCTGATGATGTCGGTGCTGGTGTTCAACATCAACCGGCAGTATGAGGTGGAAAAGGAGCTGGCAAAGCTGAAATCGGAGCAGGCCGAGCTGCTGGAGCGGGACTATACCGCTGTCAACCGGGCCTATCAGGTCAACGCCAAGCTGTTCCACGACCTCCACAACCACATCGGCGTCCTGCGGCAGTTCCTCACCCATGAGAAGTACGGGGAGGCTGTCCGCTACCTGGATGAATTGCAGGCCCCGGTGCGGAACCTGACCGCCGCCGTCTGGACAGGGGACGAGACGGCGGACTACCTGATCAACAGCAAGGCGGCTGCGGCGGAGGCCGATGGCATCCGGTTCCAGGCCCAGGTGGAGTTCCCCCGCCGTACCAACATCCGCAGCGTGGATCTGTGTGCGATTTTAGGGAACCTGCTGGACAACGCCTTTGAGGCGACCCGGCAGGTGCCGGACCCATCGGGCCGCACGGTGGCCCTCACCATCCGCCGCATCCACCAGATGCTGGTCATCAAGGTGGAGAACAGTTTTTCCTCTGTACCCGTCCAGGAAAATGGCGAACTGAAAACCACCAAGACCGAGGGCGGTCTCCACGGCTGGGGCCTGAAAAGCGCCCAGACCGCCGCAGAAAAGTACGACGGCATGGTGCAGGCCGGCGTCTCCGGGGAGGTTTTCCGGGCGGTGGCTACGCTGTCCTATGAAGGAATGGAGGAACTTCATGAGTAAATACGACGCTCTGTGGGCCTATGTGCAAGAGGATGGGAGCCCGACCCTCAAATTGACCTTCGGGCAGATTCAGGAGATCGCGGGCATCCCCATTGACCACTCTTTCCTGAAATACAAAAAGGAATTGACGGACTACGGGTATCAGGTCGGGAAAATCTCTATGAAGGAGCAGACGGCCGTTTTCAGCAGGATCGTTCAGTGATCGAGCCTGTGCGGCGATCAGAGCGATAAATCGGGATTTGCGAGGGAAAATGTATGATTAGAATAAGACCATATAAGGCTTCGGATGCAG
>CAJULJ010000230.1 GCA_910587395.1 uncultured Oscillospiraceae bacterium | reverse complement strand
CAAAGTCCTGACTGAGGAGCTGGCCCTCAGTTACTTCCATTTCGCTCATGCTGCTGCTCCTTTCTTCTTGGGCAATTTGGGATTGCCCTGCTTATCGCGTTTACTGCCTTTTTTCAGCCAGTCCAGCCAGGTGTCCAGGAACTCCCGGTAGACCTCCCTCGGATTGGGGGCGAAGGCCCCCTTTGCGGTGTGTACGCCCTCGTTCCTGAAACCGTGAATTTGAACCAGGCTGTTCCCATTCATCTCAATGGTCAGCCACGGCTCGTCCGGCTTCTTGACCTTCCGCATGAAAAGGATGGTCACCGCTCCGCTCATGTGCCGGTCGGCGTAGCCACCTACGCAGTGCTGGAGTTTGCGCCCCTCATTCAAGATTTCTTCTCCACTGGCCGGAATGCGGATGATATAACCGTCCAATTCAAAGCCGTACTTTTCTTCCAGCTTGGCCTTCCGCTCCGCATAGGTATCGGCTATAAGGCGGTCACGCTCCCGTTGATCTTCCCAACGTTGGGCCTCCCGGCGTTCCCTCTCGATGCGCTGCTCCTGTTCCAGCTGGGCCCGATGCTGCCCAGTCGCATTGTCATGGGCCGTCCCCAGGTTCCGGGGAAGCAGTACATTCTCCCGGTGGAGCTGGTAGCCCATGGCCTCGGCAGCGGTGAGGTAGTCCTCCCAGAACCGCAAGGCTGAGTCGAGACTGCTCATGCCACCGTACCGGGCGCATCCCACATTGCCGTCCAGGTACCGCATCAGCTTTTCCGGCGGAAGGCTCCACTTCTTTGCCGCAGAGAAGGTTTTCGGGATGTTCAAATCCTCGCTCAGCCACTTGGCGCACTCCACCATAGGGACGCGCCCCTTCAGCCGCTTGTAGAGTTCCGCAGTCTGAATGTCACGATTAGTGCCGAGGAATGCTTTCATCTCCTGACGGGTCAGCTTGAAGGCTTTCGCCGGACTCTCCTCATCCCAATCGATGACTGCGGCATGCTTTACACCCCGCTCGGTGAGATCCATGACCACATCGCTCATCCCGGCCTTCATCAGCATCTCAATCTGCCGGGGGTAGAAGCAGCAGGCCGTCAGGAAGTGCAGAAACTTTGTGAATTTCCGCTCGGCCTCCTCTGCCATGCAATAACGGAAGGGGCTTTTCTGTATCTCCTCCAGGCCGATCACATCGTAGCCGATACCGTAGTCCGCGTTGGCATTGAACGGGCCGTGGATGTTCCAATGACCTTTGACCAGTGGCCCATCTTGGCGCTCAATCGAATTGAATGGGTAGTCCCACCAATACCGGGTCGTTGCCTCCACCAACCCAGGCTTGAACCGATACACGCCAACCAGCTTGATTTTGGGCTCACCCGTAAGGCTGTACCCCTTGTCTTTGCTGTAGTGCTTGCCGCAATCATAGGCTCTGGCCCACAGTGCCCCCCGGTACCATCGCAGGACTACCGCCCGCCGATAGCTGGAAAGGTTTTCCCGCTTGCCGGTGTACCGCAGTTCCTTCACAATGACCATCCTCCCGCAGAGGGGGCACCGCACGTTCGGCTTGGGCGCGTCATCCCAGCAGTTCCTCTGCTCCCGCTGGTGGGGCTCCCACATGACCGCCGGGAAATTCCGCTCCGGCGTGGTCACCATCATGTCTTCATCCTGCACCACCATGTGCTTGC
>CAJULJ010000229.1 GCA_910587395.1 uncultured Oscillospiraceae bacterium | reverse complement strand
GGCTGATGAAGTCCGGCACCTTCGCAAAGCCAACACTGTCGCAGTAATGGCAGGATACCACACCGTCCTGCTTGACGGCAATGATGTCGCTGACGGACATGGAGGGGCGGTGATAATCTGCCGGGTGATCGGTGTTGAATCTTTCCCACAGCTTTTCCAGGGCGCTGGACCCCAGCCCCGGTGCCAGTTCTCCCGTATAGACCAGATCGTAATTGCCACGTTCAACAGTTAGCCCCTTGGACATCAGCCAGTCCATGTTCATAAAGCGGAGATCGCGTTGTTCAGCGCCGTCCTTTATCTGATAAATGGCAAAGCAGTCCCCGCCATAGTCGAGAAAGGCCCGTTCCCGTTCCTTCTGGTGATTCAGCCGGTCCACAATGCACTGGTGAAATTCCGGGCTTTCCTCCCATTCCTTGCGGGGAACGGCAAACATCATGCCATCCGGCTGCTCCACGAGATCGTCCCGGTCAAAGACCATAGCGGGATTTTCGCCAGCCTCCACCATGTAGACAGTCAAATCCTGCTCCAGCAGCTCCGCCGCCCGTTCCCTGGACAGGGGCAGCAGATCGCCGCCCGAATAGCCGTAGTCCTGTTCCAGTTCGTCAGCGGAAAAGGCCGGGTCCGGCAGGGGGTATTCGTCTAACGGAGTGTCCCACAGGGCGTCATCCTCCTGAGCGAAATGCGCCCGCAGCTCCCCGGCGTAATCTCGGCCCTGCTCCGGCTGGACGGCCACAGCCGCCTCCAGCGCACGGTCAGCACGGTCCCGCAGTTCATCCAGAACCTCTATGGGGGCAAGATCAACGGCGATTGTGCCGATTTCCTCCGTCCTTCGGATATGCTCTACAACGTCCGTGATAGAGGAACCGGGGGCATCTAACTGCCCACCGTCAAGCTGTGCCATATCATGCTTGGTGTAGAGCGTGTAGTCCCACCCCTCGTCACTGGCCTGGATATGGAGGTAAACGGAATCATCCAGAAGGTAGAGGGCTTCGTCCGCCTGCTCCGGGGGAGACGGGATTGGCGCGGCTGGCGGCTCCCGCTCTGCCGCATCCGGCTGGATGAAGCTGAACGGCTCCCCGGCAAACAGAATCGGCTCCGTCTGCTCAAATTGTGCCAGCACGCCAACGCGCAGGGCGTCAAACTCGGCGTAATCCTCCATCGAGAAATACCCCTGTGCCAGCAGCTCCGCCTGGGTCTCGGTATAGCCGGTTCCAGACACAAAATCGAACATCTTCTCATTATCGGAGAGATAGCGCAGGGATTTATCATCATTGATATAATGGCCGCGATTGTCATAGTGGTCCCGCCTGCCCAGGTACACTTTATCATCCTCGCCTACCAAGGCATCCAGTTCCGCACCGTCCTTCGTGACATAGCGGCTCACCCGTGCCGCCCGCATGACGCAAAAATCCTCAAAATGCAGCGTCCCGGCTTGCAGCTTTTCCAGCAGAGCATTACAAGTGGCTTCATCTCCCACGAACATCGTCCGATCCAGTTTTGAACCGCCGTCCATTTTCCGATAGGCCATCAGCAGGAACTGGCCCCTGCCGCCTTCGTCCCCAACGGCGTACTCATATTCCGGCTCCTTCTCCTGGGACAGACCATCCAGCCGGTCCAGCATAACCTTTGCCTCCGCCGCGCCGGTGTCCTGGCTGACAAACTGATCCAGAGTGGCCCGGACAATGGA
>CAJULJ010000228.1 GCA_910587395.1 uncultured Oscillospiraceae bacterium | reverse complement strand
CATAGCCCGCGCCCTTTCCATCCCGGAGTTTGGCCTGGATGTCCACCAGCAGATTGACCTTCGGCGGATCTGCGCGGTGGACCTTTTTGGGGCTGGGCGTGTGCGTCCGCTCCCCGGAGAGGACGGCCAGCAAAGCGGAAATATCGTACTCTGCGCCCAAGCTGTTCCCATCCAGCCGGACGAAATTTTTCTGTCCCGGTGCTCTTAGCCGGATGAATTTTCCCCGTGGCGATACCTCAATGCCTGCTTCTCCCAGGAGCTTCAGCAGCGCGTCCAGATCAGCGGGCTTTTGGGCGAGGGCATCATCTATTGCCATGCGAAGCCGGTCCCGGTGGCAAGGCGGCTTACTGCCCAGCCATTTGTTGTAGCTCTTGCCCCGGCGCTTGGGATTGGCCACAATAGAGTATCCGTTTTCGATGCAAATGGTATCGTTCAGCCGCCGTACCGCCCTCCCGGACCCGAGGAAGTCCCGGAATTTTCGGGTGCAGTCCAGAGTGGTGGAGTTCCAAATGATGTGGTTATGAATATGTGCTTTGTCGATGTGGGTGCAGACAATAAAAGCATGATTGCCCTTGGTGAAGCGCCGCGCCAGCTCACAGCCCAGGCGGTTGGCCTCCTCCGGGGTGATCTCGCCAGGAACAAAGGACTGCCGGATGGTATAGGCAATCACATCATCGGCCCCGCGCCGCCTGCCGGTCTTAGCCAGATACTGCCGCTTGGACAACAGAAACTCCGCGTCCGCGATCCGGCTGTCGCATTGGTAGCTGGAGATCAGCCTGCCGCCGTCCGTTTTTTCTGGATTCTCCACATAGTCGATGATGTCTTGAATGGCCTTGCCCACAGTCCGTCCCTTGCCTATGTGCAGAGGCATGATGCGGGTGGTTGCCATTGGCGGTCCCTCCCTTCAAAAGAAACGGCCCGCGATTGGCGGACCGTTTCAGACTGTGTATTCAGTTTTCGCCGCACCGTTCGGACATCGCCTCACCCATGCGCCGAATATCCACATCCTCAGAGGGCAGAAGTTCTCGCTTGTAGCCTCCGGTGAGCTTGTACCCCTGGTATTCCTCATACCGGGAGCGCAGCACATCCCGCAGATGCTCCGGGGTCTGGCACAGCCGGGAAGTCACCCACTCGCTGTCCTTTTTCCTGCTGTCCCAATCCACCACCAGATAGCCTTGGCTGGAAGTCAGCACCTCACAGGCTTTGTCCTCGGCCAGATAGTCCTGGAATACAGCTAACACTTTTTCATAGGTCATAATGAACACCTCTTAAATTTGATTTGATACCAGCATAGTGGCATGGACGATTTTTTGCAAGGATGCGGCCCTGCCGCTCATTTTTTATTAGCCTGCATTGGAAACTGAAAAATGATTTTCTGCTTGCGCTTCGCAAAGTCCAGTGTTTTCGCCGCCCCACCCCACCCATGCGTGACGCCGGAGATCACCACATCGCTTTCCTGGACCATCCACTCGTTTCTCCTGACAATGGCGTAACGGGGCGGCACATTCTCCAACGGCGGGTAGGTGGTGCTGTCATAGCGGGAAAGGTCAGCGTCCCGGTTGAGGTAGGCCAGCACCAGGACCGCTTCAATGCTGGGATAGGTGGCCTTTTGCCGTCTCACCGCCGCCGCTGCCAGACTGTCAAAGTCTCCGTAGCCGCCGAGATAAAATGTAGCCGCGCCGCCCTCAATCAGCGATGG
>CAJULJ010000227.1 GCA_910587395.1 uncultured Oscillospiraceae bacterium | reverse complement strand
CAGAACGGCGGCAACGGCCTTGGCTGTCAGGAGGGCATCGCCTACACGCTGACCGCCACAGATCACCATGCGGTCTTTTCGCGGCAGAGAGTGGATGTGTTCAAAGACGACGATGTTGCGTCTACCGAGAGCGCCCGCCAACATAAGGACGCTACCGACCTCGTCTGTCAGCCAGCGTATCAGGAAACGGTGGGCGCACTGACCAGCAGCGACCGAAAAGGCCCCAACAGCCAGTATGTGGGACAGGATAAGCTGATTGTGGATGGTCCTCTGCTCATCCGGAGACTGACACCGCTGGAATGTGAGAGGCTCCAGGGTTTTCCCGATTTTTGGACAGAACTGCCGGGGGCCTCCGACTCCTCACGCTATAAAGCACTCGGGAATTCGGTCGCAATTCCTTGTGTAGAGTACATTATGCGGGGCATCGCCATGGCGGTCACTCCTGTAAAATAGCATTGTCAGTTTTGCTTCGTCTTGCAAAAACTTCTTTGTTGGTATGTGTGAATAGCTATTGTCCGGCGTTTCCGATATACTTGCCATACCACCCAGGAAAGGAGAGTCCTATATGGCAGAGAAAACAAAAAACCTATGCGCCCAGATCCCTGAGTCCCTCCACGCCAAGGTGCGGGAGCGGCAGGAAGCGTCCGGGCAGACACTGGGTCAGTACATGACCGATCTCATTACAAAATATTATGAACAGGAGGGTAAACCCACCATGAAAGAGAACCAGAGAACCGTAGCCTTCCAGGTGTCCACCGAGCTGTTCGATCAGTTCAAGGACTACCTCAAGCGGAAGGGCATCAAGCAGAACGCCTTCTTCCTGGACTGCATCCAGCGGGCGCTGGAGGAGGAAAATCAGGCGGAAAACGGCGTCGAGAGCGAATAAGCGCAGAATACATCTGCCCATGATATAGGGCAGATGTGTTTTATTGGTCTAAGCTCTATTGCTGCCGGTCAAGCATTGCAACAAACTGCGTCAGATTCGACAGGAACGCATCGCAGCTGTTTAATTCCTCAACGATGCGCTCCTGTTCATTTTCTCCAGGCGCAACATGAACCGTATAAATAAATCCTTTGATCACGCCATTCTGCTCCCGCGCCCATGCGTTTGCCGTGATCTGATCTCTATCCAGCGCAGCGCCGTAGTCCACACTAACCTCCAGAATTTTGTCACTGTTTATTCCAAGGGCTGCAGAAGCGGGAAGTAAAAAGGTGAAGTAACCAACTGAATTGATTTCTGCTTCAAAAAAATGCGGTGTCATAAAGAAACCTCCCACGCTTTATGGCTCAAGCATACCATAAAAATCTGGAATTGGCAAGATTGGCAAGAATAAACACGCGCTGGCACTGCACCCGGCTAAAGTAAAGAGGTGAACAACAATAAATGTATATCTACCCTGATAACCTGAGAGCAAAACCCAAGCTGTGGCTGTGGGAGCTGCGGGACGTGGCGGTCATTGGCATCGGCTTTTTATTCTCTGTCCTGGCGCTGGCGAACGGGGCTGGAATGCTCCTGATGATCCTGACGGTGCTTTACGCATTCCTTTCCATCCGCATGGAGGGAGCCAGCATCCTGGACTTCCTGCGCTGTGCCGTCTGCTTCCTGTTCCTGCACCAGCAGCATTACGAGTGGAAGGAGAAAAAATCTTGAACCGAAAACAGAAAAAAGAGCTGCGGCGGCATCTGTCCACCCGGCAGCTC
>CAJULJ010000226.1 GCA_910587395.1 uncultured Oscillospiraceae bacterium | reverse complement strand
ACGCTGTTCAACAACACGGTGATGGAGAACATCCGCATCGGCAGAAAGGACGCCACGGACGCGGAAGTTATCCAAGCGGCGAAAGAGGCCATGTGCGGGGAGTTCATCGCCAAGCTCCCCCAGGGGTATCAGACCATGATCGGAGAAAACGGCTCCACCCTCTCTGGGGGTGAGCGGCAGCGTATCTCCATCGCCCGCGCCCTTTTGAAGAACGCGCCCATCATCCTCTTGGACGAGGCCACCGCCTCCCTGGACGCCGAGAACGAGACGGAGATTCAGCAGGCTATCTCCCGGCTGGTGGCGCAAAAGACGGTGCTGATCATCGCCCACCGCATGAGGACGGTGGAGAACGCCAACAAGATCGTGGTGCTGTCCGGCGGCACGGTGGCCGAGACAGGGACCCCTGCGGAGCTGATGAAGCGGAACGGAGCCTTTGCACGGATGGTCAAGCTGCAAACCGAGAGCCAGAATTGGACGCTGTAACAGGAGGTAACATCATGGCACAAAAGCAAGACATTCGCACACAACTGCTCACGGCATCACCATTTCAGCTCATGCTCTCTTTGAGTGTCCCCGCTATTATCGGCATGGTGGTCGTTGGACTGTACAACTTCATGGACCGGGTTTTTGTCGGACAGCTTATCAACGAGGTTGCGATGGGGGCGGTTTCCGTTTCCTATCCCTTCACCCTGATCAACACCGGCGTGTCCACACTGATTGGCGTTGGCTCGGCCTCTGTCTTGTCCCGCGCCATCGGCAAGAAGGACCAGAATACCGTTGACAAGATCATGGGCAATCTGATTGCCATGAATCTGCTCCTTGGGGTTATTATCACGGCCCTTGGCATGATTTTCACCCGTCAGCTTCTGACATTGAGCGGAGCAGAGGGTGAGATTCTAAACCATGCGGAACGGTATCTGCATATCATCTTCGCCGGTTCCCTGTTTGTCAACTTCGCACAGTCCGCAAACATGATTATGCGCGGAGAGGGCATTTTGAAAAAGGCCATGCTGATTACCGGCACCGGAGCGGTTTTGAACATCATCCTGGACCCAGTTATGATTACAGCAATGAGTGCCCAGGGCAAGGGAATTGAGGGCGCGGCCTATGCCACCGTAGTCTCGCAGATCGTAACCGCCGCAATTACGCTGTGGTATTTCCTGACAAAAAGCAAGGTTGTCCGTATTCACAGGGTCCGGCTGGAAAGCTCCCTGATTTCTGAAATTTTGGGAGTGGGCTTCTCCGCTATGCTCATGCAGGTTATGACAATGGTACAGCAGACGACCCTCTATCATGTTGCGGCCAGGCACGGCGGCGACACTTGGCAGATCATTTTGGGAGCAGCGTTGAGCATCCAGTCCTTCACGATGATTCCTTTGTGGGGAGCCGGTCAGGGCTTCCAGCCCGCCGCCGGAACGAACTACGGTGCAAAGCAGTATGACCGAGTAAAGCAGGTCACCAGGGCTTTTATGGTAGGCGTTACGGTTCTCAGTCTGATCTTCTATATCCCGATCCAGCTTGCGCCTAAAACGATTCTCTCCTGGTTTATCAAGGACGCCGGAATCGCCAGCCAGGGCGTGACAGACTTCCGAATCCTGTTCAGCACCTATATCGTGCTGGGTTTCGTTCTGATGGTCATTACCCTGATGCAGTCCCTGGGGAAAGCGTCTAAAGCCAGCGTTTTGGTCATGATGCGCCAGATCATC
>CAJULJ010000225.1 GCA_910587395.1 uncultured Oscillospiraceae bacterium | reverse complement strand
GGAACGCCTGCTTGATAAGCTCCTGCTTGCCCTGGGCGATGGCGGTTTCCTTCTTATTCAGGACGGGTGTTTTCTTGCCATTCTCGTCCTGAACATAGTCAAAAATCCGAACGTCCCGCAGGTTCAGGGTTTCCTCAATGATCTTGTAGCCGTTAATGCGGGAGGTGCCATAGGTGTTGTGGGCCTTGATATTGCTCTTGTCGTAGGATTTCCCCTCAACATTCCAGTCGCCGGTGCGCTGGAAATAGCGGACGTGGATGTTCCACTGGCAGTAGTTTGGAGTGCTGAACAACTCAAACATGAATTGCTCCACGATCTCCGGGGGAAGCCAGGTGGCCCCCAGCCGCACGGAGATTTCGCTGGCGGTCAGGTCTACCGGCTGCACCCGTTCCAATGCCTGCACATTGGCGGCGTAGTCCTCCGGGTACTGTTCGGCGCTCCGCTTTGCCCATTCCAGCTTTTCCCGCACGTTGCCGGAGAGGTATTCGTCAGCGGGGAGGTACTTTTCCTCGGTGCCGCTGCCATACCCGTG
Organism: uncultured Oscillospiraceae bacterium; assembly: GCA_910587395.1. Lineage (GTDB taxonomy): Bacteria > Bacillota > Clostridia > Oscillospirales > Oscillospiraceae > Enterenecus. Next base: position 1,197 of record CAJULJ010000225.1, on the reverse strand, counting down.
CATGGGGTTCAGGAAGATCACGCCGGTCAGGTCGGCGTACACCTCCTGTTCGGTCTTGCCGGTCAGTTCCATCATAAAGGGCATATCCACCCTGGCCTTTTCAGCCAGTGACACGGCCAGGGCCTCGGACGCGGTATCCACGCTGGTGACGATGACTTTCTGCTTGATGGTGCGCTTGCTGAACATATCCGCTTTACAGACAAAGTTCCGTTCATCGTCCATCACCTCCAGGGAGGCCAGCAGAAAATAGGAGTCGTCCATCGTGAAGGCGATACTGTTGGCGCGGGAGTTGATACGCCCGTACTTCTCCACAAAGGCGTCATAGAGGGCATTGAGCTTGCGCTGCTGGGCCTGAATATCATCGGCGGGCCAGTCCTCGGTCTGATAGTCAATGAGCGTCCGCACACAGTCCCGGATGCCGATCAGCCCCTTGATGCGGTTCGCCGCCGTCACCGATACCTCCACCGGGTTCATCCGGCTGTTCTCCCGGTAGTACACCTGCCCATCCACCACGGTGTAGCTGAAATTCCGCACATTCGGGTCGGCGGGGATGGATTTGTCCTCGCTCTCCGCCTCCGGGTCGTCCAGCACATAGTCGGTAATGGAGCCTTGGATATTCTGGACGGCGGCGGTGAGCTGCTCCCCCAGGTCTTGCCCCTCACGGGGCAGGCAGGCGGTTTCCGGCCCATAGGGGCCGCTGACCTCCCGCATTTCGCCCATGACCATCTCCGGGTGGTCGATGAAATACTGATTCATTTTCAGCCCGGTTGCGTCGGTATTCAAGTGTACCCAGGCCGGTTCCTCGCAGGAAAGAGCGTCCCGTTTCTGCAAAAACAGAATGTCGCTGGTGACTTCTGTGCCAGCGGCGTCCTTGAACGTATTGTTGGGCAGGCGGATGGCCCCCAGCAGGTCGGCCCGCTGTGCGATATACTTCCGCACGGTGGGCGTTTCCTTGTCCATGGTGCCCTTGCTGGTGACAAAGGCGATGATGCCGCCCGGTCTGACCTTATCCAGCGTCCGGGCAAAGAAGTAGTCGTGAATGAGAAAGTTGTGCTTGTCGTACCGCTTATCCGGCACCTTGAAGGAGCCAAAGGGTACGTTGCCGATGGCGGCGTCAAAAAAGCTGTCCGGGAGGTCTGTTTTCTCAAACCCCTGGACAGCGATGGAGGATTTTTGATAGAGCTGCTGGGCGATGCG
>CAJULJ010000224.1 GCA_910587395.1 uncultured Oscillospiraceae bacterium | reverse complement strand
GCTTTTGGGTAGCTGTCGCCAAATCGGAGGGAACCGCAAACATCACCGCCGCCAACCGTGCCGGAGAGAGCGGAACCCTGACGCTCACCGTTGGCTCCGGCGCTCCAGCGGCCCCCGCCGTCGTGGACGGCCCCAGCCCCACGGAGGAACCGGATGTACGGCAGGAGCTGGTACGGCTTATCAATCAGACCCGCAAGGCCAACGGCGTGGCGGAGCTTCCGGTCAGCGAGGCCCTGATGACCGCCGCCCAAACCCTCTCGGATCAGCGGTACACCTGGCATCACACAAAAGAGGAATGTGAGGCCGTGATCGCCAGCGGCTACCCCTACGGTTTCGGCATAAACCTTACGGTATTCACCGGCGTCGCCACGGAGGACACTGCCCAGCACGCCCACGACAACTGGCTTAATTCTCCCGGCCACTTTGAGACGATGATAAAGCCGGACTGTGACAGTATCGGCGTGGGCGTGACCGAGAGCGGCGGCGTGACCTACTGCTTTATGATTGTCGGCAGGCCGAACACCCACAATCCCTACGAACCCTAAAAGTACAGACGGAAAAGGCCCCCCGGCTGGAGGGCCTTTTTCTGTGCCCGGAAATGCGTCTCACCGTGAGACGCATTTCTCCGCAGCCGCCTTGTTCCGCAGGGCGGTTATTTTATTCCCCTAAAAATAGAGATCGGGAACACCCAAACACACGCATGAAAGGAGGACGGTATTTCCCGATATTTTAGGGGGGTATAGCCTCTTTTCATGCCAACACATGATGAGGAGGCTATATGAAAAAACGAATTACCGCATTGCTTCTGGCCGTCGTCTCCATTCTCAGTATGCTGACGGCTCCCGCCAGCGCCGCCGCGCCGGATACCATCAAAATGGATGACTGCGCTTACAGCGGAACCAAGTACGATTCCCCGGCCCTGGGTGAGTGCTATATGCACCAGATGCACTTTGCCCTCAACGGAAAAAGTACCATGGGCTTCTGTGCCGAGAAGGGCAAGGGCATGGGCTGGTCACTGAAAGGCCACACCTGGGGAAATCCCAAGCCCATCTCCGATCCCACAGTCAAAACGATGATGGCCTACTTCTATGCACATTCTACCGGCGTCTTTACCGATCAGGCCAAAGCCCTCGGCGTGGACGACGTGTGGGACAGCAACTACACCTGGACCATGAACTCCTGGACCCAGGCTGTCGTCTGGCGCTACAAGGCCGGTCTGCTGTCTGACCCCGTGGTGGCCTGCGCCGAGGAACTGCTGTGCGTTTACAACAATCTGGAGCATACCAGCTATACCAGCATTGACGATACCATGGACGGCAGATCGTTCCGCGACCGCGCCCAATATATTCTGGATTTGGGCGCACAGGGCGTATGGGGCGAGTGCAGCGTCTACGAGTATGCCTACACCGGCCCCGGCTCCAACTATCACCCCGCAAATGACGTGCAGGCCGTTATGGTGGGCGAGCTGAACATCACCCGCCAAAAATATGAGCTTACCGTCAAAAAGGTGGACAGCACCAACCCCAACAAGGGCCTCGCCGGGGCGCGATTCTTAGTGAGTTCGGAAAATGGCGCCTTCTCCAAAGAGATTGTGACGGGGCAGGACGGGACATATACCCTGACCGCTCTGGATGCGGGCACTTATGCCGTAACCGAGCTGGAGGCCCCGGAGGGCTACGAGATCGACAACGCTGGACCGCAGTACGTTGTCCTGCCCAGCAATGGCAACAACACC
>CAJULJ010000223.1 GCA_910587395.1 uncultured Oscillospiraceae bacterium | reverse complement strand
GCCTCCGAGGGCGAGCTGAAGGGCATCCTGGGCTACACCGACGAGGACGTGGTGTCCAGCGACTTCCTGGGCGATCCCCGCACCTCCATCTTCGACGCCAAGGCCGGCATCGCCCTGACCGACACCTTCGTGAAGGTCGTGTCCTGGTACGACAACGAGATGGGCTACTCCAACAAGGTGCTGGAGCTCATCAAGCATATGTACAGCGTGGACCACAAGTAATTTGGCTGTTTAGCAAGAAAATGCGCTCCTTTTCGATGGCGTGAGCCGCGAGAAGGAGCGTATTTTTATGCTTCTGCCCAAGGAAGCTCCCTGCCGGAGGCGTTCCTTTTCCCACGTGGGAAAAGGAACCAAAAGGACGCTTAGGGGGAATCCCGCCGGGTCGCGCTTCGCGCTTTAGGCGGGATTCCCCCTAAGAACCCCCTGCTTACGGGGGGCGCCCTATACGGTGGGTTGGGGTTGCCTTCCGGCGCGTGGGGCTTTCGACTCAGGTGCTTCTAGTTGTGCTGCCGCTGGTGTTCAGGCACTGAGCTGGGGTGGGGCTATTGGACTGCGCCTGAGTGGGTGCGCCGTTCGGCCTGGGGTTGGTGCTGCGGCGCGTGAATTATTCGCCCAGCACTTTGGCGCAGCGGGTACACAGCTCGGCGTGGTGGTTGGGAGTGCCGATGTGTTCGTCGTGGTTCCAGCAGCGGGGGCACTTGGGGGCGCCGCTGAGCTTTACAGATGCGGTCACAGTCTCGCCCTGCTCCACAGTCACCTTGGAGACGATGAACAGAGCGGCCAGCTCGGCATCGGTGAATCCCAGCTCACTATCCAGCGTCAGCGCAATTTCGGCGTCCTGGTTCTTCTTGATGCCCTGCTCACGGGCCTCTTCCAGCGCCTTGAGCACCACGTCGCGCACCTCAAGCAGCTTCGTCCAGCGCTCCGCTTCGCTCTCATCCAGCGCCAGCGCCGGGTCGTAGTCCGGAATGTCGTTGAACAGCACGCACTCCCCGTCGTCGGAGGCGCGGTGGGGCATAGCAGTCCAGATTTCCTGACTGGTAAAGGCCAAAATGGGGGCGATCATCCTCGTCATGCCGTCCAGAATCAGGAAGAGGGCGGACTGGGCGGAGGCCCGGCCCGCGTCGTCGCCGCAGTACAGCCGGTCCTTGATGATGTCCAGATAGAAGTTGGACGTCTCCACCACACAGAAATTATAGACGGCGCGGTACACGGTGTGGAACTCATAGGACTCATAGCCTGCCCGGACGGCCTTTGCCAGCTTATTGAATTGCGCCACGGCCCATTGGTCCAGGGCCTCCATATCCTTGACCGCCACCGCCTTGTCCGGGTCGAAGCCGTTCAGGTTGCCCAGCATATACCGGGCGGTGTTGCGGATTTTCAGATAAGCCTGGGACAACTGCTTCATGATCTCCTTGGAGATGCGCATATCCTGGGTGTAGTCGGCGGAGGACACCCACAAGCGGAGCATATCCGCGCCGTAATCCTTGATGATCTCCTCCGGCGGCATGGCGTTGCCCAGAGACTTGTGCATGGCCTTGCCCTCGCCATCCACCGTCCAGCCGTGGGTGATGATCTGCTTATAGGGCGCGATGCCGTTGCAGGCGATGGAAGTCAACATAGAGGACTGGAACCACCCGCGGTATTGGTCGCCGCCCTCCAGGTACACATCGGCGGGGTACTGGAGGTAATCTCGCTCATTGGCCACGGCGGCCCAGGTGGAACCGGAGTCGAACCACACGTCCATGATGTCGTTTTCCTTGGAGAAGTGGTTCTT
>CAJULJ010000222.1:317-1792 GCA_910587395.1 uncultured Oscillospiraceae bacterium | reverse complement strand
CAAAAGGGTCCTAAAACGACGAATAGCGGCAGACAAAGACAGAGATGCATCAAAAAGGACAATAAAAAACAAATGGGCCAAGGGAAGGATGACAAACAGGCGGTCAATGGCTATTGCAGAACGAACCATAAAGGATTTGAGGCCCAAATACATTTTTTGCTGCTTGAACATGACCTCAATTTTCCAGCGATGGGTGTAATGAGAAAGAATTTCCCCATCAGAAAGGCCGAAATCAGAGCAAATGAAGACGCGGAGTGCCTTCTTGCTGCCAAATGCATCCTTGGGATAGGAGAGCAGGACAACAGCCTTTTCGATTCCGTTGAGCGCCCCTTCATAACGATGAATCCAATACTCGTGACCGCCCACTGTAACGAGGTGGTATTGGCCGTTTGGGAGCATGGCAGCGTGATCCTGGGCGCTGCAGCGGTGACCGTCAGGATAAAGGATGCGATTGGTTTTCATAGCACCAATGAGGGTGATGTTTTTCTCAAGCGCCTTGTCCCACAGGGCTTTGCAGGTATACCAGCTGTCCATTTGGAGGATAACACGGGCATCTGTCTCGGGCAGCGTGTCCAGAAGTTGAACCGCCATGTCGATCTTGGAGCCGCTTTCCGAACAGCAGCGGCGCAGACAATAGCACAGGGAAAAATCACCCGTGCTGATATTGGCGCCAAACACCTGATAACCGAATACCTGTTTACCCTCCAGATGAGAATAGTGCCAACCGGTTCCCTCCATGGGCCGCGTGGCTCGCGAGGATGGTTTCTTCTTCTCAATGACCGTATCATCTATACTCAGGTAGATGGGAGCACCCTTCGTCTGAGCCAATTCATCTGCTTTCCGCAGCGCTTCTGTCTGCTGCTGTTGGGACACCTTTTGCTCATCCCATTTGCCTTTGGACAGAAAATGTCCGTAACTGGTCCGAAAACCCTGTTTTAGTTCGGCAAAATCTGTTGTCCTGCTTTGGTTCCCCTTCATAGCCAGGCCGCATATGATCTCCGTTAGCCTCTTCTGCGGTACACTGCTTAAATTTTCTCCAAATCCGTACTGGTAAAAAAACTTGCCTGTTGCTTTCCTGCCTGCTATAATGTCTGCCATAAGGCACTCCTCTTTTGGTTTATGGTCTTGTGGTGACTCGTCATCCCACATCTTACCACTTCCGCTGAGGTTTGCCTTTGTTTATTTTTCAGATTTGCTCATTTAGAGATAGAGATATATTTTTCGGAAACGGCGGTGGTACAGAGATGTCACTGAAGGAAACGATCACCAATATTCTGTTCGGCCCGAAAGCGGAGACGGAACCGGGCGGCAATGTGGACGAGGAGCAGAAATCCACTGCGGAGGAAACCGCCGCGGAGGCCGCCGCGGGCGGCAGCATCGACCCATCCCGGCTGGAGCTTCCCCCGGACCACCCTCTCCTCCGCCTCTATGACCTGCGCCGGGGTAATCCCCTTATTCCGCGCCTCCAGGATCGA
>CAJULJ010000222.1:0-307 GCA_910587395.1 uncultured Oscillospiraceae bacterium | reverse complement strand
TTTTCAGATTTGCTCATTTAGAGTTTACAAAGAAAAAGGAATAAAAACCCCCGTCACAGCACGATCAGGTCCTTGGGGGACCGGGTGATGTTTTCACAGCCGGTCTCGTTTAAAATCAGCACGTCCTCGATGCGCACACCCAGGCGTCCGGGGATATAGACCCCGGGCTCGGCGGAGATGACCGCCCCAACGGGCATCCTGCGCTCCTCCCTGGAGCTGGCGTTTGGCCCCTCGTGGATCTCTACCCCCAGGGAGTGGCCGAAGCCGTGGGAGAAATATTCTCCATATCCCGCCGCCTGGAGGACCG
>CAJULJ010000221.1 GCA_910587395.1 uncultured Oscillospiraceae bacterium | reverse complement strand
AAAACGGCCAGCAGCCCGTGGAGCAGCCAGAGGGCGGACTGTCCGGCCAGCGTTCCGGCACCCAGAAAGTCCTGGGAGCGGAACAGTACGCCCAGCCATGCCGGCAGGAGAAACGACCAGAAGGAGACGCCGATTTCATAAAAGATGCCGATAAACAGGGCCATTCTCAGCTCGGCCCCTTGCAGCCGGTAGGCGCAGGCGGCAATCAGCATCGCCTCCAGCGCCATTCGGTAGAAATCCGGCGCATGGAGCAGGGACAGCAAAACCGTGAGGGCCAGCGCCCCGGCCAGCCCTGCCGCGATGCTTTTTCGGCTTGGTCTCTTTATGGACAGCAGCCGGTGAACAAGAATCAGGCCCACCAGAACACGCACCGCCCCAGTCAGTGTGCCGGAGAGCAGCAGAAGCATATCCGTCATATGTGCGCCCCCCAATAGGCGTTGATCTGCGCCTTTACCTCTTGCAGGTGGGAGCGGCTGATGGGGAGGGCGTCGCCGTTTTTCAGCACAACCGCGCCCTCCTTGACCTGCATGACGTGGATCATGTTGACGATGCAGCCCCGGTCAATGAAGATAAACTCCTCCGCAGCCAGTTCCTCATAGACCTGCTGCAAGCTCTTGCGTACCCTGGCCGCGCCGCTGGAAGTGGTGATGCTGGTGTTTTTCCCGTCCCGCGAGAGGAAAAGGATCTCCTTATATGGGATTTTCTCCAGGCGGCTGTTGGTCTGGATGGTATAGAACCGCCCTTCCTCCAGCTCGATCAGGCGGATGGCGTCGCAAATCGCTCCGGGGAGCCGCCGGGCGATGTCGTTCTTGGGGACGTACCGGAAGATGGACAGCTCAAAGGCGTCGATGGCGTACTCCACATGGGAGGTAATGAAGATGATCTTCACATTGGGCAAAAAGGGCCTGATTTTCCCGGCCAGCTCCATCCCGGTGCTGCCGGGCATTTCAATGTCCAGCAGGATCAGGTCAAAGAAAAAACCATCCTCGGTGATGTCGTAGAGGAGATTGTCGCTGTGGGTATAGGCGGCGATCTCGCCGGCGCTCCCGCATTGCTTCAGGCAGTCCTCCGCGATGCTCCGGTTGGATTGGACAGTGGCGCAGTCATCGTCGCAGATGGCAATACGCAGCATGGAGTAATCCACCTCCCTCATTATTATGACGGAATATTATACTACGGCTGCCCTGTACTGGCAAGCAGCCATCCGCCTGTTTGTTATGAAATGCTCTCTGAATGTCACGAAATGTTTTGCAATGGTCACTCCGAAGCGCCCGGAATAGAAAGAGACAAATATTTCTCATTTTTCTATTGACACGAAGAAAGATAAGTGATATATTTGTCCTATCAAGAGATAAATACATCTCGTTAATTGGAGGTACTACATGAAAAAGAATCAGGTAAAAATCTGGGTTGGCTGCGGGATCTTTTGCATCGCGGCTGTGCTGCTCTCAGTCTGTTACGCTGTTACATGTAACGATTCCCGCCTGGTCGCTCCCATGGACTTTGGAAGCTACTCCTTCAACACGAAGGATCTGCCCATGATTTTATCCATCTCCCTCACCTGCGTCTATGCGCTCGCTCTGTTTATCCAGCTGTTTATCAGCGTTGGGAAAAGCAAGAAGAATGTCGCAAAGACAAACATGACACGCAAAGTCAATCCCAAGCTGGGGTTCCTGGGGCTGCTGGGATTTTTGGGCCTTGCGGGTTTCTGGACCTACTCCGCCATGGGCGCTGTTTTCCCCTTTGTGTTTTTCCTGTTTTTCGGCTTTTTTGGATTTTTCTATGAGGGAAAAATGTC
>CAJULJ010000220.1 GCA_910587395.1 uncultured Oscillospiraceae bacterium | reverse complement strand
GGGAGTTTGTGGCCATCGTGGGCTCCTCCGGGTCGGGCAAGTCCACCGCCATGAATATCATCGGCTGTCTGGACGTGCCCACCTCCGGCACCTACCACCTGGGGGGCGTGGACGTGTCCACCATGGACGACGACCAGCAGGCGGAGATTCGCAACAAGATGCTGGGCTTCATCTTCCAGCAGTACAACCTGATCCCCAAGCTGTCCGTGCTGGAGAACGTGGAGCTGCCTCTGCTCTACGCCGGGGTGGACAGCGGCGAGCGCCGGGAGCGGGCTCTGGCCTCGTTGGAGCGGGTGGGCCTGCGGGACAAGGGGAAGAACCTGCCCTCCCAGCTGTCCGGCGGCCAGCAGCAGCGGGTGTCCATCGCCCGGGCGCTGGCGGGAGACCCCAGCCTGATCCTGGCCGACGAGCCCACCGGCGCCCTGGACTCCCGCACCGGGCGGGAGGTGCTGAAATTCCTCAAGCAGCTGCACCAGGAGGGAAATACGGTGGTCCTCATCACCCACGACAACTCCATCGCCGTGAAGGCCGAGCGGATTGTCCGCCTCCAGGACGGGAAAATCATCTACGACGGGGACTCCCGTGACCCCCGGGCGGTGGTCCAGCCCCACGGGGAGGACGAGGAAGAGGAGGTGGGCGCATGAACTTTACCCAGTCCTTCCGCCTGGCGATAAAATCCCTCACCACCAGCAAGATGCGGGCCCTGCTCACCATGCTGGGCATCATCATCGGCGTGGGGGCGGTCATCGTCATCCTGTCCCTGGGCAACGGCCTCACCGGCATGGTCCAGCAGCAGGTGGATAAGCTGGGCATCAACATGATCCAGGCCCAGTTCTTCGGCGGCACAGCGGATATGCTGCCCGACCCGGAGGATATGTATGACATGGTGGAGGCAAACGCGGACATTCTCACCGGCGTATCCCCCTATCTGGGGGTCAATGCCGTGGTCCGCCACGGCAGCGACAAATTCGACCGTACCAGCCTCTACGGCGTCAGCGAGATTATGTACAACGCCGCCACCGGCTACACCATCGACGGCGAGCAGCTGGCCAAGGGCCGCTTCATCAGCTACATGGACGTGGAGCGGCGGGAAAACATCTGCATCATCGGGGCCTATCTGGAACAGGAGGCCTTTGACGGAGACGCCCTGGGGAAACAGCTTTCCATCAACGGCCGGCCCCTCACGGTGGTGGGGGTGCTCAAGCGCAACGCCGAGCTGGAGATGCTCCCCGGCAGCCAGGACGATCAGATCTACATCCCCTACACCACCGCCCTGGAGATCATGGGCAGCCGGTGGGTCAATTTGTACATCTTCACCAGCACCTCCGGCGAGACCGCCGACGCCGGCAAAAGGATTATCGAGGCCTATCTCAACGACTTTTTCCGTACCGACGACGGCATGTGGAATTACTTCTACATCACCACCATGGCGGAGCAGGCCAACCAGATCAACGCCATGATGGGGGTGGCCATGGGGGTGCTGGTGGCCATCGCCGCCATCTCCCTGCTGGTGGGCGGCATCGGCATTATGAACATTATGCTGGTGTCCGTCACCGAGCGCACCCGGGAGATCGGCGTGCGCAAGTCTCTGGGGGCCAAGCGCCGGGACATCCGCAGCCAGTTTGTCATCGAGGCGGGCACCACCTCCGCCATCGGCGGCATCCTGGGCATCGGCTTCGGCTGGATGCTGGCCAAGGGCATCGGCGCGGTGCTGGGGGGGATGCTTTCTGAAAATATGGGCGGCGGCGTCTTCGACGCCACCCCCACCCTGGGGGCCATCGGCCTGAGCTTCGGCGTGTCGGTGGGGAT
>CAJULJ010000219.1 GCA_910587395.1 uncultured Oscillospiraceae bacterium | reverse complement strand
TTGCCGATGTGCTGGGATTTATCATTACGGACAAGCCTGTACTTCCCGGAATGGGTATCATCCATCAGGCAGAGGGCGTAGATCTTCTTCCCGCCAACATTGAGTTGTCCGGTCTGGAGGTCACGCTGGTGAACACCATGAGCCGTGAGACACTTCTGCGCGAATTTCTGAACAGTGTCCGGGAACAGTACGATGTGATTCTGCTGGACTGCTGCCCGTCCCTGGGTATGCTTACCATCAATGCCTTAGCCGCTGCTGATGAAGTAGTCATTCCCATGCAGGCGCACTACCTCTCCATCAAGGGCCTCGAACAGCTTATCCACACCATATCAAATGTGAAGCGGAAAATCAACCCCCGTTTGGATATTGCGGGTATTCTCATAACCATGGCGGATATGCGGACCAACTACTCCCGCGAGATCGTGGAGCTGCTGAGAAACGCCTACGGCAGCGGTGTGCGGATATTTGACAGCATTATCCCTCTATCCATCCGAGCGGCAGAAACCAGTGCGGAGGGCCGGAGTATCTACCTCCATGACCCTGCCGGTAAAGTCTCCGCCGCATACGCAGCGTTGACGCAGGAGGTCCTGGCATGAAAAGCAGCGCCAGCAAGATACAGTTGACTGGCTTTGATGATTTATTTCAGGCTGGTGGAACATCGGAGGTCAGCGGCGAGACTGTGCAGGAAGTTCCTCTGTCAGAACTGTTCCCCTTCAAAAATCATCCCTTCCAGGTGCGGGATGATGAAGCAATGCAGAAAACGGTGGAGAGTATTGCACGGAGCGGTGTTCTGTCCCCCGCTATTGTCCGGCCCCGGCAAGAGGGCGGCTATGAGATCATAGCGGGCCACCGACGCAAGCGTGGAAGCGAACTGGCAGGCAGAGAGACAATGCCGGTACTCATTCGGACGCTGGATGATGATGAAGCGACTATCATCATGGTGGACAGCAATCTTCAGCGTGAGAAAATCCTGCCCAGCGAAAAAGCCTTTGCCTATAAGATGAAACTGGAAGCCCTAAAGCATCAAGGCAAACGGCAGAACCCAACTTGTGAACGCGGCGTTCACAAGTTGAAAAGCCGGGATAAGATCGCCCAGGAGGCTGGTGAAAGCTGCGGTTTAACAGTCACCCGGTACATAGCCTTAACCAAGCTGATTCCCCCTTTGCTGACCTTGGTAGATGAGGATAAGCTGTCATTCAGCACTGCCGCTGACTACATTTCCATTCTGACAGAGCAGGAACAGACAGACCTTGTATCGGTAATGGACAAGCTGAATGTTGTTCCGGTCAAAGGCCAGCTTGTAAAGATCAAGCAGCACAGCAAGGACGGCACTTTGACCATCACCGTCATGGAAAACCTCTTGTCAGCGGAACATTCCGCCTCTGTGCAGGTGGTTCTTAAACAAACGAGGCTGCATCAATATTTCCCTCCATCTTACACAGCCCAACAGATGGAGGAAGTGATCGTATCTCTGTTAGAAACATGGAAACTGCAACAGGCATAAGGAAAAGAGCCGCCCCCGCAACTGACTAATCATCAGTGGCGGGGGCGGCTTTTTTGCGTTTACGGACAAATCAACAGGCGGACAGAGCATAAGCGGGGCGGTGACTATCAGCAGTCACCGCCCCGCTTTTTTGTTTCTCCGCACATTTCAAAGGAGGCAATCACCATGCCGTCAAACTTGAATCTGGATTACTACTACGGCACCGAGGCGGACCAGTACAGCTTTTACCGTATCCCCAAGACCTTGCTCACCGACCCCCGGTATAAGAGCGTTTCCATTGAGGCCAAGGTCCTCTACGGCCTTCTGC
>CAJULJ010000218.1 GCA_910587395.1 uncultured Oscillospiraceae bacterium | reverse complement strand
GCCGAGCGTGTGTATGCCGCCTCTCCCGCCATGTGCGCGGTGGGCTGCCGGAAGGCGCTGGAGCTGGCGGTGAAGTGGGTCTATACCGCTGACAGCACCATGCAGATGCCCTACAAGGACAATCTGCAATCCCTTCTGCATGAGCCGTCCTTCCGTTTCGCGGTGGACCGCGCAACCTGGGGGAAACTGCCCTTCCTTGTCAAGCTGGGCAACTTGGCGGTACATACGGAGCGGGCGGTACAGCCCGGGGATGCTTTGCTGTCCCTGCGGGCGCTGTTTGAGTTTATCCAGTGGGTGGACTACTGCTATGGCACAGATTATGAGGACCGCCGTTTTGACGAGTCAAAGATACCAACGGAGCGGGTCGTTGTAGATACGAAGAAGATCAAAGCGCAGGAAAGTCTTTTAGGCGAAAAAGACGCAGAGATCGAGGCGCTGCGCAAGGAAATCGAGGCTATGTCCGCCCAGCTTACAGCGGCGAGAGAGCAGCATCAGCAGGAGCGCACATTCGCGGCGGATGACCCCTCTGAGTTTGAAACCCGCAAACGTTATATCGACATCGATATGAAGCTGGCGGGCTGGCAGTTTACCGGCTCGGACGCGGACGTACAGACAGAGTACCCCGTGGAGGGCATGGCCGGTGTCGTGGGTCAGGCGGGATATGTGGACTATGTTCTCTTTGGAAAAGACGGCCTGCCCCTGGCGGTGGTGGAGGCCAAGCGCACCAGCAAGGACCCGAATATTGGACGTAAACAGGCAGTCCTGTATGCCGACTGTCTGGAGCGAAAATTTGGCCGCAGGCCGATGATGTTCACAACGAACGGCTTTGAAACCTATTTTTGGGACGACCAATCCGGCCCTCAGCGGGAAGTCAGCGGCATTTTCAGCAAAGACGATCTGCAAAAGCTCATGAACCGCCGGACAGAACGGCTGGAGCTTCTGTCCATTCCCGTTGATGACAAGATCACAGACCGATACTATCAGAAAGAGGCCATCCGCGCGGTGTGCGAACGGATTGAGCAGGGCTTTCGGAAGCATCTGCTGGTCATGGCCACCGGAACCGGAAAGACCCGGACAGCCTCCAGCCTGACGGATGTACTCAGCCGGGGAAAGTATGTCACCAATATTCTGTTCCTGGCGGATCGAACCGCCCTGGTGAAGCAGGCCAGAGATGACTTCAAGAATTACCTGCCGGATATGTCCTTGTGCAATCTCTGCACGAACAAGGACGACCGCAGCGCCCGCATCGTGTTCTCCACTTACCCCACCATGCTCAACGCCATTGATACAGCCAAATCAAAGGACGGACAGCGGCTGTTCACCCCGGCACATTTTGATTTGATTATCATTGATGAGAGCCACCGCAGCATTTTCAAAAAGTACCGGGCCATTTTTGAGTATTTCGACGCGCTCCTGGTGGGCCTCACCGCTACGCCGAAAACGGATGTGGATCGGAATACCTATGACTTTTTTGAAATGGAACACGGCGTCCCCACCTATGCCTATGACTACGAAACAGCGGTAGAGCAGGATCATGTGTTGGTCCGTTACTACAATTATGAGGTGAAAACGAAATTCCTGGAGGATGGGATTACCTATGATGATTTATCGGACGAGGACAAAGCGCGGTATGAGGAGGATTTTACAGAGGACGGCTTGATGCCGGATTTTATTCCATCCGCAAAGCTGAATAAGTTTGTCTTTAACGAAACTACCGTGGACACTGTATTACAGGATTTAATGGAACATGGCATCCGAGTAGAGGGCGGAGACCGTCTTGGAAAAACGATCATCTTTGCCCAAAACAAGCGCCACGCGGAATTTATCCTTCAACGATTTAA
>CAJULJ010000217.1 GCA_910587395.1 uncultured Oscillospiraceae bacterium | reverse complement strand
CTGGAGGTGGTGGACGCCTTCCGCATCTCCGGCAACAAGCCGGAGTGGATGGTCATCGACGTGCTGCCCGTGATCCCGCCCGAGCTGCGGCCCATGGTCCAGCTGGACGGCGGACGGTTTGCCACCTCCGATTTGAACGACCTGTACCGCCGGGTCATCAACCGCAACAACCGCCTTAAGCGCCTGATCCAGCTCAACGCGCCGGACATTATCGTGCGCAACGAGAAGCGCATGCTCCAAGAGGCCGTGGACGCCCTCATCGACAATGGCCGCCGGGGCCGGGCCGTCACCGGCGCCAACAACCGGGCCCTCAAGTCCCTGTCCGACCTGCTCAAGGGCAAGCAGGGCCGCTTCCGCCAGAACCTGCTGGGCAAGCGCGTGGACTACTCCGGCCGCTCCGTCATCGTGGTGGGCCCCGAGCTGAAAATCTACCAGTGCGGCGTGCCCAAGGAGATGGCCATCGAGCTGTTCCGCCCCTTCGTCATGAAAAAGCTCGTTGAGAGCGGCATCAGCAACATCAAGGCCGCCAAGAAGGAAGTGGACAAGGGCACCCCCGCCGTGTGGGACGCCCTGGAGTCCGTCATCAAGGAGCACCCCGTCATGCTCAACCGCGCGCCCACCCTGCACCGCCTGGGCATCCAGGCCTTCGAGCCGGTGCTGGTGGAGGGCCGGGCCATGAAGCTCCACCCCCTGGTGTGTACCGCCTTCAACGCCGACTTCGACGGCGACCAGATGGCCATCCACGTCCCCCTGTCCGCCGAGGCCCAGGCCGAGGCCCGCATCCTGATGCTGGCCGCCAACAACCTGCTCAAGCCCTCCGACGGTGGGCCAGTGACCGTGCCCACCCAGGACATGGTGCTGGGTTCCTACTACCTGACCTACGAGCGCGACCCCGCCTATGACCCCGATTACGCCTATGAGACCGCCGACGACGCCGCCAAGGCTCTCGCCGACGGCGTGGTGACGGAAAACGACCGGGTGTGGGTCCGGGATGAGGATATGGACCGCTGGTACCGCACCACCCCCGCTCTGTGTGCCGAGGCCAAGGACGGCAGGCCCCAGGAGGTCTACAGCGTATTCTCCGACGACAACGAGGCCCAGCTGGCCTACGCCGAGGGCATTTTGGAGCTGCACGAGCCCATCATGGTCCGCCGCTCCGCCGAGATCAACGGCGAGCTGCGCCACAAGCTGGTGCGTACCACCGTGGGCCGCCTGCTCTTCAACGAGGGCATCCCCCAGGACCTGGACTTCGTGGACCGCAGAGATCCCGAGCAGGTCTTTGAGCCGGAGATCAATTTCATGTGCGGCAAGAAGCAGCTGGGCCAGATCGTGGACCGCTGCATCGCCAAGCACGGCTTCACCCGCTCCGCCGAGGTGCTGGACACCATCAAGGCCCGAGGCTACAAGTTCTCCACCCGGGGCGCACTGACGGTGGCTATCGCGGACATGACCGTGCCCGACGAGAAGCGCACCCTCATTGCCAAGACCGAGCAGGACATCGTCAAAATTGAAAACCAGTACAAGCGGGGTTTTCTCACCAACGACGAGCGCTACCGCCTGGTGGTGTCCGCCTGGGAAAAGACCACCAACGAGGTGTCCGACGCCCTGCAAAAGAGCATGGACAAGTTCAACCCCATCTTCATGATGGCCGACTCCGGCGCCCGCGGCTCCATGAAGCAGATCCGGCAGCTGGCCGGCATGCGCGGCCTGATGGCCGACACCGCCGGCCGCACCATCGAGATTCCCATCAAGGCCAACTTCCGCGAGGGCCTGTCCGTGCTGGAGTACTTCATCTCCTCCAGAGGCGCCCGGAAGGGCATGGCCGACACCGCCCTGCGTACCGCCGACTC
>CAJULJ010000216.1 GCA_910587395.1 uncultured Oscillospiraceae bacterium | reverse complement strand
ATTGCCGGTAGGCGTATTCGATCAGCTTGTCCGCTACGAAATTGATTCTCGTTTTGTCCAGACAAAGCGTGACGCCCCGCCGCACAGCCTCCGCTTCATAGTGGCTTGGGTCGTGGCAATAGGCAATTAGGAATGGAATATCAGCGTCAGCGGCCCGAACCATGTCCAACAGCTCCAGGCCGGAGCCATCCGGTAAATCAAGGTCGGAGCAGATAAAAAGAGGCGACTCCTTTTCAATGACCTCCTTGGCCCCGGCCACGGTAGCCGCTATTTGCACCCCATAACCTCTGCGTTTCAACAGCTTTGCCAGTTCTTGTGCGATGGCGCTGTTGTCGTCAACCAGCAGAATTTTTCGCATAAACCGCACCTCGCTTCCTTTGGTGAGGTCATTGTAAAACGCAAATGTCACAGAAATGTCCGAAGTGCTCAAAATTTTGAAAAATTAAATAATAGCCATAGAAGCATCCGGACAGCGTGTGCTGCCCTGATGTAAAGGAAATGCCGAAGGGAGCGGCAAAAAACCGCTGCCCTCCGGCATTTTAGGATTTGCTATTGAATAATGCCAGCGCCTGCTTGACCGTCCGGGCGTTGTCAACCGAATAACCGTTGGTTTCCAGTGTGTATTCCAGGCCATCAATCAGACTCAGATCATCTTCAACATAAAGTATCGTTTCCATCATCAATTTCCTTCTTCTTGCCGTCTTTTTTTGCCTTTTTCCAAGCTGTATATGTGGAATACAAAAACAAAATGCACAGAACAGCGTAGCGGGCAGCGTCCTTTGGTTTACCAGATACACCACTTGCAGCCGCTACGATCAGCCAGATTGCGCTAATCATTCCACGAACATACACATGACGCATAAATGATCCCCCTTAAATTAAGAATTACAGGGCGAAATATTCAGCAACACACTCAGATAATACTGCCGTCCGTTTTTCTCCGTCAATAGCGCCCCGTGGTACTTTTCCGCCACCGCTTTGATGTTGGAAAGTCCGGTGCCCGCCGGGGGCAGGGGTTCGTCCGAGCAGGTGTTCTCAAAGGTCAGCATGTAGAAATCTCCCTGCTGCTTCCCGCTGATGCGGATGGCCTTGGCCCCATCGTTTGCGCGGCAGGCGGCGATGGCGTTGTCCAGGGCGTTAGCGAAGAGCACACACAGGTCAAAATCGTCAATCCCACATGGCTTTGGCAGGACCAGGGACACCTCTGCCGCGATCTCCTTCGCCAGTCCCAGCTTCTCCCCCAACAGAATATCCACCACCGGGTTGCCGGTCTGATAGGGGAAGGACAGGGCCTCCGAGACGGCCTCCAGCTTTTTCAGGTACTCCCTGCCCTCCTCCAGCTTCCCGCTCCGGAGCAGGCCGTCCAGGACGGATAGATGGTTTTTGATGTCGTGGCGAAAGGATTTCGTCTGCTCGTAGCGCGCCTGGGCCTCCGCAATATAAACCTTTTGCTCATGGGCCGCCTGGGTCAGCGATTGCAGTTCCGCCTGGGCCTGAAAACCCTTGCAGAGCTGGCGGTAGGCATACAGGGTACACAGCAGTGCCGCCAGCCCCATGACTTGCAGGAGCAGCAGCGTACTGTGCCTGCCGACCTCCTCCAGAGAAATGATAGGGGCAAAAATGCTGTAGGCGGTATGGAGAATATAGAGCTCCGCGGCAAAGAAGAACAGACCCGGAAACAGCAGAAGTCCGATATAAGGCGTTTGACTGTCCTCCGTCCAGGCCAGGAGCTTCAGCACAGCATAATAGCAGCCAGCGCACAGCACAAAGAACAGGAGCTGTGCCGCCAAAAACAGGAGATAAAACAGCGGACTCCCGATGAAGCGGGGAAAGAGCGCCGCCTCCACCGAGTTGATGATCCCGAAGGAGA
>CAJULJ010000215.1 GCA_910587395.1 uncultured Oscillospiraceae bacterium | reverse complement strand
GTTTTTGAAAAATGGACCTGAACCCGTGGGAACGCCGCCAGAAGATTTTGGAGGTTTTGTGCCTCCGGCGGCATGATACATATGGCAATTTGGCACATGAGTTTAACGTCAGCACCGGGACAATTCGCCGCGACATTGTGGTGCTGACCTGCTCCTATCCGATTGAAACGGTGCAGGGCGGTCACGGCGGTGTCAGAGTTGCGGAGTGGTTCCACCTGGACCGCCGTTCGCTGAACTTTGCGGAAATCACTTTCCTCCGCAGGCTGGGGGAGCATCTTAACGGCCCCGATCTGGAAATGCTCAACCGCATTATCGCTGCGTTTTCGCATTGAGGGAAACCACAATGAAAGTCAAAATCAGCAATATCATAATCAATCCCGGACGGCGGGATACCCAGCAGAGGAATGTGGAAGAACTCGCCCGGAGTATCGCCGCTGTGGGCCTGATGAATCCCATCACTGTCACCCAGGACAACACGCTTATTGCTGGCCTGCATCGGTTGGAGGCGGTGAAACTGCTGGGCTGGACGGAAATTGAGTGTACCGTCAGCGATGCGGACGGCCTGCAAGCGGAACTGGCCGAGATTGACGAGAACTTTGTTCGGGCTGGTTTGTCCCATCGTGAGTTGGGCGATCTGCTTCTGCGCCGGAAGGAACTCTATGAAGCCATCCACCCGGAGACGCGCCAAGGCCAGCGAAACGGTCAGACAGCTAAAAACGACAAATTGACGGTTTTAGCGGCAAAGCCCTTTTCGGAGGATACTGCCGATAAGCTGGGAATCAGCAAACGCACCGTTGAGCGGCTTGTCCAGACCGCCGCCAATCTGACCCCGGAGGCCAAGAAAACCATCCGGGATGCTGGCGATAAAATCACCAAAGGGGACGCGCTGAAAATATCCAGACTGCCCCCTGACCAGCAGGCGGAGGCCGCTGCCGTTCTGACCATAGCAGCACCTACGCCGAAGAAGCAGGGGATGATGGACGGCGAAGCAGCTTTGAGAGAGTTTACGTCTCTCTGCTCCCGCTATGTTTCCGGTATCAAATCCCTTCATCACCGGGCAGGCATTTTCGCCGGAATGTCAATTTCCCAATTTGACGCATTGGGCAATAGTGCGTATTCTGTCACGACCGCAATCAAAGAATTTTTCGAGAAGGTACATGAAATCCGACACGAAATGGAGAATGAACATGAAAACTGATTATATCACCGCCAGCTCCACCCTGCCGCCTTATCTGGCCTATCCCCGGTTTCTGCTGGGGATGGACTTGCGGCTGATTACAAAAGAAGTCTATACAATCCTGCTGGATATGACAGTGAATTGCGAGGCCAGCGCGGACAAGCATGGGCGGCGGTATCTGACGTTCATCAACCCGGAGATCGCAAAGCTGATTGACCGTACCCCTTCCACCGTAGGCCACGCCCTGGCGGAGTTGGAGGCCGCTGGGCTGGTAAAGCGTCATTGGGTGAGCCGCAGTCCCACCCAGCCTTACCATACCTACGTCAAGCTGCCCATCATGGAGGACGAGCCGTGATCCCCCACATGAACTATCAGCAGTACCGCACAGCCCGGAGGCTGGTACATAGCTGTTGCAACTACGATTGCGGGAACTGTCTGCTTCTGGACGACGGTGAGGAATGTGTCTGCCCACAGAGTATCACCTACTCGCTGATCTGCAAATGGTTTCGTGCCGCCGTCCTGCCGCTGGACGCTGCCCTGTGCGCTGCTCTGCTCTACCGTGACCGCATGAAGCCCTGTGCCATCTGCGGCAGCTACTTTGTGCCAAAATCCAACCGGGCGAAATACTGCCCGAACTGTTCCACACGCATGAAGCGGACCAAGGCCACCGAGCGTAAGCGGAAACAAAGGCAGAA
>CAJULJ010000214.1 GCA_910587395.1 uncultured Oscillospiraceae bacterium | reverse complement strand
GAGCAATCCCAAACTGCCCAAGACAAAAATAATGCGAAAGTCGGCGCAGCTTAACGCTACGCCGGCCCTCGCTTAAAATGTTTTCTTACGTCACCGCCCCGGAACCGGCGGGGTATTTTCATGCTTTTGCATAGGTGAGTTCGGCAAAGGGCCCGTATTGCTTTACTTTTTCCAGCCGGAAACGGCGGAGGGCCTCCTTTTGGGTGAACAGCGGGATGCCGCCGCCTAAAAGGACGGGAGCTATCTGCAAAATGATACGGTCCACCATGCCGCAGTCCAGCAGAGGGGCCAGGATGGTATTTCCTCCGACCACCCAGATATTTTTGTCGCAGCCCAGTTCTGCGATGAAATCCGGTACGCTGCCGCTGACCGGGATGAATCCGGCGCGGGAGAGGACGCCCTCATGGGTGAACACATAATTTTGGGTAGTTGGGTAGAT
Source organism: uncultured Oscillospiraceae bacterium (assembly GCA_910587395.1). Taxonomy (GTDB): domain Bacteria; phylum Bacillota; class Clostridia; order Oscillospirales; family Oscillospiraceae; genus Enterenecus. The sequence goes on along the minus strand of CAJULJ010000214.1, from coordinate 1,491 downwards.
GCTTTCCGGAGATTCCAAGTGTTCAATTTCCCGGAATGTCCGCCTGCCCATGATGGTTACGTCCATTTGCCGGTAGAAGCGGTCGTACCCTGTATCCTCCGTGCCGCCGGTCTGGTGGAGCCAGTCCAGTCCATGGTTTTTGTCCGCCAGGTAGCCGTCCAAGGTGACACAGCCGTAAAAATACACGCTCACGCGCAAACCTCCTGCAGTTTAGTCCGTCCAATATAGCATAAAATGCCTGGGTGCACAAGTGCGAAATAAAAATGGGCGTGGCGGGAAGTTTCTTCTTGACAAACGAAGGATATAAGCATATGCTTAATAGAAAGAGAGAAGTTTAGAGGTGATGGCCATGACCCAGCGGGAACGTCAAATCCTCCGGTGGATTGAGGAGAACCCCCTGATTTCCCAGCAGGAGCTGGCGGATAAAGCGGGCATCGCCCGGTCGTCGGTGGCGGTGCATATCTCCAACCTGATGAAAAAGGGCCACATCGCCGGAAAGGGCTATATCGTCTCCACCGCGCCCTATGCCGTGGTGGTGGGGGGCGTGAACATGGACATCGGCGGTATGTCCGCCGCCCCGCTGGTGCCCGCCGACTCCAATCCCGGCGTGGTGCGCATGAGCCTGGGAGGGGTGGGGCGGAACATCGCCCACAACATGGCCCTTTTGGGGCTGGATACCCGCCTGCTCACCGCCTTCGGGGATGACGGCCACGCCCAGCGCATTGCCGCCTCCTGCGCCGAGCTGGGCATCGACGTGAGCCGGGCGCTGCAAATTCCCGGCGAGCGCACCTCCACCTATCTGTTCATCGCGGACGAAAGGGGGGAGATGGCCCTGGCCCTGGCCGACATGGACATCTACCGCCACATCACTCCGGCCTATCTGGCCTCCCGAACCCAGCTGCTGCAAAACGCTCAGCTGGTCATTGTGGACGCCAACATCCCCGCCGACGCCATCGCGTGGCTGACCCAGCACGTCATCCCCCCCATCTTCGCCGACCCGGTGTCCACCGCCAAGGCGGACAAGCTGCGGCCGGTGCTGGGAAAGCTTCACACCCTCAAGCCCAACCGCATCGAGGCGGAGCTGCTGTCCGGGGTAACAATCACCGATGAGGACAGCCTGAACCGGGCGGCGGACGCGCTTTTGGACACGGGCCTGCGCCGTGTGTTCATCTCTCTGGGCGGGGATGGGGTCCTTGCCGCCGACCACACCGGACGGGTGCGCCTGCCCTGCATAAAGGGGAATATGGTGAACACCACCGGCTGCGGGGACGCGTTCATGGCGGCGCTGGCCTGGGCTTACCTGGAGGGCACCGCTCTGGAGGGCACCGCTCGGGCGGGGCTTGCCGCCGCATCCATCGCCATGGAGAGCGGCGAGACCATTAACGACGCCATGGGCGCCGAAGCGCTGACAGCGCGGATGACCTCATGTTCTGTTTGATTAGATGGTGTCGTCAATAAACGAGGAGCCAAATGGCAATACAACGAATTTGG
>CAJULJ010000213.1 GCA_910587395.1 uncultured Oscillospiraceae bacterium | reverse complement strand
GAGCGCAGGCCGTCCAGGAACAGCGGGTCAATGACCTTGTGGATGTTCTCAATACTGGTGTAGTGCATCCCGCCGGAGCGCCGGGTGTCCGGGTTCAGGGTGCTTTCAAACACCGCCCCGAAAATGGTGGGGCTGATGGCCGACCAGTCAAAGTCCCCGCTGGCCTTTTCCAGCAGGAGGGCTTTCAATTCCTCGGTAAAGGGCGGAATTTCAATGTTTTCGTCGCTGAACAAGCCGCCGTTGACGTAGGGGAACGCCGCCAGCGCCGGGTTGTCATCTGCCAGATACTTGTCCCGCTGCTCTGGCTTTTGATCCAGGGTTCGGAACAGCTCCACTAATGCTTTGCGGACGCCGCTGGCGGGAATATCCCGGAGATAGTCGTGGAACATACTCTTGCTGCCGAAGATACCGGCGTCCTCGGCGTACAGGCAGAACACCAGCCGGACGCACAGGGCGTTCAGGCTTTTCAGCGTGTCCTCGGCCTCCGGGTCTTTGTACTGCTTCAGCAGGGCGTCGTAGAGGACGCCCACGATCTCGCCCGCTTGCAGGGAGACCTCCATCTCTTTTTTGATGTTGGTGTCCCCGGTGTCCACCAGGAATTGCAGGCGGTAGTATTCTTTTTCCAGGTCGCACAGCTTGATGACCTCCGGGTCGCCAGTGGGACGCTCCATGTCATAGACATAGAACTCGGCAAAGTTGCAGGTGACGATCCACCGGGGCCGCTGGGAGTAGGGCAGCTCGGCGGCATACCGCTTGGCCTGCTGGAACGGAGACAGCAGGGAACCGTCGGACTGCTTGATGGGCTTGTTCAGCTCTTTCCCAAGGCTTTTCTGTTCGATCAGGACGTGGGTGGACGGAATAAAGCCGTCGATGAAGCTGGTGTGATCCAGCATGATCTGATCTTCAAAGGTGATGAATTTGTCCGGCTCCTCCACCCCGTAGACCTTTTGGAGCAGAGAAAGCCAAAAGGTCTGACTGTGGCCCTTCTCGTAGCCTTTACCCTGCCAATCGGCGGCAAACTGTTTCGCGGCGGCGCGGCGCTGTGTATCTGTCATGGCGGTATTCCCCCAGTTGCTTTTTCTATAGGATACCATACAAAGCCGTATTTTTCCAGAGCAATCTATAACATCCGCCGATATGCCATTGACAAACATCAGTTCCGCATGGTAAACTATACTCCCATGTAAGTGGGCCAACTGAATAACACATATAGCACATCCTTTTTGGCGCTTGTGAAATACAAGGCCGGTACATCAAACTTGCTTCAGCGGAACGAAAATTCTGCTGGGGCTGGTTTTGATGTACCGGCTTCTTTTTTGTTTTTGACAACTGAATGACCGTCTGAATGGGATACTCCGCCATGACCTCCACCGGGGAGTGAGCGAGATAACGCTGCTGAACAGGGGCAGGAACGTCATTCAGGACAATCGGCAATACAGCGTGACGGCAAAACGCCGTCACGTGAACCACCCCAAAATCACCATGGCGGCATTTTGCCGTCTACTTGTCCTAACCATAACCGTGACGGCAAAAATGACCCTATTTGCCGTCACTATTTCACTCCGCCAATAGAAGTGGCGCCAAAATTGACGTCACTTAATCGGCTTTAACCGAATCATGACGGCATTTTTGATGTCATGTGCCGTCACCTTTGCGTGGCATCACGGGTGATGCCAATTTTGTGCGGGCTATCTATGAGAATGGCATCACCCATGATGCCATAGCCCAGACATGGGGATGGGCCAAACGTAACTGCGAGAAAATGTTTTCAGCACACTTCCTCAGAAAGAAGCCGACCCCGCCCGCTTCCCATACCCAGGAGCAACAGAACTATCCCTGTCCACGGGGATAGCGAGCATCGGATTTCGCCCCCCAGGGGGCAAAATCCATTCCCAGGGGAGACCCCTGAATACCCCCTCCCACGGCGGAAA
>CAJULJ010000212.1 GCA_910587395.1 uncultured Oscillospiraceae bacterium | reverse complement strand
CATAGCGATTTTTCACTGTCCCATTCAAATCATCAAGCGGAGCGTGGGCCGTTCGGCTATTGCCGCTGCCGCCTACCGGAGCGGCGAAAAACTGACCAGCGAATGGGACGGCCTGACCCGTGATTACACGCATAAACCCGGTGTTGTCCATTCGGAAATCATGCTGCCCGCCCACGCCCCGCCAGAGTTTGCAGACCGCTCCACCCTCTGGAACTCCGTGGAGCAAATCGAAAAATCCAGCGACGCCCAGCTTGCCCGCGAAATCGAAGTTGCCCTTCCCGTGGAACTGTCCAGAGCGGCGCAGTTGGCCCTTGTCCGGTCATTCGTCAAAGACAATTTTGTGGCAGAGGGAATGTGCGCCGATTTTGCGCTCCACGACAAGGGCGATGGCAACCCCCACGCCCATATTATGCTGACAATACGACCACTCCGGGAAGATGGAAAATGGGGAGCGAAGTGCCGCAAGGTTTACGATCTGGACAGCCAGGGCAACCGTATCCCGGACGGCAAAGGCGGATGGAAGAATCATCGGGAGGATACCACCGACTGGAACAACCGCGAGAACGCCGAAAAGTGGCGGGCGGCGTGGGCCGCTTACGCCAACCGAGCGTTGGAGGCCGCTGGCAGGCCGGAGCGTATCGACCACCGCAGCTATGAGCGGCAGGGCATTGAAAAAATCCCCTCCGTCCACATGGGGCCTGCCGCCAGTCAGATGGAACGGCGGGGCATCCGAACAGAGAAAGGCGATCTCAATCGGCAGATTGCCGATGACAACAAACTGCTGAAGGAACTCAAGGCCAGAATCACCCGGATTTACAACTGGTCGAAGGAGCAGGCTGGGGCTGAACAGCCTAAAGACGGTGGTAGTCTTGTGGCCCGTCTTTATGAAGCCCAGGCCAAAGTCAATCAGGATAAGGCCCGTTCCCGTTCCGGCAAGATTAGGGCGCTTCAAGATAATGCAAAGCTGCTTGCCTTTTTGCAATCTAACGGCATCAATTCTATGCAGGAACTTTATGAAAAAGTTACCGCCATGAACAAGGATTATTATGATTTGCGCGGCAAAATTGTGAGCTCCGAGCGCCGCCTTGCCGTCCTGGATGAACGGCTGGAAATGTGGGCGCAGTATGAGCAATACAAGCCCATCCGCCAAAAGCTGGATAAGGTGAAACCAGGCAAACGGGAGAAGTACCAGCAGGAGCATAGAGACGGGTTAGCGTTATTCGATGCTGCCGCCGTTTTTCTGAAATCGCTGAAAGAATCCGGCGAAGCGATCACGCCCAAGGCGTGGCGGGCCGAAGCCGCAAAATTGACCATGCAGAAAGACGCAGACTATCAGAAAATGCGGGCTATGCGGGATGAAATCAAAGCTGTTGAATCACTCCGCAAGGCCGCTGACCGTCTGGCCCATGAGGGCCAGCGCCAGCAGAAGGAAACCGAACGATAACACTACGATTTTTACGAAAGGATTTTGCAATTATGGATATGACCCCATGGGAACGCCGCCAGAAGATTTTGGAGACGCTGTGTCTCCGGCGGCAGGATACTTACAGAAACCTGTCACATGAATTTAACGTCAGCACCGGCACGATTCGCCGGGACATTGTGGTGCTGACCTGCTCCTATCCCCTCGAAACGGTGAGGGGCAATCACGGCGGGGTCAGAGTGGCAGAGTGGTTCCACCTTGACCGCAGGGCGTTGAACTCTGCGGAGATCACTTTCCTCCGCAGGCTGGCGGAATCGCTGGACGGCTCCGACCGTGAAATGCTCAACCGCATTATTACCGTATTTTCGCATTGAGGACAATTACCATGCAAATGAAAATCAGCGAAATCAAAATCAACCCAGGGCGGCGGGACACCCAGCAGAGGAACGTGGAGGAACTGGCCCGGAGCATTGCCGCCGTGGGCCTGATGAATCCCATCACCGTCACCCAGGACAACACGCTTATTGCTGG
>CAJULJ010000211.1 GCA_910587395.1 uncultured Oscillospiraceae bacterium | reverse complement strand
CCAAGAAAAAGGCCGAGGAAAAGCGCAAGGCCGCCGAGGAGTCCCTGGAGGCCGCCCAGAAGGAACTGGCCGATTTGAAGGCCAAGGGGCCGGAGGTTCGGGAACTCACCCAGGAGGAAAAGGATGCCCTGACCGCCGAGGCGGTAAATAAGGTCAAGGCCGAGAGTGCCGAGCAACTCCAGGGGCTGGAAAAGAAACTGGCTGCTGCTGACCCCAATGTGGCCGAGTTCAAGGTGCGGTTTACCTCCTGGCAGGAGGAGTACCAGAAGATGACGGAGGTCTTGGGGCGCATCGCCCAAGCCGACGAGGAGCGGGGCGCCAAGTTGCGGCAGGCAGTGAAGGCCGCGCTGGAGCAGATGGCCACGTCCTGAGAGGTCTGCTTTGCTGATTTAGCAATCGGCATTTACATAGCAGAGAACACAAAATCGCACGAAAGGAGGAGGACCGTATGCAGCCCGAAATGCAAAAGTCGATCCTGCAGATGGCGCGAGGGGCCATTATGGAGCGGGCGGACTATGAGATGTCCCGTCTGCTGGCCAACATCCTGGACCCGAACACGTCCGCTACTGCAAAGCGGAAACTGACGCTGACGCTGGAGCTGAAGCCGGACGATGACCGGCAGACCATCACCGTCAGCTGCACTGCGAAGCCCACGCTGGCCGCCACCAACCCCGTTGTCACGTCCTTGTATGTGGCCGATGAGGATAGCGTGGTAGAGATGGTGCCGCAGATCCCCGGACAGACCGGAATGGATGGGAACGTCCAGGAAGCGCCCCCGGTTCTGAAAATCATCAAATTTGCGTAAGGAGGAGACTCAACTATGTTGAAAGAGTTCATCGAACACATCCAGAAAACCACCCAGCCGCTCATCCAGCAGGTCGGCGACAGCACATTTGCCATCGGCAGCGATGGCAGCGCAGAGGAGATTCGGCCCACCATCGACCGCCCGGACACCCTGCCCCTCCACTCCCTGGACGCCCTGGTGAAGTTGGTTCGCACCGAGGCTTCCAAGGTGGAGACTCCGCTCTACATCACGATCCCCGACCACCTGACCGTCCGCTGTTTCGGCCAGCCCCATCCCGATGCCCGGTTCTTCCGGCAGGTGTACTACGAAGCCAAGGCCACCGATGTCCCCGGCTGGGGTGAGAAGGTGCAGCTGGGCTTCGAGGAGGCCCAGATCGCTATGCGGACCCGCTTCCAGGAGACGACGGATACCATCTACGCTCTGAAGTTGCTGTCGGACATCTGTTGCGGTGCCAAGGTGGTCTACAACGACAATGGCATCGCCACCACCGTCACCACACAGAAGGGCGTGGCGCTCCAGAGCAACGAGCAGATCCGGCCCATCATCACCCTAAAGCCCTACCGCACCTTCCAGGAGGTGGAGCAGCCGGAGAGCATCTTCCTCATCCGGGTCAACGAGCGGGGTATCACTTTCACCGAGGCCGACGGCGGGATGTGGAAACTGAAGGCGCGGCAGACCGTCAAGGCGTTCCTGGAGGAACAGCTGGCCGAGGAGGTCGCCGGCAACGGCGTGTACATCGCCCTGTAAGGAATACGGCGGCAACGACCAAAGCGCCCAATATCAGGAGCAAATATTTGTGTTGTTTATGGTCTGAATCTACTTGATATTCCCTTTAAACAGAGTGATTAATGTGATGCCAAAGGCCCGCCGGGTGCGTCACCACCCGACGGGCCAAAGGGCAAAAAACAATTAAGAACACCTGCATTATAGCAGGCCGGAAAGGAAAATGCAATGAAAACCACAAAAATCGTCATCAAGAACCTGTTCGGCATCCGGGAGGCGTCCTTGGACGGGCGTTCGGTGGAGCTGGCCGGACCCAAGGGCAGTGGAAAGACCTCCGTGCTGGACGCCATCCGCTACGCCCTGACCAATCGCTCGGACCGCGACTACATCATCCACCAGGGGGCGGACGAGGGCGAGATCATCATCGA
>CAJULJ010000210.1 GCA_910587395.1 uncultured Oscillospiraceae bacterium | reverse complement strand
CTACCGCCAGGGCAGAAAAAACGAGCTGCCGCAGGGACAGCCCGAAAAACATACTCTCCGTGTAGTTGCGGATTTCACGGTTGATTTTGACTTCCAAAATAGATACCCTCCTTTATCGCTCCATTCCGCCCTTTTTCCTGGGCGGCTTCTGCTTGGTGGGGTAGGGCACAAATTCTTCCTCCCCCTCAATCATGCTGAACTCTGCCCGCAAAAGCGGATGGGTTTCAAGTGCCTGATACTGACGGATCAGGTCAATCGCCAACTCTCTTGTGGCAGTGCTGGCTTTCTGTGTCCCGTCCTTGAAGATATAAAATCGCTTCATCCAAAATAAGACCTCCTAATTTGTAAAATGGAATTGCTTTTACCGCTCATATCGTATATAATAGAGAAGCAAAAGAATTCTTTAGATTTCAAGAATAGAAAGGATGGCATTTATGAACTTAGCCAAACTCTCTGCCAATGGGCAAATTACGGTTCCTGTGGAAATTCGCCGCCTTCTCGGTTTGAAGTCGGGGGATAAGATTTTATTTTTTCAAAACCAGGGCGGTGAGGTCGTTGTTGCCAACGCTTCCGCGCAGGCTTTGTCGAAGGTACAGGACGCTTTTGCCGGACTTGCTGAAAAGCTGGGTGTAAAAGACGAGGATGATGTGCAGGCTTTGGTCGATGAAGTCCGCTATGGGGGAGAACGGGGTTGAAAATACTTGTTGACACAAACATCCTGTTCTCGGCCATGCTCTTTCGCGGTTCAAAACCGGCAAAGGCGCTGCTGTACGTTTCTGATTACCATGAAATGGTTATCTGTGACCGCAGCATTTATGAACTCTATGACGTTCTCAAACGCAAAGCGCCAGAAGCACTACCTGACGCGGAAGTGTTTCTGGCAGAGTTCTCCTATGAGTTGATCCCCGCGGTCGATAACGGGACAAAGCTGATTCGGGACGCAAAAGACCAACCGATTTTGAACGCGGCTATCGTTGCGGATGTTGACGTGATTCTGACCGGCGACAAAGACTTTTTGAGCCTTGACATGGAACATCCCCGTTGTATGACAGTGACAGAGTTTTTAGAGGAAGATGGAGTGGGGCTGTAATGCCCCGCTCTTTCTTTTTACAGTCCCATCATTTCACGCACAACATGGTCGGACATTTTCACGCTGCCCACCAGGATAAGCATATTGAACGTCAATTCTCCGATATAGCTCCACACCATAGATGCCGCCGCCGCGTTTGGGTCAACAGCGGGCGGGGAGCTGGCGAACACGGAGAAGATGATGCAGGCCAGCACGATGACGGCCCCCTCCAGGCAGACGGCGGCGTAGCTTTTCAAGAAGCTCTTGCCCACGTTCTGGCTGGGTTCCCCGGCAAAGCTGGACAGGGGGATGGGGGCCAGCGCAGCGTACATATACATCTTGAAAAAGCGCCCGTAGACGCTCAAAATCATGACAAAGGACAGCACCCAAATGAACAGCCCGCCGATCAGCGTCACCGCCCAAAGGGGTATGCTCTCAAAAAAGCCGCAGTCCTCAATGGCGGTCACGATCTCGGCGGGCAGGATGGTGGAGTTGGGAGCGCCAAAGCCCGCCGCATTCATAATGGAGGACACCACGCCCTGGATGATGTTCAACAGGGCCAGCATCAGCTCCATGCCGTGAGTGATAAGGGCCTTTGCCAGCGCAAAGCGGACAAACAGCTTTATGGCGTGTTCCGGCTTTTTGACCTCCACAAAGCTGCCGCAGGTCTTGACCACACCCACCACAAAGAACAGCACCAGCAGGGCGTAGCCGATGGCCTGGAGCCCGCCGTGGATGTTCACCACCACGCTCCAAATCGCACCGCCCTTGAAGTCCTGGGGGGATTGTGTGATAAGCTGCCATATCTCGCTCAATTTGCCGTTCCAGACCTCCAGGGCGTTCTCTAAATTCTGGACTACCCAATTATCCGACACGCAAAGCACCTCCTTTT
>CAJULJ010000209.1 GCA_910587395.1 uncultured Oscillospiraceae bacterium | reverse complement strand
TACCATGCCCGCTCCTGAGTGGACAGCTCCGCCTCCAGAATGACCACGTTCTGTGTCCAGCCGATGGTCATAGCCTCCCCCAGCACTTCCGGTGCGCTTTCATAGGCGCGGTAGAACTCCCGCATCCGGCGCAGGTTCCGGGGGGAGAAGCCGGAGGCGTCAGGGTATGCGCCGCACAGATACTCCGCCGCGGCAACAGCGGCACCTTTCTCTGGCCTGTCGCTGACCAGCCGGCCAATCTCACAGTACAGTTCCATCTGGGGCAGGTCTGCCGTCATCAACGTATCCAGCGCCGCGAACATGGCGCTGTAGTCAACAGGTTTTCTGACGTTCATTCTGGCTTCTCCTTTCCAGCGCGGGTGCGCCTGTTTTTTATTCTCTGTGGTTTGAAATCGCCAACGAGCAAGCCCTCGATCCCCCGAAAGCTTGCTCCTTAGCGATATCAGGTCATGCCGTTGTCACTCCCATTGCAGCTCCACCATCTGTTCCCACTGGATGATGAAGCGGTCATCCACCACACAGTTTTGGTGGTAGTGGCCCAGGAACCAGCAATCGAATTGGCACCGCCGCTTGACCATCTGGAGGAAGTCCGTCAGCCGGTCCGGGGTGTAGCTTTGATCCAGCTTCTGCTGGATGCTGGTGGGGGCGCAGTGGGTCAGGATGCAGTTCACTCGCCAGTTGACCCTCTCCAGGTTCCTGACGGCCTCCTCGTATTCCTCCTCAGAGGGCATCTCCTGGGGCCACCAGGAGACGCCCTTCACCCGGAATATCTGCCGTGTCCGGCGCTTGAACCAGTATTCCTGCTCGAAGCCGGGGGACGCCGGATCGAGGATGCCGTCCTGGATATCGTGGGAGGCAGCGCCGCCCATGGCGAAGAAGGTGATTCCATCGATCTCAAATACCTGCCCACGCATCAGGTGAAGCACATGGGGCCGGACATAGTGGACTTTTCCTCCCTGCCATTGGTGGACGGGAAGTTCACCGAGCCTATCGAAGTTTTCGTGGTTCCCGTCCACAAAGAGGGTGGTAAACGGCTTTTCCTCCAGCCAGTCGAGCCAGTATGCCTCCCTGGGAGAATCGTCCCACACGCCCCCGAAATCGCCTGTGATGACCACATAGTCGCTGCGGCCCATCTGCTTCTGCTGCGGGAAATTTTTGGTGTTGAACCGCTGGAAGCCGCCGTGGGTGTCGCCGGTAATATAGATCATAGCTTTCCCTCCTACATCATGGTAAACTGTCCAGCGACCTGCTCCACAGGCTTGCGGTAGTCCTTCAATTCCCTTGCTGTGGCGGTGCGTATGGCTGTGCCATGGGTCGTTTCTGCGGAGACCAGCCGCCCCTCCTGCAGCAGCTGATCGATCAGCTCCGACATGAAGCGGTTTCCCACAGCATTGTGCCGCTCCCTGTCGCAGAGGCGGCAGATTTCAAAGTGTTCCGCAAAGTGCAGCGCAACAGGAGCGGTGATGTAGAGATTGGTTCGCTTGGTTCTGCACTGCTCCAGGATGAAGGCCGTGATCTCCTCCCGCTTGGCTTCCAGTGCGGCGCGGTATTCTTCGTCGCTCAGATCGGCGTATTCCTCATAGCAGTCGACGGCATAGCATCGGAAGGTCTTGCCTTTTGACAGCTGCTCTTGCAGAGGCTGGATACTCGCCTCATCCATCACACCGCTGAAGTTGAAGGGGTGCAGATAGAGATCCTGCCGGTCCTTGGTCACCGTATCACAGCCCCCGTTGGAGCCTGGGTGGAGCGTCCACCCCAGCTGTTGGAACAGACCGCAGCACTCGTTGTCAAACGCCGCCTCATCCGCCTCACTTGACCAGCCGGAGTCATAGCCGTAGGCATAGGTTTGGATGCGGAAATATACTTTTCGGTATGCCATGTTTATCCTCCTATTACACTGTCTGCGTGATCTCCGTCCCATCCTTGAAGCAGATGAGCAGGGTATCCTTGCTGACTACCTTGATGTTGC
>CAJULJ010000208.1 GCA_910587395.1 uncultured Oscillospiraceae bacterium | reverse complement strand
GCGGCGGAAGATGGTCAGGGCCTTTTCCTTCATGGCAAAGGTGTTCTTCTCGTTGATGAAAACCTCGCCGGAGGTAGGCGTATCCAGAGCGCCGATCATGTTCAGCAGGGTGCTTTTGCCTGAACCGGATTCACCAACAATGGCGACAAACTCTCCCTTGGGAACGGAGAAGGTAACATCCTTCAAGGCGTGTACCGCCGTCTCGCCGCTGCCATAGGTTTTGCAGATGTGTTCTACTCTCAACAAGTCCATAAGTCACATACTCCTTTCGTCATTGGACTGTATGAACATCATAGCACCCAAACCTTACTCTCAGATGAATTGCAGATGACAATTTTGTCATAATTCAATATCAGAGCGACGGGCCGGCTCTCTTGGCCAGCCCGTGGTGTTATCCCATTTGAATCGGAAAATTGATGATAAAGGTCGTTCCAGCCATAATCTCACTGTGGACCTCAATACTGCCACGGTGGGCCTCAATGATTGATTTCGCCAGCGGCAGACCCAAACCGATGCCCTGGGTGTCCTTGGAAAACCGGCTGCGGTAAAACCGCTTGAAGATATGGTATAGGTCCTCCGGGTGGATGCCGCTGCCCGTATCCTCTACCGTAATCTGCGTCAGGCATGGGGACTGCTGCCACCGGACCAGAATACGATCTCCTTGTTCCGTATGGTCCAGAGCGTTTTTGACAAGGTTTCCAATGGCCTCGGTCAGCCATGTCCGGTCACATAGGAGGCTGGCCTGCTCATCCCCTTCCAGGTTGATCTCCTTCCCCTCCTGTTCTGCCCGGAAAGAATACTGCTCTCTGATATGCTCCAGCAGCTCCGAAAGATTTTCCGGCGACTGCTCCAGGGTGATGGCCCCCGCGTCCAGTCGGGCCATTTTTAACAGGTTCTGCACCAGCGATTCGATCCGGTCCAGCTCCTGTTCCGAGAGGGCCGTGAACTCCTGGACGGTGGCGGTGTCCGCCGCCTCTTGCTGGAGAATACCGTTGTAGATGTTCAGCGCGGCGATGGGTGTTTTGAGCTGGTGGGAGATGTCCGAGATCGTGTCCCGCAAAAATTCCTTGGCCTGACGCTCACTGTCGGCATGGGCATCCGCGATTGTCACCAGAGAATTGACCTCATGGAACAGGTGGTACATGGCCCCTTCCTCGTTACACTCAATGCCGCCCTTCCGCCGGTCCAGAAGGTATTCCCGGATACGGGCGGCGGCGTTCTCCATGCTCTGCTCCTGCAAGCGCAGGCGGCGAACAGCCATCCCCAGGGCGGTTCCCGTGCCGCACAGGGCACAGAAAAGCAAAAGCGTCAGCAAATTCATTCCGCTCCGCCTCCTGTGTTCCACTTATATCCCATGCGGCGGACGGTGACGATCCGTGTTGGCCTGGTGGGGTCGTCCTCGATCTTTGCCCGCAGACGGCGGATATAGACCGCCAGCGTATTCCCGTCCACAAAGTTCCCCTCGCAGTCCCACAGTCTGCCCATGATCTGCTCTGCGGAGAGGATGATGTCAGGCTGCTCCATGAAAAACCGGAGCAACTTGTACTCCGCCGCTGTCAGCTCCAGCGGCGCGCCGTTTTTATAGGCCCGGCCCTCCAGCAGTTGGACGGTGATTCCGTTGAAGGACAGCTCCCCAGGTGTTTGCTTAAAATGCTGGCTTCTACGGAGGATGGCGTTGATTCGGGACATGAGGACCGCCAGCTTGAAGGGCTTTGTGATGTAGTCGTCCCCGCCGATGTCCAACCCCATAATGATGCTGGTTTCCGTATCGGAGGCGGTAAGGAAAATAATGGGGACCTGGGAGGTCTGCCGGACCTTTTTGCAGAACTCGAACCCGGAACCGTCCGGGAGGGAAACATCCAGGACCAGCAGATCATATTTTCCCTCTTGCCAGAGGGCTTCGGCCTCCCGAAGTGTGCGGGCGATGTTCAGCTCGTGGCCCGCCTTTTGAAAGGCAAAGGAAAGCCCATTGAT
>CAJULJ010000207.1 GCA_910587395.1 uncultured Oscillospiraceae bacterium | reverse complement strand
CCTCATTTTATCACATCCACTATCAATGCGGACGTTTTAATCAGTGGTTACTTAATAAGCATCCCGTAGAAGTACCAGACGGACAGGCCGATGGGGATGTAGAAATTGATAGCCCTCCGGGGTAGGCATAAAGTATTCGTTGTTCCGGGAGAAAGCCAGAAGCCCCAGCGAGGCCAGCAGTTCAGCTTCCCGGTAAAGTTGTTTCAGCGGGGACAGGGCACGCAGCGAAGCCAGGGGCAGCCATTGATAGGCCCCCGTCAAACGCAGCAGGCCAAAATCCCTGCGGTCGTACAGCATGGGGAATATCTCCTTTGATTTAAGGCTGGAATGTAACCAAAGGTAACATAGGACGTCTACATTTTGTGGATGTAACCGGGTATCCGCCCTGTGAAACCCATTGAAATGAGAGGGAAAAACGGCAATGACCATCGGTTACATCCAAGGGGGGCAATGTAACCAATGGTCGGACATAGATTTGTACCGCCGGTGTAACCGATGGTCGGGGGTTTTGACGGCTGTTTGTAACCGAAGGTGAGGGCATGATTTGCGCCTCCAACGTAACCAAAGGTCAGCGGGAAAAGGAATAGCAGTCGGTGCGCATGGAGAAAAAGTCCCCGGCCTCGCTGAGAGGGAGCACATAGATGTGGCACGCCTTTGCCCCGGAAAACCGCTGGGAGAGCAGACACACGCTGAGGGTGAACTGATCGTCGTCCTCCACCAGCCTGCCCTTGATGGCATTGCTGACGGCCTTCCACCCTTTATTATCCTGGTCGAATACATTCCGGGAATCCAAGTCGCAGAACTCCTTGATGACCAGCAGCGCCCGGTCCAGTATGGGCAGCTTCCCCGGGACCGCTCATGCCGGTCCAGCAGCCGGGCGATGGTGTCCGTCAGCCAAACGGGGGTGGAAAAGCGGCAGTGGGGCAGCAGAGTGTTCAGCTCGATCAGCAGCCAGCCGAACTCGTTCACGCTGATACTTCCTGCCACATCCAGCGTAGGCAGGACGGGCTTCCGGCCGATGGTAAGCAGCTCGGGCAGGCAGGACTCGCACAGGGCGCGCAACTCCACCGTGTCCTGTTCCATCTGGGCGGCGGTCCGCTCCAGCGCCTTCGCCATGGCCTCCGATGGAGTGGACGTCTCTCCCAGCAGGGCGGCCGCCTGGCCGCTGGCTTTGTAGGCACCATAGGTGATGGCTTGAATTTGTTGGATCATCTCTTTGATTGTCTGCATAAAATTTGCTCCTTCACTTGTTTTCTTTTGGAAAATCGCTTACAATAAGAATACGCTAACAATTTGGCTTGCCGCGAACGGCGGATAGGAGAGTGGTCATATGCCGTTACCGCAGGAAAAACGCTACACCCTGGCCGATGCGCTGACTTGGGATGAGCAGGAGCGCATCGAATTGATTGACGGCTATCCAATCATGCAGGCTTCACCGACCAGGGCACATCAGAGAGCTGTTGCTTCCTTGGTGGGACAGCTCTACGCTTATTTGAATGGGAAGAAATGCGAGGTCTATCCCGCTCCGTTCACTGTTCGGCTGTTTGAGCAGGAAGAAGACCGCCTGGAGGATGTGGACACGCTAGTGGAGCCGGACGTCACTGTGGTTTGCGATCCGTCTAAGCTGGACAATACCGGTTGCAAAGGTGCGCCTGACCTGGTGATGGAGATCCTTTCCCCATCTACTCAGCGTCATGATAAACTCATAAAATTTAACCTCTACCAGAGGGCCGGTGTCCGGGAATACTGGATCGTGGACACTGACAGTAAATCTATACAAGTTTTTCTCCTGGATGATGGCCGCTATGCGGCAAAGGATTTCGGTACAGTCGGGGACAAATTGAATGTGAATATCCTGGAGAATTGTTTGATTGATCTTTCCCAGGTGTTCCCCAGCTGACTTTTGAATATGCGGCGGGCGGGAAACTCTGTCAACGCCAATTTGAAATTGTAAGAAAACGCCGAAGAAATTTTGTAGTTTT
>CAJULJ010000206.1 GCA_910587395.1 uncultured Oscillospiraceae bacterium | reverse complement strand
TGATAGGCCAGCAGTACGGAGGAAATCCGGTCGTTTTCAGAGAACCAGGAGACGTCCACCACGCCGCCCACATTGAGCACCACCGCCACCTTGTCAAAGGCGGCGCGGACCTGGTTTACCACGCGCTGTTCTTCTCCGGTGAGGTAGTAGTCCCCCCTGGGAAAGATGTCTTTGGCCTTTCGGGGCATATTCAGCTCGTCGGGCCAGGGGTAGTCCGGCTCCTGATAAAAGACCGGCTCCCGGTCCCAGCCCTCTCCGGAGAAGCGGCTGAGGACAATCACGGCCACGTCCCCGTTCCCCCGGGCAGAATCCACCAGGCTCTGGGGCAGCGCCGGCTCGGCCATCAGGCCGGGGACGTCCCCCGCCTCGTGCCGCTTCTCCACATAGTCCCGGTAAAAATCGGACAGGGGCTCATAGAGGGATACGCCCTCTTCTTTCAGGCCGTCATACAGATTTTTGACATAGGCCGCGGTCACATCCCCGCTGCCGCCGCCGCCCTTCACATAGTCGAAGCTGCCCTTGCCGAACAGGGCCACCCGGGTATCGGGAGCCAGAGGGAGCAGATTTCCGTTGTTTTTCAGCAGCACCGCCCCCTCCTGGGCAGTCCGGCGGGACAGGGCGATATGCTCCGGGCTGGCTGTCACCCGTTGGCTCCCGTTCAGGGGCAGGTTGGGCTGATAGCGGGCGCGAATCCATTTTTCCATAAAAAATCCTCCTTGAAAAAAGCGCCGTCGGCCGACGGCGCTTTCTGATTTATTCCTTGACGCCGCCCAGGGTGACGCCCTCCACAATAAACTTGGACAGGAGCAGGTAAATAACAATGATAGGTACAATGGCGATGGTAATCATCATGTAAATTTTGCCCATATCGAAGTTCATGTAGTCCGCGCCCCGGAGGGTGGCGATCATGATGGGCAGGGTCTGCTTGCTCTTGGAGGTGATTACCAGAGCGGGGATGAAGTAGTTGTTCCAGGAGCCCACAAAGGTGAAGATAGCCTGCACCGCAATGGCGGGCTTCATAATCGGCAGGACAATGCGGTTGAAGGTGCCGAATTCATGAGACCCGTCGATCCGGGCGGCCTCAATCAGCTCCTTGGGCAGGGAGGACTGCATGTAGCTGTGCATGAAGTAGAACACGGCGGGGGAGGCGATGGAGGGGATAATCAGGGGAAGCAGGGAGTCGTCCAGACCCATGTTGGTGATCAGGCGGAGGAAGCCCAGGGCCGTCACCTGGGTGGGCATGACCAGGATGGCCATGATGAAGGTGAAGGCGGCGCGCTTCAGCTTGAAGTCGTAGGCGTAGATGCCGTAGGCCGTCAGGGCGGAGAAGTAGGTCACGATGGCGGCGCAGCAGCCGGAGACAATCAAACTGTTCTGGATGCCCTTCAGGATGGGGATGGCCGGGTCGTTGATGACGCTTTTGAAGTTGGTGAGCAGGCTGGAGCCGGGCAGGGCGGAGAAGCCCAGCTGGAGCTGCGCGTGGGAGCGGGTGGCGTTGACAATCAGGATGTAGAAGAAGAACAGACACAGAAACGCCAGAATAATCAGCACCACATGGGCCAGAATGGTTCGTCCGCTGGATTTTTTGTTCTCCATTACGCTTTGCCCCCTTTCTTGGCGCGCTTGGCCGCGGACTTGGAGCCGTCCGGGTCGGAGTCGGTGTTCATCTTAAAGACGAACCAGCAGAGAATGGCGCTGATGATAAACAGGAAGACGGACAGCGCGCCGGCGATGCCGTAGTTTTTGGCCTGGAGGTGTTTATTCAGGTACATAATCAGCGTCATGGTGGTGCGGTCAGGGGCGCCCTTGCCGCCGGTGAGGATCTGGGGCACGTCGAACATCTGCAGGCCGCCGATGAGGGAGGTAATCAGGGTGTAGGTCAGCAGGGGCTTGATCTGGGGCAGGGTAATCTTGAAAAATTTCTGGAGATGGGTGCAGCCGTCCAGCTCCGCCGCCTCAAAGATGGAGGGGTTGATGCCCATAAT
>CAJULJ010000205.1 GCA_910587395.1 uncultured Oscillospiraceae bacterium | reverse complement strand
TACGACGTGGGTTATGATGGCTCCATCGGCCTGTGTGTCGAGGAGAAGGATCGCTCTTGGTGTACCGGGGGCTACGACAAGAATGGCAACCCCATCCGGGTCAACGGAATTTCCGGCAAGTCCAATGACTACCAGGCTGTCACCATTGAGGTGGCCTGTGAGTCCAAGCACCCCTACGCAATCACAGAGAAGGCCATGGCCGCGCTGATTGAGCTGTGTGCCGACATCTGCCGGCGGAACGGCATCAAGCAGCTGCTGTGGTCTGGGAACAAGGACCTGGTGGGCCAGCCCTCCAAGCAGAACATGACTGTTCACCGCTGGTTCGCCAATAAGGCGTGCCCCGGAGACTACATCTACCAGCGGCTCGGCGACATCGCTGCGAAGGTGAACGCCAAACTGGGGGCCACCGGCGCGGCCCCGGTACAGCCCTCCGCTCCCGTGAGCAGCGTTCCCTATAAGGTCCGCATCACCGCCGCCGATCTGCGCATCCGCAAGGGTCCCGGCACCAACACCGCCATCGTCCAGAACGCCATCACCCCCGGCGTCTACACCATCGTCAGCGAGGCCACCGGCCCGGGTGCCACACTCTGGGGCAAGCTGAAGTCCGGCAAGGGCTGGGTGTCGCTGGACTTCTGCAAGAAAATTTGAGGAGGAAAACATCATGAACGAATTCCTGTCCACTCTGTTGCAGGCCGTCATCATCGCGGCCGTCCCCATCTGCGCTGGTGCCGCCGTCAAGGGCGTCCGGGCCGCCGTCCAGTACCTTGCCTCCAAGTCGGAGAGCGAGATCGCCAAGAAGTATCTGATGGACGTGGCCGACGCCATCAGCACAGCCGTCACCTACACCAGCCAGACCTATGTGGATGCGCTGAAGGCCAGCGGCAAGTTCACCAAGGAGAACCAGGAGGAGGCTCTCAAGAAAGCGGTGGAGCAGGCTGAGAAGCTGCTGACCGCCGAGGCCCGCAGCTTCCTGGAGAAAGCCTACGGAGATCTGAACGCCTACCTGGTCAGTAAGATTGAGGCCGAGGTCCGGGTACAGAAGCAGCAGGGTAACACCATCACGCTGGGCGAGCCGTTCACCGCCGAGCTGAAGGAGGCCCCCGACATGACCACCGTGGCTGCCGCCACCGCCGCGGCGACCGCTGCCGCCGTGGTTCAGAGAGCTATCCCCCAGACAGCCCCCACCGGCACCCCTGACAGCCCCCAGGAGGGCGGGGTGGCCCCGGTGGTATAAATTCACGTCATCGCCGCTCCCCCTCGCCTGGGGGCCGGGAAACGGCGAACGTGACCGCAGTAAAGCCCCCTTGCAGATTTCGGCCTGCGAGGGGGCTTTTTTGTTTGCGGCAAATTCCCAGACGTTTGGGATTTTGGGCCAGTTCCTTTTTCCGCAGTGGACGGCCACAGCTCACGGGTGCGGCCCGCTTGCCATGATGTTGTACGAGAGCAAGCCCCCTCTGGGGCTTGGCTTTCGGCTGGGGGCTGGCTTACCGCCCGGTGCGGCATTCCCACTCGAACTCGGCGTAGGCTTCGTAGTCGTCCCGGAACCTTTCGTCGTTGTCGATGGGCTCGTAGTCGTAGTCGATTCCAAGGAGTTCCTCAAAGGTGGTGCCCTCCTCGGTGGCGGCTTCCTTGGCGAAGTCCTCGGCATTTTCCTTGACCCAGGCTTTGAACTCGGAATCCGTCATGTCCTCGTTCTCGACCTCCACTTCGTACTCCCATTCGGCATCAGCCCAGGTGATGGTCGCTTTGGAAATCCGCTCCTCTGAGTTCCAGTCGCTCTTGGCTGCCCGTGCTCTTCTCAATGCCTGTGCGTAGCTAATCATCTTTTTTTCCTCCGTTTTTGTGGTTTTCCCTTTCGGTAGTGTATTAATCACTCTAAACGGAGGTAATAGCAAGTCATTTCTGAGAATAAACTACACAAAGACGGGGGAGGGAAACTGTGTAGATTTACAGTGCCAAAAGCCGGGCGCAACGGCACCCGGCTCCC
>CAJULJ010000204.1 GCA_910587395.1 uncultured Oscillospiraceae bacterium | reverse complement strand
TCCACCCGCAAATCCTTTATCCGTTCCTGTATCGTCAAAGACATATCGTTGCCCTCCATCTGATTTTACTGCCATTCTACCACATTTCCGAGAGCGTGGAAATATCCGGTTTTCAGGCCGGATTTCCTACCTCTTGGATATACGGGAGAGTGGCCTTTTTTCTGCTACGATGTTTGTGCCACACAGCATTGTAGCTTGAAAAAAGAATGACCGTCCGAAACAGATATGTTCTCTGGTGAAGTATCGCATGAAGCGTATCAAGGGGAACAAAACGCCGCTGAGAGTACAGGGGCAGGAACGGGTTTCGGGAAGAACGGCGGGAGTGCAGAGGGCGGCAGGCCCTTTGCGCCAAGTCCAGAGCGGCGAACTTCTGGTCAGTGTCCAGAGGTGAAACCTTTGGGCCAGGTGCAGGGCGGCAGCGCCTGCTGGGTGTCCAGAGGGCAAAGCCCTTTGGGTCGGGTGCAGGGTGACAACGCCTGCTCAGGTGTCCAGAGGGTGAAACCCTTGGCCCAGTAAAGTGATGCTCTGCGTCACTTTATACTGGGTTATTATCTGGCGCAAAGCACTCAGATTCGGCGGCTTCGCCGCCCCTGGCCACTCCCGGAACAGCAAAAATGAGGAACAGGAGGGAGAGCAGAATGGCAAAAAGATTGACCCGGCACAACGGGAGAGCCGGAAAAAGCGGCGTCTACAAATCAACGCACAATGACCGAACATTCAACACCGAACACGCCGACCACATTGACGGGGAGCGAATTTCGCAGAACATCTATTGGGACTGCTTTCGGGGCGCGACCTATCCTGCCCAGCAGGACGGCGAGGTGTCCTTCGCGGATGTGGAGCGGGCCTTTTATCTGAACCGCTACTCGGATTACCTTGACGGCCAGCATGAGCGGAACGCCAAACGCCGCCACTCTGAGCGTGACCGGAGCGTGGATGATCTGCTGGCTGACAAACGCTTCTGCCCGGAGGAAACCATCTACCAGATCGGCACGATGGAGGACTCCGTTTCCCCGGATGTGCTTCTGGAAATTGTCGGGGAATTTATGATGGAGTTAGAGCGGCGCTTCGGGGAACACATCCATGTTATTGACTGGGCGCTCCATCTGGACGAGGCCACGCCCCATATCCATGAGCGTCATGTGTTCGACTATGTGAACCGCTATGGCGAGGTCGAGCCGAAACAGGAAAAGGCGCTGGAGGCCCTTGGATTTGAACTGCCTGACCCAGAGAAAAAACAGGGGCGCACCAACAACCGGAAGATGGTTTTCGATGCAGTCTGCCGGGTTATTCTGTTTGACATCTGCAAGCGGCACGGTCTGGCGGTGGAGGAAGAACCTGACCCCGGCAACCGTGGGCGCAGCTACTTGGAGAAGAACGACTATATCATCCAGAAGCAGAAGAAATTGATTGCAGAACAGCAGACCGCGATTGAAGAAAAATCGCTGGAATTGGAATCCGTGTCGCTTCGGCTGGAGGATGCGGAGGCCCTGATTGATGAGATCACGGAGATTGCCTATGACAAGGCCGTGGAGCTTGTGACCGATGCCGTTCGCGCCGAGACGCAGTTGCAGGATGAGAAGATTGTCTCCGATTACAAGAATTGGTGTCTGGCCCCGGAGCGGCGCTATTCCCCAGCGGAAAAAGGGCTGATCGGCAAGGTGCTGGGAAAGGCGCAGGAGCTGATCCACAAAGCCGCTCAAAAGGTGCTTGCCAAGGTGCAGGCGGTTTTGCGAAAACCGGAGGTCAGAGCCGCCGCCACCAGGCAGATTAAGGAGAAAGCCAGAGAGTCCGTCCTTGCCAAGCTGGAACAGGGCAGGGCCGAGATTGCCAGACAGGATGCGGAGCGCAGGACGGCACAGTCCGTCAAACGGGACATGGAGAGATGACCGGTATTGCACCGACAGAGGAAATTTTGGTAGCGGCTACCGAAATTCCCTCTGTCATGTTTTTTGAAACAGGGCTGTCATGCCATTAGCCCGGTTTTTTCAAATTTGCTCATAACCATAGCAGAAGGG
>CAJULJ010000203.1 GCA_910587395.1 uncultured Oscillospiraceae bacterium | reverse complement strand
GGACTCCGTGACCGGCAAGCCGGTCCCCGGCACCGAGTTTACCGTGAAAGACGGCAACGGCAGCGTCCTGGGCCGCTATACCACCGGGAAGGATGGGGCTGTGGCAGTCACCGGCCTCGTGCCTGGCAGTACAATCGTGGTTGTGGAAACCAAAGTCCCCAGCGGTTACGTTCTCAACAGCACACCCCAGACCATTATTGTGAAAAATGGCTCCAATTCCGTGAGCAGCGGCGGAACCACTGGCGGTACGGCCAATCCAGGCGGAAACACCAGCACTGGCGGCGGAACCAACGGCGGCAATGATCTCACGTTTGAGAACGACCCCAAAACCCGGCTGATTATCGAAAAATACATCACCGGAACCACTACTCCGTTGAAGGGCGTGACATTCCTGGTCACTGAATCCAATGGCAAGGTGCTGGGGGCCAACAACGGCGAGTACACCACCGATGAAAATGGCCGGATTGTAATTGAGGGCCTGGAGCCCGGTGTGACCATCATTGCGAAAGAAATCCGGGGCCTGGACGGCTATGTTCTCGACACCAGCCCCAAGAGCATCCAGATCAAGGTGGGTGACGCTCAGACCTTGAAGTTTTACAACACTCCTGTGGGCGGCTTGGAGCTGATCAAGGTGTCCGAAGCGGACAAGTCCCAGCGGATCAAGGGCGTCACCTTTGAGATTCGGAAGATGGATGGCGCTCTGGTGGACACCGTGACCACCGGGGACCGTGGCCGGGTCCATGTCTCCCTGGACGAGGGCGATTACTACTGTGTGGAGGTCGAGGCGGCGGAGGGCTTCAAGCTCGACAGCACCCCCCACTATTTCACCGTCCAGGACGGCAAGACAACCACCCTGACCGTGACCAACGCCCCATTCAGCGGTATTATCCTGCACAAGATTGACAGCGTGACCGGCCTGGGGATTTATAACGTGAAATTCCTGGTCTACGATTCCAACAAGAATCCCATTGGGGAGTATGCCACGGACGACAACGGCTACATTTATATCGACGATTTGACCGTACAGGGCAAGGGCAAGCTGTCCATCCGCGAGTTGGAGGCCGCTCCCGGCTACGAACTGGACAAGGAGTATAAGACTGTCTATGTCCAGCCGGGCAAGACCATTGAAATCACCTGGGAGAACGTCCCCATCACGGGCCAGTTCCAGATCCACAAATTCGCCGCTGAGTACAACGAAGTCACCGGGACCCCTGCCGGCGCTCCCCTTCAGGGCGCTGTGTACGAGATCAGCGAGGCCCGCTCTGGCCGGGTGGTGGACTACATCACCACGGACGCCCGAGGTGTAGCGGCCTCCAAGCCCCTGCCCCTGGGCCGGTACAAGATCGTCGAAGTGACCGCCCCGGCCTACTGGCAGGTCAGCGGCAAGACCTTTGATGAGACGCTGGAGTATTCCGGCCAGATCATCAAGGTGAGCGACTACGACAAGCCTTCCAACCTGGGCGTGACCATCACCAAACGGGGCAACGCCGAGGTTCTGGCTGGGAGCCAGATGCGCTACGACTTCACCGTGGCCAATACCAGCAACGTGCCGCTGGACAACTATTATTGGCATGACCGCATTCCCACCGACGCGGCCCGGGCCACGGCATTCACCACCGGAACCTACAGCGCTCGGCTGAATTACCGGATTCTCTATAAGACCAACTACTCCGGAGCCTACCAGGTGCTGGCGTCCAATCTCATCACCAGCAGCAACTACTCCTTCAGCCTGAACGCTATCCCCATGCAGGCTGGGGAGTATGTCACTGATGTGTATTTGGACTTTGGCAAGGTGCCCGTGGGCTTCCAGTCGGTGGCCAATCCCACTTTGACCGTCACCGTCAGCGGTACGGCGGCCAACGGCTACCAACTCATCAACCGGGCCGATGTGGGCGGCAAGTACCAGGGAACCTGGCAGACTGCCCAGGCCACATGGCTCACCGTCATCCGCAAGCTGACACCCACTTACGTTCCCACCCTCCCCAAAACCGGCTATTAAGCCATGAAAAGGGACGGCCCACCTTTATTTGGTGGGTCGTCCTAAAT
>CAJULJ010000202.1 GCA_910587395.1 uncultured Oscillospiraceae bacterium | reverse complement strand
GGCATGACTTCTTCTACACGGAACTGACCACCGGTCTGCGGCGGGGTGAGATCTGTGGACTCAAGTGGGAGGACTTCGATGAGGTCAGCGGTACACTGAAAATCTGCCGTACCGTCTACCGAGAAGATGGCGGCGGGCTGACTACTGGGGATACCAAGACCAACGCCGGTACTCGTAAGGTCGTATTGCCTGGCAGTACAGTTACAGTTCTCCGTGAGCGAAAAAAGTCCGCACTGACTGAGTGGATATTCCCCAACCCCCTGAAGCCGGAACAGCCCACCGATCCTGGCTCCGCGTACCGCCGGTTGAAGGTCCTGCTGAAGCGGGCCGGCCTTCCGAATATTCGCTTCCACGACTTGCGTCACACCTTCGCAACTCACGCTCTGGCGTCGGGCGTGGATGTGAAAACCTTATCGGGTATCCTGGGTCACACCAGAGCGGCGTTCACGCTGGACACCTACACCCATACGACCGGCGACATGCAGAGGCGGGCATCGGAAGTAGTAGGAGATTTCCTGACAGATATTTTCGGAGAGGAGCTGAGACCGTGGGAAGAAAACGCAAAAGCGGCGAGGGTACAGTCCGGCTGAGAAAAGACGGGCGTTGGGAGGGCCGAGTGGTCGTCGGTTACGATGACAAGGGCCTACCTAAAACAAAAAATGTGCTGGCCAAGACCAAGACGGAGTGCGTGGCGAAACTGGAATCGCTGAAAGAGTCCGTGGCTCCTGCAACCGCCGTCAAGACCAGGGCGGATATGCCCTTCGGTGAGTGGGTAGAATTCTGGTACAAAAACTACAGTAAGCCAATGCTCCGCCCCAGTTCCCAGCGATCCTATGAGGACTTTATCAGGCTCTACATCCGCCCCAAATTGGGCAGTGTTCCTCTGAACAAGTTAACGATGAATGACCTCCAGCGGTTCTTCAACTGGATGAGAAAGGATGGACGTACGCTGCATAGAGAAACCAGAGGCGGTGGTCTCTCGGACAATATGGTGCGCAACTGTCACAGTCTCTGCCGCAGGGCGTTGGAAAAAGCTGTGGCAGAGCGATTGATCGTAAAGAATCCAATTGAGGAATGCAAGGCTCCGCCAATCAGACGGAAGGAGATGCATCTGCTCAGCCGGGAGGAACTGCAAAAGCTGCTGATCCAGGCCCGGGCCGAGGGATACTATGAGGTGTTCCTGCTGGAGTTGACCACCGGGCTTCGGGTGGGGGAGCTGATGGCACTCCAGTGGGACGATTTGAATTTCAATACCGGGGAACTGCGGATTGAGCGGCAGGTCTATCGAACCAAAGAGGAACTGCTGATCCAGGAGCCAAAGACCAAGGCATCTATCCGAACCGTGATTCTTCCCCCGCCTGTGGTCGAGGCGCTAAAGGAGTACAAGAAAACCGTCTCCTCCCGATGGATGTTCCCCTCGCCCAAAAAGGAGGACGCTCCGCTGGCTCCAGCAGCCGCCAGCCACAGGCTGAGCAAAATCCTGACTCATGCGGGGTGCAAAAAGGTTCGCTTCCATGACCTCCGGCATGTTTTCGCCACCAACGCTTTGGAACATGGGATGGACGTGAAAACGCTGTCCACCATCATCGGTCACGTCTCCTCCGCCACCACGCTGAACGTCTATGCCCATGTCACAAGCGATATGCAAAGGCAAGCCGCCATAAAAATCGACCGGGGCATTGGTAGAGCGGAGACTCCCACAGAAAGCTCCCAGGCAACAACCAGCCACACCATGACGGACTTCAAGGCTCAGCGGGGCAAGCGCCGTTACTGGGGCAGCGGATACTTGGGGCGGACCAAAGGTGGGCGCTGGAACGGAAGGTACACGGTGACCTGGCCCGATGGAACAAACCGCACCCGGGACATCTACGCTGACTCAGAGGAAGAATGCGAAAAGCTGTTGGCGGTAATGATAACCGAGATGAAAACGGAGGTAGCCGCCGAAAGGGAGCGGCTGAGGGCAGAGAGCAAGGCTGGTTGAGAACTGCGGCCCACCGGGACACTCCCGGTGGGCCAGTTTTTCTCTGTCTGTGGGCAAATATGTGGTCAAGGAGTTCCC
>CAJULJ010000201.1 GCA_910587395.1 uncultured Oscillospiraceae bacterium | reverse complement strand
GCGAAGGCCGTCTGTCTTTATGCAGTTTTCGATGATAACAGTGTACCACGTCCAATATGGAAAATCGTCCGCGATTTTGGACATCAGCTTTTCCCATACAGCAGCGTGACCAGTTTCTGAAGGGCTCGGTTCTTTTTCTTGTATGCGGATGTCCGCTCGATGTGGAAACGGTCGCAGATGTCGTAAACGGAATCCGTCTGCCTCTCCTCATCGGAATAAAAGGTTTCCAGCACATAGCGCTCATCCCCGGAAAGCTCCTCCCATGCCGGAAGGAACCACGCCATGTATTCTACCGCCTGCCGGTAACGCTCCTTCAGCACATCAATCTCCTCGATGCCCTTTATCATCCTGTCCTCCACAGCATGGGGATTGTGCGTGCGGGGCATTCCGTCAGACTGCGGGCTGCTGACGCCGCCCATCTTCTCATATGCCGCCTTTATCTCATCATCCGTGTGTTCGATGATAAATTTCATATTGCTGTAATCCTTCAGCGCATCCACGGCCGCCGACCGTTTGTCAAGGTACTTCCAGATAATGCTCATAAGCCATGCCTCCAATCAAAATATATTTGCTTCCCCCGGATTTTCAAAGATTGTCATTGATTTTCATTGATTGGCTCTGATTTGCTTTTTGACTGGAGGCGGCTCTCCCCGCCTATATCTTAAGGTCTGCTTTCACCGCATCGATCAGTGCGGCCTGCGTGGTGTCCTTTTCGGATAACGCCTTCATGATCCGCTCGTCTATGGTGCCTTTCGTGATGATGTGCTGCACCACCACGGTTTCGGATGCCTGCCCCTGCCGCCACAGCCTCGCCACCGTCTGCTGGTATAATTCCAGTGACCAGGTAAGGCCGAACCACACCAGCGTGTTCCCTCCGCTCTGGAGGTTGAGGCCGTGTCCTGCGGATGCCGGGTGGATCAGCGCCACCGGGATTTCCCCGGCGTTCCATTTCCGGATGCTGCCGTCGGTATCCAGCTTGGAACATGGGATTTTCAGCTTGTGCAGCCGTTCCGTGATGCGTTCCAGGTCATGCCGGAACCAGTATGCCACAAGCACCGGCTTGCCGTTCGCCGCCTCGATGATGTCCTCCAGTGCGTCCAGCTTCCGCTCATGGATGGCGACCGTCTCCCCGGCATCCGTGTAGACTGCGCCGTTTGCCATCTGCGACAGTTTCCCGGAAAGGGATGCGGCATTGGCGGCTGTGATGTCGCCGTCCGGAAGCTGAAGGACGAGGTCTTTCTTCAAATCCGCATAGTGCGAATCCTCTTTCTCAGAAAGATACACCGTGTATCTGGAATTTATCAGTTCCGGCATCTGCAGGTGGTCGGTGGACTTCATGGAAATCGTGATGTCGGATATCTTGCCGTATATCTGTTTCTCCGCCCCAGGCAGGGGCTTGTAGGAAAACACCACCTGCCCGTTCTGCTTATCCGGCCGGAAGTAGGAGGTGCGGTACTGCCCATGTCCAGCAGCCGGAACTCCGCCCACAAGTCCATGAGGCCGTTGCTGCTCGGCGTTCCTGTCAGCCCCACGATGCGTTTCACCTTTGGCCGTACTTTCATCAGTGCCTTGAAACGCTTCGTCTGGTGGTTCTTGAAGGATGACAGCTCATCGATCACCACCATGTCGAAATCAAAGGGTATACCGCTCTCAGTAATCAGCCACTGCACGTTCTCACGGTTGATGACGTAAATGTCCGCCTGTTTCCGGAGTGCCGACAGCCTTTCACTTTCCGTCCCGACCGCCACGCTGTATTTCAGTCCCTTCAGATGATCCCATTTTTCAATTTCTGCAGGCCACGTATGCCTTGACACCCTTAGTGGCCCGATAACGATAATCTTATGAACCTTGAAGCTGTCAAACAAAAGGTCATTAAGTGCGGTCAGCGTGATGCTCGTTTTTCCAAGTCCCATGTCCAAAAGGACTGCCGCCACGGGGTGTGTCTCAATATAGCTGATGGCGTACTGCTGGTAATCATGTGGCTCGTATCTCATCAATCATCCCTCCAATCTCTGATATTATTTTTTCAATCTGCCCCTCGTCATCCAGTACATATACCC
>CAJULJ010000200.1 GCA_910587395.1 uncultured Oscillospiraceae bacterium | reverse complement strand
GCGTTTGCCGCCGCCCGGTTTTCATACCCGCCGCCCCGCTCCAAGTCAATGTCGATCCCGGCGCACCACGGGTATTTTTCCATGATACGGACAATCTCGGACAGAAAGGTATCCTTCGCCCCGCCGGTATTGTTGCGCAGGGCCGTAAAGATACTGGCCGTCCCGTGGTTCATAATGGTAAGGAGCCAGTGGATATGCGGCCAGCGGTTGATGTAAGTCATCATGGAGGAAATGCTGGTGCCGGTTTCGGAGATCGTGCCGGAGGCGCTCACCTCAAAGGTGAAAATCCCCACCGTATCCAGCCGGTCGCCGTAATCCCGCAGGGCCTGATACATCCGGGAATTTCCCATAAACGACCAGACCATGCACCGCTTGCCTTTCAGATAGTCCCTCATAAAATATCACCGCCTATTACAATAAATTTGGACAGGAAAGTCGGGCAGCCAGTCCGGCTTTCTTTCCATCTCGTGCCTGAGTTACAATAAGAGGAGCAACTGGCTGATCATCACCGCCTTGGGCTTTCATGTCCGTGCGAAAGACTGTCAGCTATCCTCTTGTTGTAGCGTTCGATTTGAGCAGGTTGAGCCATAGAGTTCGCGTCACCCAATAGATTGAATCGGCAACGAGAAAAAGATGGATTCCGGCTGCAAATTTGTATGGGAGGTAGGAGTATGAACTCTGTAGGCATCGACATTTCCAAAAACAGGAGTACGGTTGCCGTCATGCGGCCTTTTGGAGATGTCGTCATCTCGCCCTTTGAAGTAGGTCACACCGTCAGCGAACTGAGCGAGCTGGCAAAGCGGCTCAAAAGCCTGGACGGTGAAACCCGTGTGGTCATGGAGGCCACAGGAAATTACCACACGCCGGTAGCAAATCTGCTTACCAACGCAGGGTTATATGTTTCCGTTGTCAACGCAAAGCGAGTGCATGGCTACGGGAACGACGATTTGAGACGTGTTAAGACCGACAGGAAAGACGCTGTCAAACTGGCGAATTATGGCCTTGATCGCTGGCTCAAGCTGCCGAGGTATATTCCAGAGGAAAAGACCCGGCTGCTGCTGAAGAGCTGCTATCGTCAGTACCAGCAGTATGCCAAAGTGCAGACCATGTTGAAAAATAACCTGATCGCCCTGCTGGATATGACCTTTCCTAACGTAAACCGCCTGTTCAGCAGTCCTGCTCGGGCAGACGGGCACGAGAAATGGGTAGACTTTGCAGAAGATTTCTGGCACTGCGGCTGCGTCTCCAAACATTCTGAAAAGGCATTTACCAAAAAATATCAGAGTTGGTGCAAAAAGCGCAAGTACTATTTCCGTGAAGCAAAGGCCCATGAAATTTATACCAAGGCCAGCACTTGCGTTGACGTTATGCCGATGGCTGACACCACAAAGATGCTTGTAGAACAGGCTGTGGCGCAGCTCAGGGCAACCTCTTCCGCACTGGCTGCGCTCAGGCAGGAGATGCAGGCGCTGGCTTCTACGCTGCCGGAATATCCCGTGGTTATGGAAATGTTCGGCGTCGGTCCAACCCTCGGCCCGCAGCTGATCGCCGAGATCGGTGATGTGCGTCGTTTTTACTCCAAGAAGGCTCTTGTGGCCTATGCTGGTATTGACGCTCCGCCTAACGACTCCGGCGACGTGACGGGCAGGCACAGAGGGATGAGTAAGGTTGGGGCATCCTCCCTGCGGCGAACGCTATTTCTTGTCATGAGCATCTATTTGCAGAACGCCCCGCAGAATGAACCGGTCTATCAGTTCATGGATAAGAAGCGTGCCGAGGGCAAGCCCTACCGCGTTTACATGATGGCTTCTGCCAACAAGTTCCTGCGCATTTATTACGCCACCGTGAAACACCACTTGGACAACCCCAAGGCTTAACATCCAGACTCAAAATTACCGTTCTCAGGCCAGTGTCAAAAATTTCCAATGACGGTGGCTTGGTTTGTTATACCCTTTTCCTTGGACACAGAAAATTTCCCATTTTTTCAATTTAGGGGTTGACTTTTCTTAGCAGGTCTTTCATTTTGATATCCACATTCTACTCTTGTGAATGAAAAAGCGAATGAGTAAATCAAGCAATTT
>CAJULJ010000199.1 GCA_910587395.1 uncultured Oscillospiraceae bacterium | reverse complement strand
TCAATGAGCGTCCTCACACAGTCCCGGATTTCAATAAGTCCCTTGATGCGGTTCGCCGCTGTGACGGACACCTCTACCGGGTTCATCCGGCTGTTCTCCCGGTAGTAGATTTCGCCGTCCACTACGGTATAGCTGAAATTCCGTACATTCGGGTCGGCGGGGATGGATTTGTCCTCGCCCTCTGCCTCCGGGTCGTCCATCACATACTCGGTGATGGTGCCCTGGATATTCTGGATGGCAGCGGCAAGCTGCTCCCCCAGGTTTTGCCCCTCGCGGGGCAGGCAGGCGGTTTCCGGCCCGTGGGGGCCGCTGACCTCCCGCATTTCGCCCATGACCATCTCCGGGTGGTCGATGAAATACTGATTCATTTTCAGCCCGTTTTCATCGGTATTCAGGTGTACCCAATCCGGCTCCCCGCTGGCAAGGGCCTCCCGCTTCTGTAAAAACAGGATGTCGCTGGTCACTTCCGTACCGGCAGCGGCCTTAAAGGTGTTGTTGGGCAGACGGATGGCCCCCAGCAGGTCGGCCCGCTGTGCGATATACTTTCGGACGTTGGGGTTCTCCTTGTCCATCGTACCCTTGCTGGTGACAAAGGCGATAATGCCGCCCGGTCTGACCTTATCCAGCGTCCGGGCAAAGAAATAGTCGTGAATGAAAAAGTTGTGCTTGTCATACCGCTTGTCCGTTACCTTGAACGCACCAAATGGCACGTTGCCGATGGCGGCGTCAAAAAAGCTGTCCGGGAGTTCTGTTGTCTCAAACCCCTGGACAGCGATGGAGGATTTTTGATAGAGCTGCTGGGCGATGCGTCCGCTGATACCATCCAGCTCTATACCGTAGATTTTGGAGTCGGTCAGACTTTCCGGGCGCATACCGATGAAGTTGCCGATGCCGCAGGACGGCTCCAGCAGATTGCCGGTCTTAAAGCCCATGTTCTCCAATGCCTGATAGATAGAGCGGATGACCACGGGCGGGGTGTAAAAGGCGGTGAGGGTGGATTCCCTGGCGGCGGCGTACTCGTCCTCGTCCAGCAGGGCTTTCAGCTCGGCGTACTTGCTGTGCCGCTCGTCAAAGCAATCGGCCAGCCCGCCCCAGCCGACATACTGCGCCAATACCGCCTGTTCCTCCGGGGTGGCAAAGCGGTTCTCTCTTTCCAGTTTTTTCAGCAGACGGATGGCCCGAACGTTGTTGTTAAACCGTGTCCCCGGTGTCCCCGCGCCGATGGTGTCATCGGTGATATGGTATTCATGCCGGTCTGCGTTGGGGACTTCGGGATGGAGGACAAAGGGGGACACCTTGGCCCTGTGCCGGGGTGCAGGTGGGGGTTGGATTGGCCCATCACCGTCCGGGCCGTGCCCATCCGCTAAACTTTCCGTATTTTTTTCCGTATCTGCTGCTTTTTCAGCAGGTTCTAAAACCGTTTCTGCTTTGGGCCGGTGGGAATACAATGCTTTTTCAGCTTCTTCAAAGGTATCAAAACCGCCCGCTGTCACGTTGGAAAAACCGCGCTGTTCATCATAGCCATAATGATTATAAAATTGGCCGTTGGGGTATTGGAAGATAACAATGCGTTCTTGGTCGAATAGGTACTCCGCTACCTTCTTTACACCCTTGTGTTGAGCCGTGGACGGCGGCAGGACTTCCTCTTTTTCGGCAGGGGTTTCCGGCACCGGGAAATTCCCAATGACGGAGAGCCATTTCCTTTCCAGCAGGTCGTACACAGCCGCGCCCTCATAGGCAAAGCCGTCGTCCTCCAACGTGCCGTCAACGTAGCCCCTCGCCACTTTTTCCGCTTCTTGCAGTGTTTCATATTCCCGCTTCTCGTCCATGCCGTTTTCGATGTGGTGGTAAACCACCACCTGATAACGGCGGGGCTGTGTCTGCGGTGAGGGTATATCTCTGTTAGAGCTGCGGCCATCCGCTGAACTTCCGGCGCTCCTTTCCGCTTCGGCCTGCCAGCCATTCAGCGGCCTCCTTGTCTGCCACGGCCTTTTTGACCTGCTTCAGATAGTCCTCGGCCTGCCATTCGCTGGTAAATTCCTCCTGGACGCCCTCGCTGTCCACATATATCCCGCCCTGAACATC
>CAJULJ010000198.1 GCA_910587395.1 uncultured Oscillospiraceae bacterium | reverse complement strand
ATTTGTCTCATTGTACCGCAAAAAGAAGATTTTTACAAGCCGCCAAAGAGCCTCATTCAGCTCGTTTGCCCGCCTGTCGATGTACCTGGGAGAAAGGTTGACCCGCTGTGCCAGCTCCCGGCTGAAGGTGGTGAACAGCACGTCCTCGGCGGCGGAAACGGCGCAGCGGTTTTCCTCCTCGTTGCGCACGAGCGTCTCCTGATAGTCCGCCTCCACCTGAGTCCTGGGCCGCAGGCGGCTCTCCGCGTCCCGGAACCCCGCGTTCAGGTCGTTGGTGAACCCGCCCAGCACGCTGTCGGTGAGGCCGAACACCCCGCCGGACACCAGCGTCCGCTTGCTGGCCAGCTCCAGCTTTCGCACGTCGGAAAGGTTGTCCCGGTTGATAAAGGCCAGGGAGAGGACGTCGTTTTCCTGCCCCAGCCGGTGGCAGCGGTCGATGCGCTGTTCCAGCTTCAGGGTGTTGTAGGGCAGGTCGTAGTGGATCACAAAGGCAGCTTCCTCCAGGTTGAAGCCCCGGGCGCCGTTGTCGGTGGTGAGCAGGACCTCGCCGTCCTCCTTGAATGCCCGGATGGCGGAATAATCCGTGCCGCCGCAGTACAGCGCGGTCCTGTACGCGCCCTCCAGCAGCGGGAGGAGCATCTTCTGCGTCTCCACGCTCTCGGTGAAAATGACGGCTTTCCGCGCCCCACCCCGTTTTTTCATCGCGGCGAAGCCCAGCTTGAGGGCGTACAGCAGCTCTGTTGCCTTGGCCTCCCGTTTCACTTCCAGCGCCGCCCGTTCCATCTCCCGCCATTGGGCCACTTCCCCGGCGGCATTGGGTATTTGCTCCAGCCGCCGGATGACGCCCCGGATGGTCTGCAAAATGGCGGCGGTGGAGGAGCCTTGCAGTCCCAGCAGCCGCAGGGCCAGATCATACGGATCCATCTCCGGAAACGCCAGCTTCACCGGCTGATTGACGTAGGCGTACAGCAGGTCGTAGAGCATCTGCTCCTGGGGCGAAGGGGCGTACTCGTAGGTCAGCAGTACCCGCCGGGGCACCTTGGCGTAATCTGCCGCCTGGATACGGAGGGTGCGGAAACAGTAGGGACGAACCAGTTCGGCAAGCTCAGGGTAGCGTTCCGGGCGGCGGAGATACCGGGTCAGGAATTCCCGACCGTCGGGCAAAACCGTCTCGTCGATGAACCAGATCAGCCCGTAGAGATCCATAATATTCTTTTCAATGGGCGTCCCAGTGAGCAGCAGCTTGAAGGCACCCCCGGCGATGCGCTTGAGGGCTTTCGCCTGCTGATTGCCCTCCTGGTAGACGGCGTAGAGGGCGTTGGCCTCCTCGAATACCGCCAAGTCCCAAGGCACAGCCCCTGCCATTTCTTCGTTGACGGCGGCAAAGTCGTAGGTGGTAATGACAACGGCCTCCTGAAGGAATGGATTGGGCTCATCCTCGGTTGCCAAAGCGTCCCACTGGGCGCGGGTGGAGAGCACGGTGTAGGGGACAGAATAGAACTGTTCCATCAGCGCCGTCCACTGGCAGAGCAGGTCGGCGTTGGGAACGGCAAGCAGAATACGCCGCCGTCCCTCCAGCCATTTCTGGGTGATGATCAGCATTGCTTCGTGGCTCTTGCCTAACCCGGCCTCATCGCACAGCACCACGCCTTTTTGATATGGGGAGCGGAGGGCGAAGTCCGCCGCCGCAATCTGGAAGGGGTAGATTTTGTTACTGGCGGAAGCATAGACAGGGATAAAGCTGTCTTCACAGGAAAGTGCCTCCAGTGTTCTCGCCGTGTAATAATCATGAAACGGAGTCTGTCTCATTGTGCGCATTCCTTTATTTGCATATTGGAATCTATTATCGCAGATTTTTAGCGATAATTCAATCATGCTGCGTAATCTTTTGCTGCAATGATAGCGTCATACTGAAGATGGCGGGCTTGTTCGCCAAATTCCCCCTTGACAAGCCCACCTGCCAGAGTTACACTGGCAGCACAGCGGTTTAATTGGAACGATCATATACTACTTGTTTCACCATTTACAGGCTTTCCCGAAAGGGATTGGATTTCATTTACAGGCTTATCGCTGTACCCCAGGCACGTTTTTGTGTCTGGGGTAAAAGTAAATGACCGTCCAATCGGATACTTTTTCGGGGAAGCC
>CAJULJ010000197.1 GCA_910587395.1 uncultured Oscillospiraceae bacterium | reverse complement strand
TCTACACCGGCATCACCATCGCCGAGTACTTCCGTGACATGGGCTACGACGTGGCTGTCATCGCCGACTCCACCTCCCGCTGGGCCGAGGCCCTGCGCGAGATGTCCGGCCGTCTGGAGGAGATGCCCGGCGAGGAGGGCTACCCCGCCTATCTGGCCTCCCGTCTGGCCCAGTTCTACGAGCGTGCCGGCAGCGTGTCCTGCCTGGGGTCCGAGGAGGACCGCCGGGGCAGCCTCACCGCCGTGGGCGCCGTGTCCCCCCCGGGCGGCGATTTGGCCGAGCCCGTAAGCCAGGGCACCATGCGCATTGTCAAGGTGTTCTGGGCTCTGGACGCTCAGCTGGCCTACAAGCGTCACTTCCCCGCCATCAACTGGCTGACCTCCCACTCTCTGTACCTGGACTCCCTGAAGCCCTGGTTTGACGAAAACCTGGGTAAGCAGTTCCTCCAGAACCGCGAGCAGGCCATGGGCGTGCTCCAGCAGGAGGCCAGCCTGAACGAGATCGTGCAGCTGGTCGGTAAGGACTCCCTGTCCCCGGCGGACCAGCTCACCCTGGAAACCGCCCGTATGGTCCGCGAGGACTTCCTCCAGCAAAACTCCTTCGTGGACATCGACTCCTTCTCTACCTACGACCGGCAGGAAAAGCTGCTGGCCATGATCCTGGACTACGACAAGCTGTGCCGGACCGCCATCACCAAGGGCGCCTCCACCGCCAAGCTGTTCGAAATCCCCGCCCGTGAGCGCATCGGCCGCGCCAAGAGCGTGCCCGCCGACGAGTACGTCCAGGTATACGCCGACATCTCCGCCTCCATGGAAAAGGAGATCGACGAGGTCGTCAGAAAGGCAGGTGAGGAGCTGTGATCCGAGAGTATAAAACCATCCAGGAGATCGCGTCCCCGCTAATGATGGTCAAAATGGTGGACAACGTCACCTACGACGAGTTGGCCGAGGTGGAGCTGCCCGACGGCTCCATCCGCCGCGGTCAGGTGCTGGAGGTCAACGGCGACACCGCCGTGGTTCAGCTCTTCGAGTCCGCCGCCGGCATCAACCTGGCCCAGTCCAAGGTCCGCTTCCTGGGGCACCCGCTCCAGCTGGGCGTGTCCGGCGACATGCTGGGCCGGGTGTTCAACGGCATGGGCGTGCCCATCGACGGCGGCCCCGCCATCCTGGCCGAGGAGTACCGGGACATCAACGGCCTGCCCATGAACCCCGCCGCCCGGGATTACCCCAACGAGTTCATTCAGACCGGCATCTCCACCATCGACGGCCTGAACACCCTGGTGCGCGGCCAGAAGCTGCCCATTTTCTCCGGCTCCGGTCTGCCCCACGCCAACCTGGCTGCCCAGATCGCCCGTCAGGCCAAGGTGCTGGGGGATGAGAGCGCCAACTTCGCCGTGGTGTTCGCAGCCATCGGCATCACCTTCGAGGAGTCCGAGTTCTTCGTCCAGGAGTTCAAGCGCACCGGCGCCATCGACCGCACCGTGCTGTTCACCAACCTGGCCGACGACCCCGCCGTGGAGCGTATCGCCACCCCCCGGATGGCCCTGACCGCCGCCGAGTATCTGGCCTTCGAGAAGGATATGCACGTGCTGGTTATCCTCACCGACATCACCAACTACGCCGAGGCCCTGCGCGAGGTGTCCGCCGCCAAGAAGGAGGTCCCGGGCCGCCGCGGCTACCCCGGCTACCTGTACACCGACCTGGCCACCATGTACGAGCGGGCCGGCCGTCAGCTGGGCAAGGAGGGGTCCATCACCATGATCCCCATCCTGACCATGCCCGAGGACGACAAGACCCACCCCATCCCCGACCTGACCGGGTATATCACCGAGGGCCAGATCATCCTGTCCCGCGCGCTGTACCGCCAGGGCATCAATCCCCCCGTGGACGTGCTGCCCTCCCTGTCCCGTCTGAAGGATAAGGGCATCGGCGCGAGCAAGACCCGTGAGGACCACGCCAACACCATGAACCAGCTCTTTGCCGCCTACTCCACCGGTAAGGACAACAAGGAGCTGATGTCCATCCTGGGCGAGGCGGCGCTGACTCCCACCGACCTGCTGTACGCCAAGTTCGCCGATGAGTTCGAGCGGCGCTACGTTAACCAGGGCTATGAGGAGAACCGCTCCATCGAGGAGACGCTGAACCTGGGCTGGG
>CAJULJ010000196.1 GCA_910587395.1 uncultured Oscillospiraceae bacterium | reverse complement strand
GCGGCGGCAAGGGCATACTTTCTTTTCATGGCATTATGCCTCCAATCTGTAAAAGAGCCGTCTGTTTCTGGACAACAGTATAGCACAGAACAAAGCTGTTTGCATAGTAGGCACAGATTTTTTGCTTTGTATTTCCGATTGACTGTGATAAAATGGATATAAACACAATTACGACCAAGCGACAATGTGGAGGGGTAGTATGTGGAAAGATAAGCTAAAAAAAGTGCAAGAAATAAGCAGTGGTTACTCGCTTGCTTGTGTAAATCCCGGAGTTTCAAATGACATTATCAATATTTGGTCTACTCATGTTCAAAGTTCATTCGGAATTAAGCCGCCCCAAGAATTTATGAATATCTTGCTTTGTGCGAATGGTTTTGAGTGGAACGGATACATTTTGTATGGGGTTGACCAAGACTTTTTTGATAGTCCGGCATATACGGTGTCTGGATTGATAGAGCAAAACGAAATATGGCATGAGGTTGAGAGCCAAAGGGCCTATCTCTTTTTGGGAGAAAGCAACATAAGTTGGTATGTCTATGAAATAGCATCGGGCCGATATATGGAGTTGGATAATCCATCTGGTAGAGAAATGGTTGTTTTTAATTCTTGTGCAGAAATGTTAGATAAACTTTTGGATGATTGCTTATCTTAAACAACGGCGCAGTAACACCCAACGAGGCCGGGGGAAGTGTAGCCCCCTCCCGGTCTCGCTCCGCAAACCCGTTACCCCTGCGCCGCGCTCCCGTCTGTGCCGTTCTCCTGCGCTGTCTGGGAGGCAAGCAAACTGTTCAAATCATTTCAGAAAAAGCGCCGCCTATGTCATGGTGACACAGGCGGCGCTTTTGGACTTATCTCCTATAAACGGCTCCACCAAACAGACAGGGCCGGCGGGACTTTGCTTCCTTTATTGAATGAGGTAGCTGATAGAGAAGCCGGCACTGGTTTTCCCGATGTTTTTCACATAAAGAACATACTTGCCCTTTTCTCAGGAAACTTCACTCACGGAGATCCACTGGTACTCCATACCGTTGCCCTCAACCAATTTGACTTGGTACTCTGCGCCGTCTCCCAGCATCGTGCCTGCTTCGACCTCTCCCGCCAGAATGCTTTCTATGATAGGGAGATATTTCCACTTCACACTATTGCTCCCTTTTGAAAGCAGAGATTCCTTGAGGGCAGCATTGTCCTCATCCGCCCAAAACGCCCGCTCCTCTTCCGCTGTCTCAAAGAGCAGGATTTCTCCGGCCTCGACCTTTTTCAAAATCTCAGCCCATTCCTCCGGGGTGAATTTGCGTTCGTCCCCACGGTTCACCGACGCCAAGCCGCCCAAAGTGCTGTCGGTATCCTGCGGCCCAGCCTCCTGGTTGCTGCCCTCGGAAGCCGTGGGCTGGCCGGACGGCAGGGCAGAATCGCTCTCTTTCGCCACGGCCCCCGTTGTAAATCCGGTCGCCATGCCGAGGGTCAGGACAAGGGCAAGCACGACGGCCAGCAACGATGTTTTCTTGTATTTCATAATAGCAATTATCCTTTCTTCTGCGGCGTTCTTACTAAAGTAGCTGTGCATGAAGGAGAAGGGACGGCCCCGCTCCGCCATGTCGATCAGCGAATGGGCGTAGGACGCCCGCTCTGTCCCGCCGAAATGCCGCAGAACCATTTCATCGCAGGACAGTTCCAGGTCACGGTTGAGAAGAACCAGCATTACCCAGACCAGGGGGTTGAACCAGTGGACGCACACCGCGCACAGGGCCAGCAGCTTCCACAGCGTATCAAAGCGGCGGATATGGACGTATTCATGGACAAGGATATAGCGAACCAGCTGCTCATTGTCCAAATCCATCCCCTGCGGGAAGATGATGCGCGGCCGCAGGATGCCGATGGAGGCCGGGGAGCT
The DNA here is from genome assembly GCA_910587395.1 of uncultured Oscillospiraceae bacterium. GTDB lineage: Bacteria > Bacillota > Clostridia > Oscillospirales > Oscillospiraceae > Enterenecus. The sequence continues at coordinate 263 of CAJULJ010000196.1, read as the reverse complement.
TACCTTGTCAGAGCGGACGATTGCCAGAGGCCGGAGCAGCCGGTACTCCTCCCGCCATTTCGTGATAACGGCGTGGTCTTCCACGGGAACGGCGGCTCTGAGTGCCCGGTAATTCTTTGCCAGCAGGACGGCAAATACCACAACAAGCACCACTGCGCCAACCATCCACAGGGCAGTCAGCGGAGGAATGGACAGTGTGGCTCCCGCCGGCCCTCCGGCGGCTTCAGGCGATGCCGGAACCTGGGCCTGACCGCCCCAGACTG
>CAJULJ010000195.1 GCA_910587395.1 uncultured Oscillospiraceae bacterium | reverse complement strand
TTGAACTGGGGGGAACTGTCTCCGGGGGACTGGGCGGCGTATCTGTCTCTGGAGAGGGAAATCCCCAAAAATGTCCGCAGAGCTATCGCTATGGAGTGGTCGCAGCTTCGAGAAGAAAATGCACCCTTGCGTACCGTTGTCAATGGCCGTCTGCACAGTGTAGGAGAGGCCTTCTATGACCCATTTATCCGTGCCCATATCCATGACAGATCTTTCCGGGTGGGTCAACTTATCGGCGAGGTGCTGGGCCGATACCAACTGGGTATTTGCGACTGGTGGATTGCCAAGCGTATCCAAGCTATGGTAAACCGTAGGGAGTTGATTACTGTGTTCAAGGGTGACTGCTTCTACCGAGACGAAGTGCGTCGAGCGCAATAAAAAAGATTTCCATTTTATCAGGAAGAGTGGAGAGAGTGTGTAGAGCAAGTATCGACCCGTGGCCCAAATTTCGCTCCGCTCATTTGTCCCCCTGGTCTGATACTTGTTGGGGTTGCCACCCCAAACCCGCCTTTGACCGGCGCTTCGCGCCGGTGATGTGGCGCTGCCGCGCCACAAAAACCCGTCAGCCTCACCCGCTGCGATCTCGCCTGACCGGGCGGAAAACGGAGGCCGTTTCCGCATTCGCCGCAGAGCGGCATACCTCATGGGATACGACAAAAGTAGACACCAAAACGCATTGACAATTCTTTGCGTTTGCCCTATAATGACCCCAGCGATGAGCGATGCCAGAAGTGAATATCGGAAAAAAATCTCTGCACCCAAGTGGTCTTGACCACCTGGGTGCATTGTGTTTTTCAAAGCCGATGCTCCCTCCGGCATTGCATAGACAGTAACCGGGACAAACGCCCTTGACAATTGAATATTGAAAAAGTGTATAATGGGCGAATTATGCCCCGAGGAAAATTTGAAAATAGGAGGTAAAAGTTTATTGTCCAAACGCTACAACACACCCCACCGCAACTGCATCATCAAGACCCGTGTGACCGAGGAAGAACACGCCGACTTCATGGAGCGCCTGACCGCCTACGGCATGAGCCAGTCCGAATTTATCCGGCAGGCCATCACCGGCGCGACCGTCAAGCCCATCATCATCGTGTCCCCCGTCAATGACGAGCTGCTTGCCTCCATCGGGAGGCTGACCGGGGAGTACGGGAAAATCGGCGGCAACCTCAACCAGATCGCCCGCTATCTCAACGAGTACGGAGCGCCGTACAACACCCTCGCCGCCGATGTTCGGGCGGAGCTGTCCGACCTCGCCGCCCTCAAGTTCCAGGTGCTTCGGGAGGTAGGTGAAGCCATTGGCAACACTGAAACATTTAAGCTCTAAAAATGCCGACTACGGCGCGGCGGAGCAGTACCTCACCTTTGAGCATGACGAGTTCACCGGCAGGCCCGTCCTGGACGAGAACGGGCGGCTTGTCCCCCGCCAGGACTACCGCATTTCTTCTTTGAATTGCGGCGGGGAGGACTTCGCCGTGGCCTGTATGCGGGCCAATCTCCGCTATGGCAAGAACCAGCAGCGGGAGGACGTGAAAAGCCATCACTACATCCTGTCCTTTGACCCCAGGGACGGCCCCGACCACGGCCTGACGATGGACAAGGCCCAGGAGCTGGGAGAGCGGTTTTGTGCCGAGCAGTTCCCCGGACACCAAGCCCTGATTTGCACCCACCCGGACGGTCACAACCACAGCGGCAACATCCACGTCCACATCGTCATCAACTCCCTGCGGGTGGCCGAGGTGGAGCGCAAGCCGTACATGGACAGGGCCAGCGACACCCAGGCCGGGGCCAAGCACCGCTGCACCGCCGCCGCTATGCACCACTTCCGGGCCGAGGTCATGGAGCTGTGCCAGGAGGCGGGGCTGTACCAGATCGACTTGCTGGGCGGGAGCAGGAGCCGTGTCACCGAACGGGAGTATTGGGCGCAGAAGAAAGGGCAGCTTGCTCTGGACACCGAGAACGCCGCCCAGGGTAAACTGCCCACCAAGTTTGAAACGGATAAAGAAAAGCTACGCCGGGAGATCCGAGCCATCCTCGCCGTGGCTGTCAGCTTCGAGGACTTTGCCCAGCGGCTGTTGCAGCGAGGCATCACCGTCAAGGAGAGCCGGGGCCGGTTGTCTTACCTCACCCCCGACCGGGCCAAGCCCATCACCGCCCGG
>CAJULJ010000194.1 GCA_910587395.1 uncultured Oscillospiraceae bacterium | reverse complement strand
CCCAAAAGCCGGAAGATACCGGCATCTGCAAGCACCATCAGGCACATGATGAATCCTGCGGCTACCAGCCTGCGTCAGAGGACGGGGAAGGCAGCCCGTGTACTTATGATTGCCGCATCTGCCCGATAGAGGAATTGATTGCCGCCCTGCCGGAGGTGGGGAGCATCACGGAGGAGAATGGGTCGGAGGTGCGGGCGCAGCTTGATCAGATACTTGCACTGTTTGCAGAACTGACCGGGGAGGAACAGGAGCAGCTTGACCTCTCCCGCTGTTACGAGCTGCAAGAGGCGCTGGACGGGGCCAATGCCCCCGACCCGGCGGCGGAGGAGGATGGCCCCGCCCAGATTAAGATGGAGGTGAAGGGCGTCACCACCTACCTGACCGGGGATCAGCTGAAGGAGGCCTTGGGGGCCAACCAGAATAAGGGCGCCACCTTCACCCTGCTGGACGACGTAAAGCTCCCGGATGGAGTGTCCCTGTTTACGCACGCCGGAGGTGATATTACCCTGGACTGCGGAAGCTACACCCTCTCCGGCAACTGTGAAAGCAGCGCGCTCGTCTATGTCAATAGGGACTCCCTGACCTTGAAGGGCGGCACACTGAAAAATACCGATCCAACTGGCTGCTGTGTCGCTGTATCTAGCAAATTCGGACAGTTTCGCATGGAGGGAGGAACGCTTTTGCCGGAGGGCGGCAGCGGTCACGCCATAGAAGTTTACGGCAGCGTCACCGTCACCGGCGGGAGCGTGGGAGAAAGCGGCAAGGGCTTGAACTTGTATTCAAGCGGTACCGCTACGCTCAGCGGCGGAACCTTCGGTGATATACACGCCGAAAACGGCCTGTCCTCCATCCTGGCGGAGGGCTATGCTTTCTGCCGAGACGGCAAGCCCGTGGCGCTGACTCTGGACCAAAAAGACATTGAGGGCCCCGTCGCCGTAGTGAAATGTACCCACCCGGACACAACCGCCCCTCAGGACAAGGGCGACGGCACCCACAGCCTCTCCGCATGTCTGGCCTGCGGCAAGAGCGACGGCGCCGAGGCCCACGACTGGACCGAGAACCGTCTCACCTGCACTGTTTGCGGCGCGGCGGCCGTGGCAAGGATGGAACCGGATGGCACGCTCCTGACGGAGGCGCAGCTTGAGGCGACCCTCAACACCGTAAACGGGATCTATACGCTTACGCTGCTGCGGGATCTGGAGAGAAGCGAGAGGCTTGTCGTCGGCCAGTACGTCACCTGCACCCTGGATCTGAACGGGCACACAATCCGCATGACCGGCTCTGGGATGGCCATTTATACTTATGGAGATTCTAACGTAACCATCCGAGGAACGGGCGAGATTATTTCCGTAAATAGCAACGCTCTTACTGTGCTGGGAACTGCCACGCTGGAGGGCGGGACCTACTCCGGGGGGACGGCGGCGATTGCGATAGCGAGCCAATCCTCATCCCTCACCCTCGGCGACCTGCTGGGTCACAGCGGCGACACCCGGTACGCCTATTTTGACGAAAGCGGCACAACCCCCTTTACGGGTGTGCTGGGCAATAAGTCGCTGACCGGCACAGTGACGGTGAAGAAGTGCAACCATACCGGCGAGGGTGTCTGCGAGTGCACGCCGAATGAAGGTGCGGAAACCCACGCCATGACCTGTCTGGCCTGCGGGTATGCGGGAGCTGCGGAGGACTGTCAGTACACCTATACGCCCGACAGCGGCGGGGAGCATCACATCACTGCTTGTCAGTTCTGCGGCAGGACCAAAACAGAGGCGCATACCTACGGCTCGTGGACGCCGGAACATAATGAGAACGCTGTTACCATCCGGCGCAGCTGTGAAAACTGCGGCTATACGAAAACGGATGGTACGTTCACAGCGCCGGCCCACGGCCAAACTATGCAATATGGAAAGCCGATCACGCTAACCTGTTCCTCCACCCTGCCGGGGGCAACTTTTAGCTGGTCCCTTAATGGAAGCACTGCCGAGGGGACGGGAGCCAGCTTTACCCTGCCGGAGACGCTGGCAGTTGGGAGTTACTTGTATCACGTTACCGTGAAATGGCCTGGCTCGGAAAGCAATATCTGTACTGAAATGGACATCTTCGAGGTCACTCCCGCCCCGCTGACCGCCACCGGAGCAACGGCGGAGGGCAGGGCTTATGACGGA
>CAJULJ010000193.1 GCA_910587395.1 uncultured Oscillospiraceae bacterium | reverse complement strand
TGGAGCGTGGCGTCCCACGGGAACGGATCGAACTCTGGCACCATGATATTGACGGAGGGCACCCGGACCGAAAAATGGACTGGCCCGTCACACAGGCCTATGTCCGAGCCGTTTCTGAGTATCTGGGACTTGTCCTCCGCACATCCTGGCGCGTCAATGGTTTTTGGGGCGAGGTCTACCGGATGGGCGCAAGCTGGCCAATCCAATATACTGAACCGGATAGCGGTATCGTTCGGGAATGCAAGCTGTCTGAGAAGCAGATCCGCTCCGCGCAGCTGCGTGAGGCGGTATTGAGCAGTGTGGAGCAGGCGGAGCTGGAACAGATGGGACGCCGTATGAAATTCCCCGCCAAAAGCGGCAATCTGGCCACACGCTGGTGCAGTTCCATCCTCAAGATTATGGTTGCGGACTCCGTGATCCGCAACATAGCGATGGACGAACTGAAGGAGATAGGCGATTGCAGAAAGTTCCCTGCGAAGGGCAGTATCTCCAGTGGGCGCTACTGCAGCCCCAACCTTAAACGTGAGGTGGCAGACACCCTGATCCGCAGTATGGACGGCCTCCGGGCGGACGGTGAGCGCATGAAGTTTCCTGCAAAATCCGGATGCCATCAGGGAAGATGGTGTTCCGGTGCGCTCAAGGCCCAAGTGGAGGACAAGCTGTATTCCCACATTGAGGATACTGTAGCGGACACAAAGCTGCTAATTATCTCTGGGGAACGCCGGCAGGAGAGCGCTGGACGCTCTAAGTACAACGAGATGGAGATCCACCGTACCAACGCGACTGCCAGATCCCACAGGCTGGTCCACCAGTGGCGCAGTGTCATCGACTGGGACGAGGCCCAGGTCTGGGAGATCATCAAGCGATGGCACATCGCACCCCATCCCTGTTACGCCGCCGGATGGAACCGTTGCTCCTGTGCTATGTGCATTTTCAGTCTGCCCAAGCACTGGGCCGGTATCCGGGAGCTGTTCCCGGACTGGGTCAGCGCCGTGGAGTCGGACGAACGGATTCTGGGGTTCACGTTGGACAATAAGATGACTCTGGCGGAATACATAGGAGATGCGGTGAGCTGCGTATGTCACGATGATCCAAAAGCACTTTTCCAATTAACCAGCGGAGTGTTCTCACTGAATGACGTAGAGCAGTCTGAGTGGGTATTGCCAGCCGGTGCTTTTCATGGTGCGGAGGGCGGTCCCTGTTAACAGGTTATATCGCAAGAATAACATCTATTTTCTCAATGAAGGAGAGCGTGTATTATGACATTGAATAATTTGATGACCCCGTTTGAGCGCCGGCGCGTGATCGAGTACGGTAAGGATGGCAACAAGGTAGTCCGTCACTGGTATGATGTGCAGCATGTGATTGGCTCGCTGTATAAAAGCAAAGACTTCCCAAATGACTGGGGAGAATTGGAGTTTAAGCTGTTTGTGTTCTTTGATGGCAAGTGCGATGGGTTGCGGTTTGAGTGGCTGTCTCACCCGGAATGCTACACCGTAGAGCGGGTGGCGGATACCATGTGCCGCTGCAGAGTGGACAGCATGACCCATATGTACCTCGAATTGAATGACCGTATGGAGCAGGATAAATTTATTGGTAACGCGGAAATTGAGTTTATCCGTCAGTTTGACCCGGCTGCCGCTGATCGTTATGCCAAACACCGGGAGGACTTCTACGCCCGCAGGGCGGAGCAGGAGCGCACAAAGGCCTTAGCCCGTCAGGCGGAAAAAGATGCGAACCGGGCGAAGGCGCAGGCAGAGCTTGCGGCTGAGAAGGCCAAATACTTAGGTTGGGTTGACGATATGACACCGCTTCGCTTTGGCCAGGTTTCAGCCTTGATGGATACCAGTATCCGCGTGGACGGTAAAATAACGACTCGACGAGAGTTTATTATCAACTGTATCAAGGACGGCTGGGTGCCGCAGAAAAAGGATGGCGTTACTTCCTGGTACAAGCGCGGGGGCGAGTATAAGGAGAGCAACCCCAGAACTGAATACGAACTGCATAAGGAAGGGTTTGTGTATGTGTATAAGATCAGCAAGACCGAGTATGACTTTGCGGTCTATCTGGTGGAGCATGGTGCTGCGTCCTAACCGGGCTGCACAGCCCCGCCTGGACGAATTGCGCGTTGTTGCTATTCAGAAAAAGGTATCCTTGCAAAATCGAAGAAAAAAGCATATAATATAAACAACAAGG
>CAJULJ010000192.1 GCA_910587395.1 uncultured Oscillospiraceae bacterium | reverse complement strand
TTATCATCCCCGCTGCTCTATCTGCGGGATTACAAAATTATTGCCGGAATGACAATGCCCCTGGATTGGTAGGCATGGCAGTGATCGTTTCCTCGGTCTGCAATGTTTTTGGAGACTGGCTGCTGGTCTTTCCTTTGGCAATGGGGACAAAAGGTGCGGCGATTGCCACCGGCATCTCGCAGACCATCGGCCTACTGATCATGCTGACGCATTTCGCCCGCAACAACGGGAATCTCCGTTTCGGCAAAGTTACGCTGAATATGGGCCTGTTCCGGGAAATCATAGCTCACGGTCTGCCGGAGGGAGTCAGCCAGTTGGCTACTCCGATGATGAAGTTCTGCATGAATCATGTTCTGATTGAACGAATCGGTGATCTTGGCGTGAACGCATTTTCGGTTGTCAGCAACATAGCGATCCTTTCAATGGGAATTTTTACTGGCGCAAGTGAGGGCTTGCAGCCCTTGTTTGGGCAGAGCTACGGAGCAAAAAGCGAAAAGGACTTGAAATTCTACTTTAAGTCGGGACTGATGATCAGCTTTGGCGGCAGCGTCATTATTACGATACTGTCTGTTCTGCTCAGAGAAAATGTCTGTGCCCTGTTTGGCTCTGACACCGCGACAACGGAATACGTTGTGCAGATCTATCCCATGTTTTCCCTTGGCTTTATTGTTATGGCAATCAATGTCATGATCTCGGCCTATCTGTATTCCACAGAACGGTCCGCCCTCTCCACAGGCATCAGTCTTTTAAGGAGTGTAGTCCTTAATTCGGCAATCATTTTAATTCTGCCTCGTATCTTTGGAAATGGGGCGATCTGGCTTTCGATGTTTACCTATGAAACAATCGTATTGGTGATTGCGGCAGTATTGTTAAAGCACTCTGAGCGGAATGGCATTCAGTTTAAGTAGGAGGAAACGAATATGATTGCCATCCCAGATGCTGGTGTTGGTGAAGTGACCGGCACCCTTCTTCAGCGCGGCGCTGTCCGTCCCCTGGTAGACCTTGACGGTCAGGCCGATGGCGGGGATCTTCAGCGTCCCCAGGCTGCTGTTGCTGTAATAGAGGTCGCTTGTCACCTCGGTGTAGCCGCCTGTGGCGTTGCCCTGGGCGATGTCGGTGGGGCTGCCGCCGGGGATCTGGGTCATGGTGACATTGCCGCTCACCGAGGGGTACTGGCCGGGGATGACGGAACTGCCCGCCGCGCCGCCAGTGGCGTTGGCTCCAGCACTGCCCACCTGATTGACCAAGCCGCCGGATAGTGCGCCGGGGACGAGGTTGGGGGTAAGGTACTCGCCGCTGCCGGGGAGGTAACTGGTGGGGCTGCCAAAACCGGGGGCGATCAGGGCAGTGTTCTTGCTCCGGTCCACGTTGGGGTTCTCCCACTCGTAGATGGTGTCATCGCTGGGAGTTCGAGTCATGCGTGTTTCTGAAAACTCCAAAATTCGGCGGATTTGCATCTCCGGCGCGTTATTTTTATTTTACACCTCTCGATTTTTTCAATGTGGAATAATTGTTCTTGATTTATCCGCATTTTATGAATTTATGTGCAAAAATCCAGCACCGAAGTGCGGGATTTTTGACTGCATCTCGTTTGTCAACGAGACTTGGCTTGTCACTACGAAAACACTATTTCCGAACAATTTTTGTACATAGAACTGGGATTTCGCATAAGTATAGGCTGATCTTAAAGTCACCCGCGCATTTTCTTCAGACCGCGGAAGAAACGCCCGTTCATCATCTCCACCAGCCCGTCCATCACAGCGGGGGTCATGGCCCCGCCGGACAGCATGGCCAGCTGCCGCAGAGGCATATCCTCCAGCATGGCGTCAATGATTTTGGTAAACTCATCCATTCCGTCACCGCCACCAAACTGCTTGGCCATGTTGGCCTTGACCTGCTTGACGAAGAACCGTCCCACAAAGCTGGCTTGAACCTCGCCCAGAGTGGAGTTGGTGGTGAAGGGGCGCAGGCTCCGCTCCGGGGGCACCGGGTGGCCCAGCACAATCTCAAACTGCTCCTTGGATACGGGCCATTGGCTGGCCGGATCGCAGTAGGCGGGGATTTTTTCGTTCAGCACCGTGTTGGGGGCCATCCCCCGGACTTTTACCGCCTGCGTCAGCCGGATGTCCCGGCTGGAGGAGCCGGCTTCCACCATGTATGTCCCACTGTCCACCCGCCAATCCTTGGCCTGAACGTCATAATAGGCGAAGGCGCGGCCACTGTCAGCGCCAGTGATAAAATGAAAGAAAACGCCGAGGAAAAAATGTAGTTT
>CAJULJ010000191.1 GCA_910587395.1 uncultured Oscillospiraceae bacterium | reverse complement strand
AACTATGAGGGCAGCGCCGGGAAGATCAAGAACGACAACATGGCGGACGATGCCTTTTACCAGTTCCTCCTGGCGGCGTTCCAGAACACCGAGGCGGCGATGGCAGATGACGCCAGCATCTATGTGTTCCACGCCGACACCGAGGGGCTGAACTTCCGCCGCGCCTTTGCGGACGCCGGGTTCCGGCTCTCCGGGACGTGTATCTGGAAGAAACAGTCCCTGGTGCTGGGCCGCTCTCCCTACCAGTGGCAGCATGAACCAATCCTGTTCGGCTGGAAGAAAAAGGGCAAGCACCAATGGTACACGGGCCGGAAGGAATCCACCATCTGGGAGTTCGATAAGCCCAAAAAGAGCGGCGACCACCCCACCATGAAGCCGATCCCGTTGCTGGCCTACCCCATCATGAACTCCAGCATGAGCAACACCCTGGTTCTGGACCCCTTCGGCGGCTCCGGCTCCACGCTGATCGCCTGTGAGCAGACCGACCGCTCCTGCTGCACCATTGAGCTGGACGAGAAGTTCTGCGACGTAATTGTCAAGCGGTACATCGAGCAGGTCGGCTCCGCCGATGGCGTTTCCGTCCAGCGGGATGGACAGAAACTCAAATATGAGGAGGTTGCCAATGCTAATGAACAGGACTGACGGGAAAGAGTATGTCCTCAGTCTCTCCTATGGCAAAGACAGCCTTGGATGCCTTGGAGCCATAGAGGAATTGGGCTGGCCGCTGGATCGTATCGTCCACGCCGAGGTCTGGGCGACCGATACCATCCCAGCCGACTTACCGCCAATGGTGGAGTTCAAGGCCAAAGCTGATGCCATCATCCTGGAACGCTGGGGTATTGAGGTGGAACACGTCTGTGCCATGACCACTTATGAGCGGTGTTTTTACAAGCCAATCACAAGGCAAGCGGCGGGTTTTGAAGATCGAATCGGTCTAAATCGCGGGTTCCCCTACCAAAAGGGCGCGTGGTGTCAGCGAGACCTCAAGGTGGCGGCGCTGAATGGACGGCGAAAAAAGACCTTTGAATCCGACATCATCTACCGCGTTATGTCAGATAAGAGTAAACGGAGCGGAGAATATCACGGCTGGCCTATGACGAAAGGGCCAATTTGTCAGAGCCAGCTAAAAACGGAACCTTTGCCGAGGGCAAAGGACACAGTTCAATATCTCGGCATCGCATCTGACGAACCGGGGCGCTTTGGACAGCTATCGGATACAAAGGTCAGTCCTCTTGTCGCAGCCGGGTGGACAGAGGCAATGTGCAGGGAGTGGTGTGAGGCCAATGACCTTTTGTCGCCGATTTACACCACAGCTACTCGTGGCGGCTGCTGGTTCTGCCATAACCAAGGCATTGACCAGCTCCGCATCCTGCGGCACAAATACCCGGAATATTGGTCGCTGATGTTGAAATGGGACAGTGACAGTCCAGTGACATTCCACCCTGACGGACACACTGTCCATGATTTTGAGCGAAGATTTCAGTTAGAGGACTGCGGTATGCTGGTTGCAGGAGATCGCAAATTCCGATGGAAACAGTTGGAAAAGCTAAAAAAGAGTCAGGAAGGAGAAGGCTGCCATGAGTCCGAATCAAGTAAATAGCTCTTTGACCCTCGGTAGCCTGTTTGACGGCTCCGGGGGTTTTCCTTTGGGTGGGCTACTGGCTGGCGTCACCCCGGTCTGGGCCTCGGAGATCGAGCCGTTCCCCATCCGGGTGACCACCAGGCGGTTCCCCAACATGAAACACTACGGCGACATTTCTCAGATGGATGGCGGGAAGATCGAGCCGGTGGACATCATCACCTTCGGCTCCCCGTGTACCGACATGAGTATCGCGGGCAAACGGGCTGGGCTGGATGGCGCTCAGTCCTCGCTGTTTTACCAGGCCATCCGCATTATCAAAGAAATGAGGTGTGCCACCAATGGAAGATACCCGCGGTGGATCTGCTGGGAGAATGTTGTCGGGGCCTTCAGCTCAAACCGGGGTTTCGACTTCAAAGCGGTCCTCGAAGCGGTCATCGGCATCATCGAGCCGGGGGCCGAGGTGCCTATGCCTGAGAAAGACCGCTGGCCCTACGCCGACATTTACATGGGAGAGCGATGGAGCGTTGCGTACCGCACTTTCGATGCGCAACATTGGGGAGTCCCCCAGCGAAGACGCCGCGTCTACCTTGTCGGCGATCTTGCAGGCCAGTGTGCCGGACAAGTATTATTTGAGTCCGAAGGCTTGTCTGGGTATTCTGCGGAGGGCTTCCGCTCGTGGCAAAGAGCTGCC
>CAJULJ010000190.1 GCA_910587395.1 uncultured Oscillospiraceae bacterium | reverse complement strand
TGAAATACTGCTCCCGGACCGTTTTCTCTTTTCACCGTCCGGAGACACTGCGGGCGCTGCTAAGCGCGCCGGATACCATCCGCAACAACATGAAGCATTTTCCCCCCTTTGACACCACCGGCTTTCGTGACTGCCAAATTCGTGCCATCAGCAAGCTGGACCGCTCTTTCGCTGAAAACAGGCCGAAGGCATTGGTGCAGATGGCCACCGGAGCGGGCAAGACCTTTACCGCCATCACCGCCGCATACCGCCTTTTGAAATTCGGAAAGATGAACCGTATTTTGTTCCTGGTGGACACCAAAAGTCTGGGGGAACAGGCAGAGCGGGAGTTTTTGGCCTATACCCCCAACGACGATCCCAGGCCATTTTCCGATATCTATGGCGTGTACCGCCTGAAATCCTCCCGGATACCGGCTAATACGCAAATCTACATCAGCACCATCCAGCGGATGTACTCCATCTTGAAGGGTGAGGATTTAGACGAGTCCGCAGAGGAGACCCCGTTCAGCGGATATGTGACCGCCGACAGCAAGGCACCGAAGGAAGTGGTCTATGACGAAAAATATCCGCCGGAATTCTTTGACTGCATCATTGTGGACGAGTGCCACCGCTCCATTTACAACGTCTGGAGTCAGGTGCTGGAATATTTTGACGCGTTTATCATCGGTTTGACCGCCACGCCAGACAAACGCACCTTTGCCTTTTTCCACGAAAATGTGGTCAGCGAGTATTCCAGAGAGCAGGCCATCATCGACGGCGTGAATGTGGGAGAGGACATCTTTCTCATTGAGACAGAAGTGGGGCAGCATGGCGGATATATTGTAAAACAGCAGATCGAATATCGGAACCGCCTGTCCCGGGAGAAGCGCTGGATGCAGATGGACGAGGACGTCAGTTATGTGCCCTCCCGCCTTGACCGGGATATCGTCAACCCCAGCCAGATACGGACTGTGATTCGGGCGTTCCGGGAAAACCTGTACACCATCCTGTTTCCCCGCAGAAGCGAGGTCCCCAAAACGCTGATTTTTGCCAAGACTGACAGCCACGCGGACGACATCATCCAAATCGTCCGGGAAGAGTTTGGCGAGGGTAACGAATTCTGTAAGAAGATTACCTATTCTGCGGATGACCCGGAAGGAGCCCTTTCTGATTTCCGCAACAGTTTCAATCCCAGAATTGCCGTCACTGTGGACATGATTGCCACCGGAACGGACGTGAAGCCTATCGAGTGCCTGATCTTCATGCGGGACGTGCGGAGCAAGAACTATTTCGAGCAGATGAAGGGCCGGGGAACCCGGACGCTGAGCAAGGATGATCTGCAAAAGGTGACTCCCTCCGCCACAGAGAACAAGGATCACTTTGTCATCGTGGACGCGGTGGGCGTCACCAGATCCAAGAAATCGGACACCCGTGCCCTGGAGCGCAAGCCCTCCGTCTCCCTGAAAGAACTGATGATGAATGTGGCGCTGGGGGCGAAGGATGAGGACACCCTCACCTCCCTGGCCAGCCGCATCGTCCGCCTGAATGCCCAAATGACACCCTCTGAGCGGAAGGAGTTTCAGGAGATCACCGGGGCCTCCGCCGGTCAGACCGCCCAGGCTCTGTTGGACGCCTTTGACCCGGACGTCATCGCAGCCCATGCGGGGGTGTCCCTGCCAGAGGAGGGCGAACCCACCCAGGAACAGCAGGCCCTGCTGGATGCCGCCCAGCGGGAGCTCTCCTCTGCCGCCGCCGCCCCGTTCCACAGGCCGGAGGTGCGGGACTACATCGAAAACGTCCGCCGGAACCACGAGCAGATTATTGACAATGTGAACATTGATACGGTGTTATATGCCGGGTACGACGTCAGCCAGGAGGAGACCGCCAGTCGGGTCATTGAGACCTTCCGAGAGTTTATCCAGGAAAACCGGGACGAGATCACCGCGTTGCGCATTATCTACGACCAGAGGTACAAGGACCGCCCCATGGCGATTGCCAAGCTCAAGGCGCTGTATGAAAAGCTGAAAGCCCGAAACATCACAGTGGACAGGCTGTGGGACTGCTATGCCATCAAACAGCCAGACAAGGTGAAGAGGGGGACGATGGTGCAGCTGGCCGACCTGGTATCCCTCATCCGGTTTGAGACGGGCGCGACGGATACCCTTGTCCCCTTTGCCGAGCGGGTCAGCTACAATTTCCAGCAGTGGTCCTTCCGCCGCAACGCCGGCGCCGTCCACTTTACCGAGGAGCAGATGGAGTGGCTTCGGCTCATCAAGGACCACATCGCCGCCTCCCTCAGTGTGGTGCTGG
>CAJULJ010000189.1 GCA_910587395.1 uncultured Oscillospiraceae bacterium | reverse complement strand
TTCAAAATCTGCTGCAAAACGCGGTGGAGGCTTCCGGGAAGGTCAACGAGGGTGAGCGTTTTATTGTACTGACTGGAAAGAGAAAAGGACGTTTCTTTCTGATCGAGGTCAAAAACTCTTTCGCGGGTGAGGTGGTATTCGGGCAGGACGGTTTGCCTGTCACAACGAAAAAAGAGGACGCTCCCATGCACGGTATCGGCCTTGCCAACGTGCGCCGGGAGGCGGAGAAGTATTTTGGAGAATTGGAATTGAGAACAAATCAGCGGGAATTTTCCGCAACGGTTTTATTGCAGGAAAGGAGCAGCTTATGAGCAGTATCATCCAACCAAATTATGGGACAAGAGCATACAGTACCCCCACAAAGGCCCGCGAGACAAAACAGGCCGGGACACAGAGCAGCAGTTTCCTCGACTTGGCGGCACGGGCCAGCAGAAGCACAGCGGATGTGCTGGAAATCAGCAGCAGGTCGGAAGTCACCAACGAGGTTGAAACCTCAAACGTAGAAGCCTATAAGAAGCACCTGGAAAGTAAATATGGACAGATTACGGTTCAGAGTGTCGGGAAAGACCAAGCCAGCCTTCAAAAAGCGGGCAGTCGTATGAACGGCAACAGCGTTGTGATTGCACCCAACATTTTAGAGGATATAGCGAATGACCCGGAAAAAGCAGCATATTACGAGCAGAAGATTGATGATTTTTTCAATGCCACTCCAAGATTGAAAGCACAGTTCGCCGCCCAGGGCCTTAACTACGAACCTTGCGGCGTGGTGATCCATGAAGATGGAAGTGTAACCTATATCGGCGGCTGTGGTGATTCCCCGGAGCGTGTGGCCGAGGTAAACAGGATCAATGCTGAAAAGGCTAAGAAAAAGGCAGAACAGCAGCGGCAGTATCAGGAGCAGTCTGCGGCGGCGGCAGCACAGCGCAGGGCCATGTGGGAGCGCACCGCAAAAACGGCGGCGCTGGAAAAAACCTTCTCCAACATTGGCGATCTGCTGAAAATGCGGATGGTATCTGCCCCTGCGATCACGCCGGGAGTGTCTTTACCGGCAGGAACAAATATGTTCTTCCTCAATATGTGATGTAAAGGAAAGGGCGATATGATGAGCAATATCATTCAGCCAAGTTTTGGGGCGCGGACATATACCGCTCCTACAAAGTCCCGTGAAACAAAACAGGCCGGGACGCAGGGCAGCAGTTTCCTCGATCTGGCGGCACGGGCCAGCAGAAGCACAACGGATGTTCTGGAAATTAACAGCACCGAATCCACTCAGCAGAAAACGGTGCTATCCGAAGCAGAGGAAATGCAGCTCTTTAAGAAAGAGTTTTATGAGGACTTATCGAAAATAGTCTGCAATCCGACCGTAAGTAATGCGGCTGTCAATATATCGGACGCGGCATTTCAAGCTATGAAAGATGATCCAGAATATAGGTCACAGGTTCTCTCCTTGCTTCAAAGGGATTTGGGCGCTTCTTTTGCTCCGAGAAACTGTTCTATTCTGATTACCGTTGGAACAGACCTCAATCAATACAGAGCTGATTCATGGCCTGTTGGAAATGATTCTGAATTTCATTTGCGCTCAAAAAACAGTTTTTGGGAGCAACGCATGGAACGCCACAAAAAATATATGGAACTTGCCGAGGAAGCCGCAGCGAAACGGCGGTTGATGATGAAACTCCGTATGAACGGCGGTTCCGTCAGCGCCGCAGAACTTTTGATGGGGCTGCTTTAAGGGAGGAAATAGTGTGAGCAATACGATTCAACCGAGTTACGGGACACAGACATACAGCTCCCCCACAAAGACCCGCGAAACAAAGCAGACGGGGACGCGGGGCAGCAGTTTCATGGATATGGCGGCGCAGGCCAGCAGAAGCAGGGCCGACACGTTCACCACCGGCCTGGGCGGTCTGGCAGGTATGGCGGCGATGCCCACCAGCCTGATGATGGATTTGGCGGTTCGCTCCGGCGGACAGGTGCAGGCCGCAGGAACGGAGGCGGTAGAGGCCCCTTCCCTGGAAACCATGCTGAAAGCCAAGTATCCCAACATCCACTACCACGTTTTTGACGCCAGTAGCGGCTATTGGAGAACACGGAACGACTACCCTCATTACCTGTTGTACCAGGACGGGGACAAAGCCAAGGAAACTTTAGAGAATTGGCAACCCACCGGGGCCAATCCCTTCTATGGCTCCATTGACGGCAGATTTACCGCGCCCAAGGAGATTCACGCTCTGGGCAATGTCCCGCCTGGGAGCAAGGCTGTGGTCATCCATCCCAAGGTGCAGGAGCGCATGG
>CAJULJ010000188.1 GCA_910587395.1 uncultured Oscillospiraceae bacterium | reverse complement strand
ACAAGGTCATTATCCCGGTACTGGAGGCGGTGGAGGAACCGGAGGACTACCGTGGGCAGCCCAAGGGCGATGTCCTGCACTACCTGCTTAACAAACGGCTGGGCGCCGAGGTGGACTACATCATCAAGGGCATCGACCAGGAGAGCGGCATCGTGGCGGCCAGTCGTCTGGAGGCCATGGCCATGAAACGGAAGGAGTATTACTTCCGCACCGACCGGGACGGCAACTATCAGATTTATGCGGGCATCTGCGCCGAGGCCCGGGTGGTCTCTGTAATCCGGGCGGGTATCTTCGTGGACCTGTTCGGCGCGGAGTGCTACATCCCCCTGCGGGAACTGTCCTACCAGCGGTGGGTGGACGCCACCGCCCACTACCAGTCTGGACAGCGCGTGCTGGTAAGGGTGCTGGAGGTAGACCGGTCCGACCGCAGCAGACTCCGGGTGTCTGCATCTGTCAAGCAGGCAGGTGAGAACCCCTATGAGAAAGCGCTGAAGAAGTATGCGGTGGGCAGCCTGTATGTGGGTACAGTCAGTATGGTGGATACTACCGGAGTGTTTGTCTCCCTGGACGGCGGCATCGACTGCCTGTGTACCTATCCCAAGCGGGGCCGGCCGCCCCGCGGCTGCCGTGTCTCAGTGCGCATCCTGGGCATCAATTACGAGAGCAACCGTATCTGGGGCGTCATCACCCATATGTCCACCGTGCGCTGAATGTCAGAAGGTCCTGATTTCAATCTTTCAGCTTGGACTCATGTACGGTGCGGCAGCATGGAAAGTCAACCCAGACCACATGCTTCTGAAAATGTATTGCTATTGTGCGGACATAGTGGTATAATATGAGGGAAACAGTTTGCCATCTACAGGAAGGAGTGTCTCACATGGCAAAGACAGCAAACCTCTACGCCCGCATTGAGCCGGAAGTAAAGGAACAGGCGGAAAGCATTTTAGCTGCGCTGGGTATCCCGGTCTCTAACGCGATCAATATGTTCTATAAGCAAATCATTTTGCAGCGTGGCATCCCCTTTGAAATGAAGCTGCCGCAGGCAAGGGTAGTGGATATGGGCAAGCTGACCGCACAGGAACTTGACCAGGAATTGGAAAAGGGATACCAAGATGTTCTGGCGGGCAGGACAAGACCGGCAAACAGGGTTTTTGACGAAATCCGAAAGGACTACGGTATATGACATATTCAGTCGAGATCGCGGCTCAGGCAGAACAGGACTTGCGCGGCATCTTTGCGTATATCGCCTACGAGCTGCAATCGGTCCAAAACGCTGCGGCGCAGCTTGCCAGACTGGAGGAAAACATTTGCGCCCTCGACCGGATGCCGGAGCGGTATCGCCGGTATGAAAAGGAGCCATGGTATAGCCGGGGCTGGCGGGTTATGCCGGTAGACCATTACTGTGTGTTCTATACGCCGGATCACGACCGCAAAATCGTGAACATCACCCGCGTACTTTACGGGGGGAGGGACATAGGGACCGTCCTTGCCGATAGTGAAACAGTATAAATTCGAGCAAATTGATAGGATCCATGTTATCTTTGAACGGGCGGAGCTGGTAAAACGGCTCCGCCCTTTTGCTATCCATTGCAAAGGAGCGATAAACCGATGAATAGATCAAAAAAGCGAAAAAACCGGCTGTTTCCCATGCTCATAACCGTCATGGTGCTGACCGCCGTTTTAACCCCTGCCGCCTATGCGGATACCGACGGCACTGAGCCGAAAATTGTGCAGCAGCCCGACCAACTGGTCCTGCAGTTAGGAACGCGCTGGGCCGGGGTGGAGTTTGAGCTACGCACCGACGCCGGTATCTTTCCTGTTCCGGTTGTGGTAGACGAGTACGGCATTCTGACCATGGACCTGGGCGGCAGTACGACCTATACCTTGAGCTGCATCAACTCCACCACCCCGATCCCTGACGCAGAACCCGCGCCAACCGATCCGCCTCCATCCACTTCGCCCGACCCTGTGCCGGAGGCTCCGGACAGTCCGCAGAAAGCGGAACAGCAGGACGGCCTGCCGCTTCCGGCAGTCATCTTTCTGATCGGCCTGGCCGTCGTGGCCGGCGTATTTGCCACGCTCCACATCATAAAGAAGCGCCAGGAATACGCCTATGACGAGTGGGAGGACGAAGAAGACGAGCCGTGATACTGACTTCGCGCTCCCATACTGACTTTGGCACAAAAGATGTGAACAAACCGTGTATTTTTTGCATTTTAGTTGACTTTTCAAAAGATTTGTGGTAATATTTATCCATAGCAAGACACTGCGTTCAGGCTCTCGATACGCCGGGAT
>CAJULJ010000187.1 GCA_910587395.1 uncultured Oscillospiraceae bacterium | reverse complement strand
GGAAAAAGAGGAGAAAATTAAACCATTTGAAGATGGATATCAGATTGAAATTCTTGGTATCAGGGTTTTGGATACGGTTAAATAAGTAACTTCCAGTTTATCGGTCTGATGAAAAATAAATGCAGATAATTCTGCAATCTCTATGAATCTATTTTTAGGAGGAACCCCCATGAACATCGGAAATTTTCCTATCATCTCCAACAACATCTCCAACCGGATCACCACCGGTGCGCCCCATGCGGGGTTTCAAAGCGACTCGGATGCCGTATGGATGAAAGACGGCGTGGTTCAAGGTTCTGCGCAGTTGCTGAACCCGGATTTCTCCGCCCGGCAAGGCTACCGGGAGGACTACTCCATCCGGGATGCGGCGGAGTATCTCTGGCGGCAGGAGACGCAGACCTTTAACTTGAAAGACCTGGACGATCCGGAGAAGTCCAAGGAGTTTCTGGAAAACTGGCGGATGCAGGCCCGGTGGGACCTGGGCATCCAGGACGGTGGCCCCACCAAGGACGAAGTGATCTCCGCCTACATACAGGACCTGCAGCAGAACGGTCTGGACGGCTCGGTGGACTGGAGCGCCCTGACACGGGAACTGGACGCTTTCAAAGCCACCTCCCCGGAGGAGCTGGAGGACGGGCTGGACTATCTGGCTTCCCGCTATGTGGCGGCGCGGGATAAGCTGGAGCGCAATTACACCGGCGAGGAGCTGACCGCCCAGCTTGCCAAGCTGGAGGAGGTCTATCAGGCCGGGAAATCCGGGATGATCGACGGCTACACCCAGGCTTTGCAGGACAATCTGGGTCTCTCCGACAGCGACGCCCAGGCAGTCCGGGACAGCTTTTCCACCATTCTCGCGGAGAAAGAGGAGACGTACCGGGGTGCGTTGAAGCAGGTCCATGAGGCCGTGGAGCAGACCGGCCCCGACAGCGTATGGCTGAAGAACCACGACGCCTATATCGCCTCCCAGCTCCGGGCGGCGGACAAGGCCGGTCAGAGCGAGGCCCGATACTCGGTGCAGGACTTGGCCGCCGCCGGGCAGATCGCCCAAAGCTACCGGACGGAGATTTTTGATGCATCCTTCTGCGGGCGGAACGAGGCAACGCTGGCGCTGGGCCTGTCCCTGGCGGACATGAAGGCAGAGACGATGATCTCCAAGGGACTGGTGAGCGAAAACATGGCCGCGTTGCTTCGGAACAGCCGCGCTCAGGGGCACGAAAACGCGCTGACGGCGCTGGACCAGGCGCTTGCCCAACGGGAGAGCCACCTTGCCCCTGGCGAACCCAAAGGGACATTCGCCCCTGTGGATCGCTCCGTGTTCCAGGGCATCTACGACGCCACGCTGAACGCCTTCCGGCAGAATGGCGGCGATGGGGCCGGGGCTATCCGCGCCGGGGCCTCCTACGGGCAGAGTATCACCGCCCAGGCCACTGCCCGGAATCCTCAGGCCCTGCGCTGGGGCATCAGCATGGAGAGTTATTGGAAGAACTTCTACACCGCTCCCGATGCCAAGGAGGTTTCGCCGCTGGAGAAAAGTGTAAACCGGCTGATGGAGCAGATCGGCAAACCCTCCAGCCTGGGCAGTTCCGCCTATCAGAAGTACGCGGACAGCTGGCGGGACTTCCTTGCGGCTATCGGCGGGGGCGGAGTGAATATCCGGGCGTGATAAAGCGCCCAAACAAATAAATATCAAGTATTGCTTATGTTTAGAGGGAATTTGCTATGAGCATGAATAAAAGATTACTTGCTGTTGCGCTGGGGCTTTCGTTGCTTATATCGCTTGCGGCCTGTAGTAATCAAGGATCTCCATCTGGTAATCCTCCAGAAAATGGGGGAACAAGCGAGGTGTCCAATACCTCTGTTGAATACAATGAAGACGAATTTTTGCCGATTGGGTCAGTCGTTCTTCTGAAAGGCGGAAACAAGCGGATTATGATTTGCGGACGCATTCAGGCACAGGCGGGTTCTGATATCATTTATGATTACTCTGCCTGTTACTATCCGGAAGGAATTGTAGATCCGCAATCCATGTTCTTCTTTAACCGAGACGCTATCGAAACCGTGTATTTCCGTGGCTACGAGGATCAGGACGAATTAGATTACCGGCATGATGTGTTGGATCAATTGGGCGAACTGGAAATTCGGGACGGAATGATTGTTTCAAAAGGGGGTTGAAACGAAGCTGATCCCCATTCACAGGGGATAGAGAGCTATCCCTGACAGCAGATATTCAAAACGGAGGCAGCAATCATGGAACTGGAATGGGAACAGGGGCGGCAGTCTTCCCGTACCGCCGCGGCACTGGCCGGGGCGT
>CAJULJ010000186.1 GCA_910587395.1 uncultured Oscillospiraceae bacterium | reverse complement strand
CCCAGCCGTAGACCTTGCCGATCTCGTCCCCCAGCCTGCGGGTGATCCGGGTAATATCGGCGCGGGTCGCTGTGCCGTAATACAATTTTTCTTTCAGCAGGTCAATTTGAGATTCCCGTACTCCGGGCTTATAGGTGCGGTAAAGCAGACGGTTTGTGCCGTCATGGTGGATGGCGTCACAGCGCAGGTCGCCCAACTTGTCAACAAACCAGGTGGAGTAGTCAATGCCACGGTCGCTGTAAAGGCAGTCCCGGATGTTGCCGCTGGCGATCTCCTTATAGCCCATGTGCCGTCCAGTCCAGAGGCCCAGATCGGCAATAATGAGGATGGGCTGGTCAAGCTGGATGTTCAGATTCGCACGTTCATCATCCAGGTAGCCGCTGTTGATGTCGTACATCAGCATCATGCGCTCGTCCTCGGACAGCTCCGGGTACTCATCCTCTAAAAACTCCCGCCAATCCTCATAGTCCAGATCAAAGTTGCTCCAAATAAGGTGCTTCTGCTCGGTCATCGGGCATCACCCCTGTCTCGGTTTCTGGATTTGATAGGCTGGCCCTGCTCATCGTAGTTCTTCGGGTCGGCGGCAGGGTCAGCCCAGCCCCGCATGGCCCCGGCCAGCATCGCCGCCGCCTGTGCCTTGGTCACGCCCAACTCGCCGTTCAGCTCGTCAACGAGCTTCTGACTGGTGCGGCCTTTTGTCGCAAAAGACGCGGAGCGGTAGCCGTCAAAGCCCCGCTCAAACATGACGATGGCCCGTTTCTCCGGCACTTTGCCGTAGCATATCAGCGGGAGCGAATTTCTGAGGGGGATTACGGAGTTGCCGTTGCGCTCCATCAGCTCGGCAAACTGGCAGATGTGGTAGAGGTTGTCCCAGCCTTTACCCACCTCCACATGACACTCGTCGATATAGCGGCATTCCCGGTCAAGCTGCCGTCCATCGGGGCACCTGATCCGTATCATGTCGCCATCCGCAATCCTGAACTTTTCCTCATAGTGCGGGGTAATGAAGCGGATACCTTTTTCAGCCTGTTTCATGTGGCGTTCAAGCGAGTCCCGGCGGTAACAGTAGAGGGACAGGTTTTCCTCCTCCTTGTAGGGGTTTAGGCGGATCAGGTAAGAATACTGCGCCGTGTCCGCCCGGAAGCCGAACGCGAAACCATCATCAAAGCCGCTCTCCGGGTGTTGCTGGCAGAAGTCCTTCATGGCGTCACGGCTTTTCAAAAAGCCGCCGTACTGCTCGTCGCCCACCAGGGCGTTCAGGACGCTATCAAACTCCGCCTGAAATTCCTCGGTGTCCAAGTCTTGCCGGTGGCTCTGCCACGTTTTGAGGAAACCTTGGGCGTCCATGCCTGTTCCGGCCCGCAGATGGCCGACACACCCCGTCTGGCCTTTGAGCTGCATACTCTGGCCGGTGGTGTAAAGCCGCTCCGCAGGGGTCGCGGCCTGAAACGTCAATTCCATAATGTCACACTCCTTTTGCTTGCTCAAAAAAAGACCACCACTTGTCCTCCCGCACCTGAAAAGCGTCGCCTAATTGGATGGTGCCGGGGAAGTTTGTCTGGGTGGTCTTGATGGCGTATTTGTCGATCTCGGTGGCGTAGTAGCGGAGGATGGTGGCCCCCAGCTTATCCAGGGCCAGGTGGCCGCAGCTCATGCCGTCATACATGGACAGCACCTCCAGCGGTTCCACGGTGATGCCGGGGCAGTAGGAGAGGATATGGGCGATCACATCCACCGTCCAGCCGTTGCCCAGCATTTTATACGCCTGGGTATCGCTGACCGGGAACACAAAGCCCTCCGGCACGGTCTGGAGCCGCATACACTCCCGCACCGTCAGCTTGCGGATGATATAGTAGCCGTCCATCAGCTTGATGGGGTACTGCTGGCCCTTTATCGTGATCTGGCCGTCCCGGACTTCGTAGATGGGCCTGTCCAGCGTTCCGCAATACTGATAATACTGGCAGGAGGTGGTCAGGCAGTTCGCCTTTTCCCTCATGGCGCGGCCCCTGCGGGTCTTACTGTTAGGCATGGTCAAGTCAACGCACTCGCCGGGGAGAATGTCGGTGTAGCCCTTGGCGGTGGCCTCCGCTACCCGCAGGGCGGGACAGTCGGTGGGGACGGTGTAAAGCCCGGTTTTCGCCCCGGCCCCGCCGCCGTTCCCGCACAGGGTCTTGCTCTTGCCATCCGCTGAATATACCCGGTGGCCCTGGCCTTCGGAGCCGGTGCCGCTCTCTATGGTGCCCACACGGATGGGGAACATGGGGATATGCCCGCCGCCCATTCCTGCCGATGCCGTCAGGCAGGGGACTTTTCCATCTACAGCAA
>CAJULJ010000185.1 GCA_910587395.1 uncultured Oscillospiraceae bacterium | reverse complement strand
AAACACATAGCAATTCGACCGCATCGGATAGATGTCGTACCGTCAAAAAAAGCCAGGCCACCGCTTGGGAGTCTTCCATTCATGAGTATGAACTGTCCAATCATCTAAATAGCTACTTTAATTCCTATGCACCTGTCTGTGCTTTTCAGACAGGTGCATTTCTATTGCTTCGTCGAGGGATCATGCCTCAATGCCGTTCCCCGCCTTCTCCGTTCAGACCAAACCCCAGCCAAAAATCTGAACGGAGGAAGATCAAGATGGAGATTACCATCAAAATCAATGGGCGCATGGTGTCCGTTGAAGTCAGCGGCGAAGTAGCCGAATGTTATGACGAATTTCAGCACAAGTCCGAGAATTTTTCCCACGAAAAACGGCGGCACTGGGATGGGCGCGAATTTGGCGAGTACATAGCTGCCACCGAGGGCCTGCTCCCTTACCAGCCTACCCCGGAGGACATTGTTTGCCAGCGGGAAACCCTGGCACTGTTGCTGTCCATTTTGGATACTTGTACAGCGATTCAGCGAGAGCGTTTTTTGCTTTATGCGTTGTACGGTTACAGTTACGCCGAGATCGGTATGCTGTGCAGATGCTCCAAGGTTTCAGCTTTTGAAAGCATAGAGGCTGTCCGAAAAAAATTCTTGAAATACTTTGAAAACCACCCTAATGATTGGCCCCTTTAGTGGCTTACCCAGTGAGGGGCATTTGCTCCATCACCGCCAGAGGACAAGTACCCACTTGTCCTCTGGCAGAAAGGAGGTCTATCCCATCATGGATAAGGAAAAATCCTTGTTGCAGCAGAAGGCCGAGGCAGAAAAGAAAGCTCGCCAATACGAAAACCAGGTAAAGATTTTGCTGAACAAGCAGAGGGATGCAGAGCGCCATGCCCGGAATCATCGCCTGATTGTGCATGGCGCGATTATGGAGGGTGTGTTTCCCTTCACCGCCAGCATGGAGGGCGAAGCAATCAAGGCGTTCCTAATCGCCCTTTCCCGCCTGCCTGGAGCAGCGGAGACAGCAAGAAAGGCGCAGGAAACGAAGGACGAGGGATAAGTCCGTCATTATGACGGCGCACTTATACACCGTGTCCGGTGCCGTGTGCCCTGCCGGGGGCTGTTGCGTCCTACGGACGCGATGGGGGCTACCGCCCCCAAACCCCTGATTTTTACCAGCAGGAAGGAGAATGAAGCGATAGCAATTTTTCACTGTCCCATTCAAATCATCAAGCGGAGTGTGGGCCGTTCGGCTGTTGCTGCCGCCGCCTACCGGAGCGGTGAACGGCTGACAAATGAGTGGGACGGTAAAACCCACGACTACACGCATAAGCCCGGTGTTGTCCATACGGAAATCATGCTGCCCGCCCACGCCCCGCCAGAGTTTCAAGACCGCTCCACCCTTTGGAACTCCGTGGAGCAAATCGAAAAGGCCAGCGACGCCCAGCTTGCCCGTGAAATCGAAGTTGCCCTTCCCGTGGAATTGTCCAGAGCGGAGCAGTTGGCCCTTGTCCGGTCATTCGTCAAGGATAACTTTGTGGCGGAGGGGATGTGCGCCGATTTTGCACTCCATGACAAAGGTGACGGCAATCCCCATGCTCATATCCTGCTGACCATTCGACCGTTGAAACCGGACGGACGCTGGGGGCCGAAGTGTCGCAAAGTCTACGACCTGGACAGCCAGGGCAACCGCATCCCGGACGGCAAAAGCGGCTGGAAGAATCATCGGGAGGATACCACTGATTGGAATAATCGGGAGAACGTCGAGAAGTGGCGGGCGGCGTGGGCCGCTTACGCCAACCGAGCGTTGGAAGCGGCAGGCCGACCGGAACGGATAGATCACCGCAGCTATGAGCGGCAGGGCGTTGAAAAAATCCCTTCCATCCACATGGGCGTTGCCGCCTCGCAGATGGAGCGGAAGGGCATCCAGACGGAGAAAGGGAACGTCAACCGCCAGATTGCCGCAGATAACAAACTGCTAAAGGAACTCAAGGCCCGCATCACCCGGATTTATAACTGGACGAAGGAACAGGCTGAGGCTGACCAGCCCCAGGACGGCAGTAGCCTTGTGGCTCGTCTCTATGAAGCCCAGGCCAAGGTCAACAGCAGCAAAGCCCGTTCTCGTTCCGGTAAGATTAAGGCCCTCCAGGAGAACGCCAAACTGCTGGCGTTTTTGCAGGGCAACGGAATCAATTCCATGCAGGAACTTTATGAAAAAGTCTCTGCTATGAACAAAGATTATTACGATCTCCGTGGGCAGATTGTCGGCGCGGAACGCCGTCTTGCTGTCCTGGATGAACGGCTGGAAATGTGGGCGCAGTACGAGAAGTACAAGCCCA
>CAJULJ010000184.1 GCA_910587395.1 uncultured Oscillospiraceae bacterium | reverse complement strand
TGACGGATGATCGTATCAGATGATTTGATGGGTGTTTGATGATGGCCTGTATTTCTTTGTTTAAGCGAAGCAAAATTTGAGTATGCCTGATGTGGCAGATTTTATGCGACGTCTTTGTATCGAGTGTAGACGTACTCATAAATTCGTTGACGGTAACCAGAAATGCTCAGTTCATCATAGCACTCCGGAAGTCCGTTCCAGAGCGTGTCGCGGATGAGGTTGTCAATGGCTGCCTTTGTCTCCTGCTTATCGGTCCAGTGGTCAAGCTCCGCGATTCTAGATTTGACCTTTTGCAGAAGGTCGACCGCTACCTGTTTGATTTTCTGGATGTCCTGTTTAGAGAGGTTTTCAGAGAACAGCATATCGTAGAGAGATAATTCTTCATCGCTGGAAAATCCCTCCCGCACATAGCGCTGCTCCTCCTGATCCATGCTCTGCACCAGCTTCATCAGCTCATCAAAGGTCTTTTCAATATTGGCGCGGTCCTGCTGGCTGTTGTAATCCTCAATGATTGCCTGATACCGCTCATGATATTGGATGCGATTGGGATTGCTGAGCAGCATCCTGTCCAGGCGCTCACAGACCAGGTCCTGCAAATCCTTCAGGATGAGGTTCTTTTTCTTTGCATGGGCAAACTCCCGGCGCAGCAGATCGAAGTCGATTTTGCTGATATCAAACTGACGGGACGGTGTGATCCCCTCAGCCGCCTGCTCAATTTGGACATACTCACTGATGATGCGGTTGATTTCCACCATCAGATCCACATTGTCTGCCGTCCGGCGTTTTCGATTCAGCAGTCTGTGGATGGCGGTAATAGCCTCATATTTTTGCCGGGCATCCGTCTCCACATCCTCCCGGTTCACATACTTCACCAAGCGCGCCAGCTCGGAGGCATAGGTCTGAAAGGTCTTCTTTTCCTCCAGGGTGGCGGACACTGTGTTGGCCGCCGTTTGCAGAAGAGCCAGCTTTTCAAAGCCTCTGGCGTCAATCAGCGCTTGCAGCGTAAAATCCCGCTCTGTTAGGAATGACTCTGCGGAGGCGATGAGTTCCAGAATGCGGGCGATCAGTTTTTCCTTATCCACAGTCGGGTCGGCGCCGCCGGTGCCATTCCCATTGGCTGTGTAATCGGCCAGCGCCTTTCGCAGCGCTTTTACGATTCCGATGTAGTCGATAATCAGACCGTTGCTCTTTCCCTCGGCCACACGGTTGGCCCGGGCGATGGTCTGCATCAGCGTGTGGGCTTTCAGCGGCTTGTCTAGATACAGACAGGACAGGCACTTTACATCAAAGCCGGTAAGCCACATGGCGCAGACGAACACCACACGGAGAGGATTGTCGGCATCCTTGAACTCCTTGTCCAGTTCCCGCTTTTCCATCTTCGCCCGATGGCTCTGAATATCCAGTCCCCATTTCTGGAAGGATTGAACCTCGTTCTGCTCTTGGCTGATGACCACCGCCATCTCGGTCTCCTGCATCCATTGCAGCTTGCGTTCCAGCTCTTGAGCCTCCTGCTGGGACGCGCTCTTGATTCGCTCCTTCAGCGTGTCGATCTCATCAGCCCAGTATTTCTGCACCAGATCATACATACGAACGCAGGTGACCTTATTCAGGCAGACAAACATAGCCTTGCCGCTGGTCCACAGGTCGGAGTAGTGCCTTGCGAAATCCTGGGCGATGCGCTCCAGGCGGGGGGTGGCAGTGAGGAGGTGAATCTCCTTGGCGAACTCCTGCTCCAGCTTATCCTGCTGGTTCACATCCAGGTCGGCCTGCTCAATGGCGTCCAGAATCCGATCCGTGATTTCCGGGTTGTCCTTCACGTCCAGAATCTTCTCTCCCCGGTTTTCGTAGTACAGCGGCACCGTCGCGCCGTCATCCACGGCTCGCTGGAAATCGTACACCGATATGTAGCCGCCGAAGGTGCGTTCTGTGATACGGTCGCTGGACAGCAGCGGTGTGCCGGTAAAGCCAATCCGGGAGGCGGTGGGCAGAAGGCGGACCATGTTGTCCGCGAAAATTCCGTACTGACTGCGGTGGGCTTCATCTGACATGATGAGGATATCGTGGTCAGGGGAAATCGGCTCCACATCTGTTTTGTTGAATTTCTGAATCAGGGTGAAAATAAAGCTGGGGTTGCCACGCAGCTTTTCCACCAGATCTGTACCGCTGGAGGCGATGAACTGCCCGGCCTTGGCCTTGCCCAGAATACCGCAGTTTTCAAAGGTGTCGCTGATCTGCCTGTTCAGCTCTTCCCGATCTGTCAGCACCACAATGGTGGGAGAGCCGGAAAACTTGCGGCGTATCTTCTGGGCCAGGAACACCATGGAGTAGCTCTTGCCGCTGC
>CAJULJ010000183.1 GCA_910587395.1 uncultured Oscillospiraceae bacterium | reverse complement strand
GTCCTTGGCGAACATTTCATTGAATACGTTCCTTCTGTAGAGAAAAAAGATGCAGGCCCGTAACCGTTGCAGCGCAACGGGTTTGAAGATATACTGCCCAATCTGCGGGAATTGTGGCTACAACGGAAAAACGTCCGGCAAGGCAGGAACCGATCTTGTTCCCGCCTTGCCGGACGCTTTTCACAGTTTCAGTCGGATGATCTGCTCGTACAGCAGAACATATTTCTTTTGGATAATCCTGTCCATGTGGTAATGCCCGAAGAAGTGGTATTTGAACTTGCACCGCTGGGTAACTTCCTCCAGGAAATCTGTCAGGGCGTCTGCCTGATAAAATCTGCCGCTCAATTCATCCTGCACCGAGGTGGAGCAGCAGTGGGTGATGATGCAGTCCACCTCCCAGCCTGCTCTGTCCAAGCTGGCCCTGGCGGTCTGGTACTCCTCCTCGCTGGGCAGCTCCTCTTTCCACCAGGACAGGTGGTTCACCCGGTACATCGCGCCCCTGGCATCCAACACTCTGCATTTCTTCTTGAGTAGAGGATCGTCCGGCTCCAGGATGCCGTCCTGGATGTCGTGGCTGCTGGCCCCGCCCATGGTGAAGAACCGCTTCCCACCCAGGTCGAATATCTGGCCCCGTTCCAGCAGGATCACCGAGGGGCGGATTCGCCGGATGATCCCGCCCCGCCACTCCTCCAGCGGATATTTCCGCAGGGCGTCATAATTTTCGTGGTTCCCTGTCACAAAGGCTGTGGTGAAGGGCCGACGCTCCAGCCAGTCCAAGCTCTCGTCATCCCGTCCATCGCCGTGCCAAACACAGCCGAAGTCTCCGCATACCAGAGCCATGTCCTCTTTTGTAAGGCCCTCCTGCTCGTAGAAGACTTCAGGCTGGAAGCGCCGGAGATCCCCGTGGAGGTCGCCCGTAATATAAATTTCCATCATGATCCTCCCTGTCAGTTCAGGCTTTTGTCAACCTCCAGCCCCGGATAGCGGAACTTGATGCGGATGGTTTCAGCATTCAGGGCTGTGATCTGTTCCACAAACTTGCGGGTGATAGCGTCATCGTATACCGCAAATTTCGTTTCCCGCTGCTCAACAAATTCCCGAAGACGCTCCATCCGGGCCGCTCGGCCAGCCTGCCGCTCATCTGCCTGCCGAAGCGTCCCAAGCTGGTGCAGGATGCTCTCCCGCTCCTCTGCGATCTCCCTGAGTCGGGCGTTCAATTCTTTGTTTTCCATGTCCACCGGCAGTGCCAGCGCCTGTTCCATCAGCACCGCCTGTTCCGCCGTCAGAGCCGCCAGCCGCTGGCGCAGGGCGAGGGGGTCAACCCCGCCGCTCTCCTGTCCCTGCTGGACGAGACTGGCGATGTCCAGAAACTCCTCCGTGATCTCCTGCCCGGTCTGGTCGAGGCCGTTGATGGCCTCCAGGATGGCCCGGTGCAGCTTATCTTCATCCAGCGTGGGAGAAGTATGGCAGTATTTCGTGCCGAACTCCAGCCGGGAGACGCACCGCCAGACGATCCGCTTCTTCCCGTTTCTGGCCCAGGTGCATCGCTTGTAGGGCGTACCGCACTCCCCGCACACCAGCAGCTCGGACAGGGCGTATTTGGCGGAGTATTTGCCCTGCTCGGTCTTACCTGTTTTCTGCATCACCTTCCGCTTGCTGGCCCTGCGGGCCATCTCCTCCCGCACCTGATAAAACATAGCCTTGGAGACGATGGCGGGGTGGTTCCGTTCCACATATACCATGGGGCGGTCACCCTGGTTTTTCTTCACCGTCTTGCTGATGCAGTCGGTGGTGTAGGTCTTTTGCAGCAGGGCATCGCCAATGTATTTTTCATTGACCAGGATGTTGTGGATCACCTGATATGTCCAGCTCTGAACCCCGCAGGAGGTGGGAACCTTGTCCTTCTCCAGCTCCGCTTTGATCTGGCCCAGGCTGCACCCGTCCAGGTAGCGGCGGAAGATACGCTTTACCGTCTCCGCCTCCTCCGGGATGATCTCCGGCTGGCCGTCAGGCCCCCGCCGGTAGCCCAATAGCTTTTGGTACTGGAAGGGGACGTTCCCCGCCTCCCGGCTCTTTTGGATGCCCCAGATCACGTTTTTGCTGATGGACTCGCTCTCTGCCTGGGCAAAGCCGCTGAACAGGGTAATCAGGAACTCGCTGGACTCCGTCAACGTATTGATATTTTCCTTTTCAAAGATCACACCGATGCCGTTTGCCCGGAGCATCCGCACCATCTCCAGGCTGTCCACCGTATTCCGGGCAAAGCGGGAGAGAGATTTGGTGAGGATCAGGTCGATGCGGCCCCGTTTGCAGGCGGCGATCATCCGCTTGAACTCCGTCCGCTTTTTCATGC
>CAJULJ010000182.1 GCA_910587395.1 uncultured Oscillospiraceae bacterium | reverse complement strand
TGGAGGGCGTTCAGGAGTCCCTGGCTGGCCGGGTGGCGCTGTTGCAGCTCTCCCCACTGTCCTATGGGGAGATCATGGAGGATGATGCTACGCAGCCCTTTCGGGTGGAGCTGTCCGCCCTGACGGAGCGGCAGAACCGCCGGACGGTGCTGGACACTCCAGCCATCTTCCAGCGGATCTTCACCGGAGGGATGCCTGCGCTGGTCAGCGGGCAGTATGCCAACCCCAACATCTTTTATTCCAGCTACATCAGCACCTATCTGGATCGGGATGTGCGGCGGCTCTCTGCCGGCATCGACGATTTGAAGTTTTTAGGCTTTCTCCGGGCCGCCGCCGCCCGGGCCGGCCAACAGGTCAACTACAAGGGTATTGCGGATGACGCGGAGATTGACCAGGCCACGGCCAAAAACTGGCTTCACATCCTGGAGGCCCTGGGTATTGTATTCCTGCTCCGTCCCTACTCCAACAATGTGCTGAAGCGGACGGTATCCACACCCAAGCTGTATTTCTATGACACGGGCCTCGTCTGTTATCTCACCCGCTGGAGCAGCCCGGAGACGGCCATGAACGGGGCCATGAACGGGGCGCTGCTGGAGAATTACACGGTGGCGGAGATTGTCAAGACCTACCAGAACGCCGGACAGGAGCCGTTCCTGTACTACTACCGGGACAAGGACGCCCGGGAGATTGACCTGCTGCTGGAGCAGGACGGGAAGCTGTTCCCCATTGAGATCAAGAAGATGGCGGCGCCGCCGAGAAAGCTGACAAAGGTGTTTGAGCTGATCGGCAAGTCCCCCCTGGAGCGGGGAACCGGCGCGGTGCTGTGTATGGCTGACAGGGTGGGGGCCTTTGACCAGGAGAACCTGATTGTTCCGATTTCCCTGATTTGAGAACAGCATATCATTACGAGGAGCTGGCAGACTGAGTAAGTCTGTCAGCTCTGCTTTTCCAAGCACAAAAAGGAGTGTTTTTATGAAAATCAATACATACAGAACTATTCTGGAGCAGATGTGGCAGGAAGATAAAAAATGCTTTGCGCCCAATGCGGAAATTCCTCCGCTCTGCCTGCGGTGCGGCAAGCCGTTGAACCGACGGTTTGTGGTGAATGCCCTCAGCCGCTACGCAGATGTGCATATCTGTGAGAACTGCGGGATGGATGAAGCGCTGCGAGACGCCTGCGGTCAGGTGCTCCCTATGTGGGAGTGGTATGCGTTCTCATGCGGAGGGGATCTGAACCTCCACAGTGAAGGGCCTACTCTGACAACGGCCTGCGGTTTCAACTACATTTATGATGGCCCCCAAAAGCAGTTTCCGCTTAATCACCTGGAGCATCCGGTCAGTGAGCTGGTCTACTCCCGTTCCGATTTATGATGGCCGGAGATGGTGGACGACTTGGCATCACGGCGGCGAAGAACGTACTGTACCAGAGCTGGCAGAGAAGATCGACCAATTCACAGAGGCCCTGCTTCAGATGCCTGAGTTCAAAACGCTGGATACGATGACTCGCTTTTGCCGGGCCGGCGCACAACCCACCAACGACAGCACAGAGTTTAATTTATATGCTGCGACGGAACACTTTTATATTTGGCTCCGGATGATCACACGGGTCAGGGACTATAACCTTCACTGTCACTTCTATCTGGAAGAAGCGGCAGACAATATGGGGCAGATGCAATAAAGCAAAAATATTCCGAAGGTGGCTGCTGCGTCACAAAAATTTTACAAATAATAGATTAGCTTGATGTTACCCCGATTTTATCCTGATATTCGCCATGTAAACTGCTGTTGTGGCAGTAAATTCCTAAATTCTCCTGGGCTTGACAGATAGAAGGGTGGTGAAGTCAGTGAGCGGGGGCAATCGAATAGTGCTCAACATGAAAAGCGGCCTTTACTCAGACAATGGGTAAAGGCCGCTTCTGCTATTCGACAATCTTCGCTGTCTTTCGGGCCCAAACCAGCACAATTTCATACTCCATTTGGCAAGGGCGGCAGCGTTGGCTGCCACAGAACAAAGAGTTTAAGGGTTCGTTGGCCGCCTGTGTGATGTCCGTATAACTGTGGACAGGGAGCAATGTTATGGATTATAAAATCTATAACATTGAGCTGGTCAATCGCCTTTCGGCGTGGCAATACACGGCCTTTAAGGAAGGACTGATTAAATGCGTCTTCGGCATCTTGCGGGAATTTCACGCTATAATTTTGTTGCGATTTCTTGAAATAAACACAATTATTCCTGCGAAATCGCGCCGCATTCTGGCGTGAAATTTCTCCGCAATCTGCTCTTGCCGATTTAATCAGTCCTTCCTTAAGACAAAGACTTCTATTCCGATTGCCCTTCCAGGCAGAGAGCGGGAGCCTGC
>CAJULJ010000181.1 GCA_910587395.1 uncultured Oscillospiraceae bacterium | reverse complement strand
CTGTTCTCGGCTATATTCTTATTATAGTCCTATTATAGCCGAAGTATAAGCGTTGCGCAAGCCTAAAGTGGCCGCTGGAAGGGGTTTCTGCCCCTTTTCCCTCGCAGTTCTCTCACAAGCCCCGGAACAATGCCCAGCGCTTCATCCACATCCGCCTGGGTGTTGTCCTCGCTGAGAGAGAGCCGGAGCGCACCGGCCGCCGCCTCATGGGAGCGGCCGATTGCCAGCAGCGCATGGCTGGGGGACAGAGACTGAGCGGTACACGCGGAGCCGGTGGAGGCACAAATGCCGTGTTGGCCTAACAGCAGCACCAAGCTCTCCCCCTCGATCCCCTAAAAGGAAAAGTTTACATTTCCGGGCAGCTGGTTTTCCGGATCACCGTTCAAAACAGCGTCGGGGATTTGAGACAGCCCTGTAATCAACCGGTTCCGAAGGGCGGACACCTTTTTCGTGTTCTCCGCCATGTGGGCGCAAGCCTCCTCCAGCGCCGCCGCCTGTACCGCGTCCGTGTGGAATGTAACGCCCTTTCCCCGACATACTGCGCCGATCTCGGAGACGGGCTGAATGGAACCGATCTCATTGTTGGCATACATGACAGTTACAAGGCAGGTGTCCTCCCGGATGGCCCGCTCCACCTGTTCGGCGGAAATGGTGCCGTTGGAACGGACATCCAGCAATTCGACCTCATAGCCCTCCCGCTCCAGCTTTTCCAGGGTGTGCAGGACGGCGTGGTGTTCAATGGCCGTGGAGATGACGTGCCGCTTTCCGGCCTGTGCGCCTGCCCGGGCGGCGGAGAGGATCGCCTAGTTATCCGCCTCGCTGCCCCCCGGCGTAAAGATGATTTCATCGGGAGAAGCGTTGAGACAGGCCGCAATACGCACCCGGACATCTCTTAGAGCCTCCACGGCTCTTTGGGCGGGGCATACAGGCCGGAGGGGTTGTACCAGATGTCCTCCATACACAGGAGCATGGCCTGAATGACCGCCGGGGTCATTTTTGTGGTGGCCGCATTATCCATATAGATCATTTTATCCGCATCCTTTCATGTCTGAAAGATTGGAAGCGCCGCAAAGACGACGCTTCCAATCGAAAAAGTTTATTCATCAAATAGAGCCGTATCTGGCTCCTCCAGGTCAGTCCGGTCCAGCTTGTTTTTGCGCACACTGTCCCGGTCAAAATAGGCCAGAAGCTCAACTCCATATTCATGGACGACGAAACAGTAGGGCCTCAGGCCATCGTCGATCTCGATGACCTCGTTGTTTGATACAGGAAATCCCAGAATATCGTCAACCAGCTTCTGCTCGGTCAATTCATAAAACCCTTTTGCAGTCAATTCAGTGCTGCATTCATGCCGCACCGCATACTCATGCCCAGAGGGAAAACGGCGGGCGCCATCCTGCTCAAAAAGGAAGTTCAGGAACCATGCGTTGGTATCTTTATAGCAATAAATGCGCATCTCAGCTGGTTCCTTACGGCGCGGACACCACGAAGGAACGTAGACCTTTGGATCAGAACGCTTAAATACTCTGATCTTCTTTCCACCGGAGCAATAGCGGCATCCCACTTGGAGAAACGCCCCTTCCACTTTTCTGGCTACCGGCTCGCTATGGATCTCATAGTACGGGCAGGCTGCACAGCGGGGCTTGTGAATCGAAATTTTTGCCATCTCAGCCTCTCGAAAATGATCTGCTTACGCAGATAGAGGTTCGCAACCGCCAAGGTAACGTCCTCCCGGCTTCCCGCCTGCATCATCTCCCAGCGGATGTTATCACAGGTGGTAAAATCATCGTTGTAGAGTGCCGCCATGACCTTTTGGTCAGTGGACAGGTCGCTGACGCCAGCCTCAGCACACCTGATCAGCTCGGCGGTGGACAGCAGCGCCTGCTTGGACAGGGCCAGGACCTGCACCTCCCGCTGATTGGGGCGATCCCGCCGGAACAGCAGCTTGGCCTTGGATGCGGAAACGCCATCCAGCAGAACCATCTTCAAGAAGGTCACGGCCCGCAGGGGAATACTCTCCGAAATGGGAACGACATAGAGCCTGCCCAGCAGGTCATAAAGCGCCTCGAAGTCGGTGTCGCCGTTGCCAGACACAACCAGCCCGCGGACCTCCAGCCGCTTCAGGCAACCCTCAAAGGTGCGGGTGATGTAGGGGTACAGCGACGGCTCCAGCTTCTCATAATGCTCCCGGGCCTGCTCCATACTTGTGATTCGCCAGTTAAGGCAGGTCCACAGGGCCATTTCCTGCCTGTCCACCATGTACTCCTGGCGGTTGACAATGATGACAGGGTAAGCCTGACCCGCACGATCCCGTTTGCGGCGGAAATTGCCTACGGCGGTATAGTATGTACGCATAAAATC
>CAJULJ010000180.1 GCA_910587395.1 uncultured Oscillospiraceae bacterium | reverse complement strand
ACTTCGGCTTCCACCCGGAGTTCACCGTCAAGGACTACCTGGCCTATGTGGCCGCCCTAAAGGGGCTTCCGGAGCGGCAGAGCTGGCGGAGGATTCGTGAACTGCTGGAGCGAGTCTCTCTGATGGACGTCTACAACAAGAAGATCTCCAAGCTCTCCGGCGGCATGAGGCGCCGGGTGGGGATCGCCCAGGCCCTGCTGAACGACCCGGAGGTGCTGATCCTGGACGAACCCACCGGGGGCCTGGACCCCGGTGAGCGGGTGCGCTTCCGCAATCTGCTGTCGGAGTTCGCCCATGACCGGATCGTGCTGATTTCCACTCACATCGTCCCCGATGTGGAATACATCGCCACCTGTCACGCCATCATCAAGGGCGGCAAGTTGCTGGCGACAGGGACGACGGAGGAACTCGTCAAGCTGGTGGAGGGTAAGGTGTGGAGTTGCACCATCCCGGCAGAGGCCGTACCGGAATATGAGAGCAAGCTGCAAATCACCAATCTGCGAAACGAGAACGATGGCAGCGTCTCTATCCGCTATCTGTCGGACCGGCCCCGCAACGCCGTCTCCAGCACCGCGACACCCCGGCTGGAGGACCTGTATCTGTGGATGTTCCCGGAGAGCAGCGGAGAAAATGACAGGAGGTATCGGTAAATGAGAATCTTTCGTTTGGAACTGAAACGGGTCTTGAAGTCAAGGCTCACCTGGATTTTGCTGGCGTTGGCATTGATTCTCTCCGTCCTGCTGGCCTATCTCCCAACAACTTACTGCTACAGCAACTACACGGACGAGTCCGGGAACGAGGTCAATCTGACTGGGCTGGCCTCTATCGCCTATGAAAAGGAGCGTCAGACGGACGCCAGCGGCATTGTCACCCCAGAGCGGGTGCGGGAGGTCGTGGAAATTTATCAAGCCTGCCTTACGTCCTACGGCGTCACGGAGTCCTACGATCTGCCGGAGGGCGTCTATGAAAAGGAGATCCTCCCCATCGCTCCTCTGCTCCACGGCGTCAAGGAGGCTTTTGCCGACCCGGATACCGGCATGGCCCCCACCATCATGGAGATCGACCCAGCACAAATCGACGACTACTATTCCGTCTGTGAGGCCCGGATTGCCTCCCTGATGGCGATGGAGCAGCCTGACAGCCCCGCCGTCCAGCGCAAGGCCGTGGAGATGTACCAGAAGGTGGAAAAGCCCTTTGAGGTCTATCCCGGCATGAGTTCCACCATCTTGGATTACCAGAATATCATGGGCTTTCTGGTGCTGCTGTTCTGCGTGGTGATTGCAGCCCCGGTGTTTTCCGCGGATTATCAGTCCGGCGCGGACGATATTCTGCGCTGCACCCAAAATGGCCGGGCCAGGCTGGGGGTATCCAAGGTGTTAGCCGCCCTGTTCGTCAGCGGGGTCGCTTTTGTGATCTGTGCCGTCGTGCATATTCTGGTGGTCAACAGCCTGTTCGGCTGGGAGTGTACCAAGACCTCCATCCAGATGATCTACTCCATCGTGACCCTGACCGACATGAATATCGGGGAGCTCCAGCGCCTGTTTGCCGTGGCCGGTCTGCTCTCGGTGCTGGCCTCCGTCAGTTTCACGCTGTTTCTCTCCTCCAGAAGCAAGACCACTGTGGCGTCTTTGGCCTCCGGGCTGGTGTTCTGCATCGCGCCGGTGGTGCTCTCCATGACAGTGCCGGGGGCGCTGTCCACCTGGCTGTGCAGCATCCTCCCTGCCAGCGGCACCAGCATCCAGGCTAGTATCCTTTATGCCATCACCGACTTCAAGTTTTTGAGTCTGGGCGGTCTGGCGGTCTGGACGCCCTACACCATGGTCGGGGCCTGCGTCATTGAGATTCCGCTGTTCGCGTTCCTGGCGGTGCGCTCCTATTGTAAACATACTGTAAAATGACTTTGTCTTGAATATCCAAAATTACTGCCGCACGACGGCAAAAGAAAAAAGCCGTCGTACAGCAGAGGACTTTCCCCGCGCCCATCTTAATGCGGTGGCTTTTGAGAAATCGAAAGCCGCCGTTTTTATATCCACCGGCGGCACATAGGAGGATGCCGCTATGCAACTATGGAGAGATAGGCACTTGTCAAAAAAAGCCTGATCCCTGTAGCGGCGCACTCCACCCAAGGTTGCGAAAATAGTCGTTCCCTGACGGCTCATAATGTTTCCCCCAGCGCCCGAACAGTCTTGCACTGTCCGGGTGCTTTTCTATTTCCAGGCCAGCGACACCGGCCCCGCTGCCGCTCCCCGCCCCCTCCGTTCAGACCCCAAAAATCTGAACGGAGGAAAGGACAATGGAAATCACCATCAAAATCAACGGGCGGTTTGTGTCTGTGGAGGTCAGCGCCGAGGTTGCCGACTATCTGGAACAGGCCAAGCGGAACAACAGGA
>CAJULJ010000179.1 GCA_910587395.1 uncultured Oscillospiraceae bacterium | reverse complement strand
CCACGGTGCTGTCCTGCTCGTCAAAGCGGAGCTGGTGGTAGGGCTGATCCGCCTGTCCCCGCCGCTTCAGCTCGGCCACGATACGGGAGGCCCCCTCCCGGCACATGGAACTTACCTTTTGGGCGGAGGCCAGGGCGCGGTTGATCTCCCCATAGATGTCCTTTGCGGAGGCGTCGATGCTCCACCGGAGGTCACGGCCATCGTCCAGATCGCCCAGGACCGTCTGACGGGCCTTATCCGTCAGATCCGGCCCCTCGCTTCCCCTGCGGTTGAGCTCCTTCGCGCCCTCCTGCAAGAACTGCTCCCGCGCCGCCCTGGTCCGCTCCAGCAGCATGGAGACATCCTCCATCTTCATCTGCTGGGGCAGCGCCGCCTTGCCGTCCAGCATATCCTGGTACTCCTGGATGGTCTGGTCAAAGGCGGAGAGCTGATCCCGGTACTCCATCAGCGCCGCCTCGTTCTGGTGGCTCAGGTTGGCGGCGACCTTGTACTGGTTCAAGTAGACCTCCAGCAGCTCCTTGGGCATTTCGCTGAGGGCGGAGTCCGCCTTGCTGCCCGCGGCCTCCGCTGACAGCTCCAGCGTGTCGAACCGCTTCCGCAAGTCCTGCCCCTGCCCCTGGGCCGTCAGGAAGTTCTGGGACAGCCGGTGGAGCGTGTCGCTGATAGGCGGCTGGCCGAGCTTTTGGCCCAGCGGCCGGCTCTGCTGGAAAATGCTGTTCTGCTGAAAGAGATTGGCTAAATTGGATACATTCATGGTGGTTCCTCCGTTAAAACAAATTTGCAGATAAACTGGAGTATTTATTTCTTTTTCATATCATGAAACCAACAGCCAAATCAGTTGTCGTACTTGAAATAGCCGCACTCATTACCTATTGTCGTTTTGTTACAATATTGCTTTGAACTAAACCGAGTATGCCTCCGATATTGCAGCGTCCAGTCAATTCTCATTTTTAGACTTGACAGCATTCTTAAACTTATCCAGCCACACCTGATACGCTTCCGGATCAGTCTGCTGTAAATCTTTCTCCCACTCTGCACTCCGACTGCGGAACAACCTGATTGTCTTGAAGTAGTCGTAGCCTCCACTCTCACTCTCCTGCTTCAACTGACCCATAAGAGAATTCCAGCTTTTCATCAGCCGACTATACATTTCATTTCGGCGTTGGCTTGCCTCCAAAGCCGCATGGTCGGTAATGTCCAGCACAACCGAAGAATCGTCTCCATTGGGATCAGCTTTCAGCCATTCTTTTTCCTCGACGGATTCACCCGCAACATCCAAGGAAAGCGTATCCGCTCCATCTGCATAGCCGAGGCGGGTGATCTTCAACGCTTGGAAGGCGGCACCCTCAGCACTGATGGACACCTTATCAAAGCGAGGGAGGGCATCGCCATGAATTTTCTCCGCAGGCTGGCCGGTTTCGGCGGTCTGATGCACAGGGTCAAAGTCAACCTGCTTGACAAAGGCGGCGTTATTCACCAGTTCGGCGGGGAGCCGGTTCACTGGCTTCTGTGATACGATCAAAGACATTGTTTTTACCTCCTATTTGTTCCTTATTTAATTACGCCTGCCTATCCACGCCCTGTCGGTAGCTGTCCAGAATGCTGGTGTCAAAGGGCTTGCCCCAGTCCCAGCTGGGGTCCTGCTGGTGGACATACTCGCCCAGCCGGGTGGCCTCGCTGTGGAAGATCTCATTCAGCGTCCAGGAGGCGCTGAGCCGCTGCTCCGGCGCAAGAGACATGGTATAGTCCCGAATGACCTTGCTGATGTCCTCGCCGTCGCTGACCCCGTAGCCGTTCTTCATGTGGTCAAAGGCGATCTGCTTGACCTGCTGCACCACGCCCTCGTCCACGGGGACCATCTTCCGGAAGTCGCCGGCGTCGTTCAGGCTCATGCCGGGCGTGCCGTAGGGGTTGACATGGGGCTTGCCCTGCTGCTTCTGGGCCAGCTCCCCGATGCGCTGCTGCTGGCGGTTCTGTACCATCTGTGTGATTGTCATAAAAGTAACCTCCTGATGATTTGATGATTGCGTTTCACTGATGTTACCCATTACTCATAAATAGAATCTATCATCTGCTTCAGCTCCTCCATGGTGATGTCACCGCTGATACAGCACTCTGCTGGACCGTTGGCCCAGAGTGCCACAGGGCGTCCAGCATTGGTAGTAAGCAGATGTGTGATGCCCCCCGCTTCGTAGGGAATGGGGTCCCCTTCATCCTTTTGGAAATCCCAAAAATTATCCTGACTTCGATTTTCGTTTTCCAGATAGATGTCCATTTGGACAATTAAATAGTTGTTTCCCCGGCGATAGGGGGCATGAAATACGATTTGATCACCGTCACCCAAATCGTCTACGATCAAATCATCTAACACAAACCCCTCCGGCAGCCATTTCGGAACCACAGGACGATTTATACCATAGGCT
>CAJULJ010000178.1 GCA_910587395.1 uncultured Oscillospiraceae bacterium | reverse complement strand
TTACCGTGTCTTTTTCTCTGTGGGACAGCCCAACGTGGGTCACAAATACGGCTTCCGGCACCAAATCCTCTATCGTTACCATGTGATATTTGAACTGCATATCCCGCCCCCTCCCATCTCTAATTATACCATATTTTGATCGCTTTGGGGGCACTTTGTCAACAGTTCCAATGTAGGAGAAGTCCAGTTCGCCGAGACCATCACCCCGGTCCATGTTCACCGGGTCCACATGGAACCCATCAACAGGGCCGTCCGCAATTTGCAGCTTCAGCTTCTTCTCCGTTTTGGTCCACTTGTACCAATACTTGGGCTCCTTGACTTCCACGCCGCCGGCGCGGGTTTCTTTCACCATGCCTGCCCACGGCATCAGATTGTCAAAGGGGGGAAGATCCAGTGCCGTTGTTCACTGCCGGGTTGGGATCGCCGAAACCGGCAGCCGCATCGGTGCGAGTGCCTTTGGTCGGGCCGCTGCTCGTCCAATCCCATTCCACGCCGTAGATGGTCGTAAATTGAGCGGTCACGGCTACATTCTTAGCCGCAGGCGCGGAATAGTTACTCCCGCCGGTACAGGTCACTTTGATGGAGGTAGTGCCGGTGGTATCATTTACGCTACTGACCCGATAGGTCTTGTCACTCACCAGAGCGACCGTCGCAATACTCGGGTCAAGCGACTCGACCGTATAGCTACCGCCGAACTCACCAGAAATCGTAAAGGTACCATTCTTGACGCTGGCATTCAGCGTAAGGGATGCGGGGGTCAGTGTCAACGTGCCTGCTTTCTGACCGATATTCCACTTAACCGGCTTAGCGGTAGTTGTGCCATCATCCCACTGATAGTTGGCAGTGGGAGTGACGTTGGCACTGTACTCCCCGGCGTTCGTACCCTTGATGGTGCCGCCCAAAGTGAGCTGGGCGCTGTCGTAGTTCTTCAGCGAGACCGGTCTGCTCGCTGCCGTTGTAGGTCAGGGTCCCGTTCTGGCTGGGAACCGTGGCGATAGTCGCCCGGGCAATGCTCCAGGTGGCGCTCTTGGTGTCCGTAGTACCGTCCCACCACTGGTAGTTGGGCGTAGGCGTGAACTCGGCGGGATAGTCCGTCCCGGCCAGGGTCTTGGCCTCCACACTCACCGTCATCTTGGCGCTTTCGTAAGAAGTGTCCCAGGTGAACGTCACCGAGTAGTTGTCCTTGGCGTTGACCCCGGAAGTGTCTCCGGTTACCGCCATTTTGACGGAATCGAAGTTGTTCCAGGTGAGGGTCTGCTCCAGGCTGGTGTAGGAGATGGTTCCATCTTGCGTGGGGATAGGAACCGAGATGGCGTTGACGGTCACAGAGAGCCAGATGGTTCAGCTCGTCAATGTTCTCGTACTCGGTGGGCTGGCCGAAGAGGTAATCCTCCGGGGCGTCAAAGGTGTACTCCAAAGCGCTGGCCTGGGTGACGCAGAGGGCGCACAGCATCATGGCCAGCAGAAAACTGCGGATCTTCAATCGATCATCCTGCTGGTTTTTGACGGCTGTATCACAGCTTCCATTGTGCCCAAAGGTAACCGCCCACCCCAGCTCTTGGAACAGGCGGCGGCTTTCCTCTTTGAATGCGGTTCTGTCGGCATCGCTTGTCCAGCCGGAGCTGTAGCAGTCGGTACGGATGCGCAAGTAGACTTGCCGGTATGCCATGCTGATCCCTCCTCTTTGCTATTGAAATAAAAGAGCCGCCCTCGGCCCACCGGGCAGTTTCCGGAAGGTGAGGGCGGCGATTTGCTGCGTTTTAAGATTTTAGGTATCCGAATTCTCATAGAAAGCAATCATTTGCTCTGGAAGTAATTACGATGACAGCGATTTTACTCCGTCTGCGGGAAACCTGTTTTTGCATCTCTGGTGCGTAAATTTCTTGAAACGGAAGGTCGCTTTGAAAAACTCAACTTTTTCGTGCTTTTTTTCCAAAACATCCCGTTTCAGCCGCTGTTTCTAAATTTTATACTGCTGATTTCGGGCTGTATCTTTTTTATCTACACAAGGTTAGAGAACGCGGCTAAGACCGCCCTTAACAATTGGATAGCGGTCGGACGCGCCAGGATAGATCAGGCGCTTGAAGACATGACCCGCTATCGCGCATTTACTCCTTCCTCGATTTTCAGCAACGCTATTTTTGAATACGAGCTCCATCAATCCGCCGCCGGCATGGTTACAAAGTTTGTCCCTGCTACATGGTCAACCGCGCTTGATGATCTTTCGTGGGAGACTGTGACCGTACATGAGAAGGAAACAGAAGATCATATCCATAAAGGATGTATCCTCCGTCACTTCCAGTTTCAGCGCAGGCTTTTCGGCGGGGCTTTGGGGCGGCAGTGCATCAGGACAGTATAAAAAAGATCTGGAAAAAGTTCAGAATGAGTCTACATGGCGTCGTCAATAAAAATATGATATAATCGTCCTCAAAGAAAAGGGGG
>CAJULJ010000177.1 GCA_910587395.1 uncultured Oscillospiraceae bacterium | reverse complement strand
CCATGCGCTCCTGCACCTTGGGATGAATGACCACGGCTTTGCTCCCAGGCGGGACATTGCCCAGGGCGTGAATCTCTTTCGGAGCGGTGAACCTGCCGTCAATGGAGCCATAGAAGGGATTGGCCCCGGTGGGCTGCCAATTCTCCAGCGTTTCCTTGGCCTTGTCCCCGTCCTGGTACAGAAGGTAGTGGGGGTAGTCGTTCCGGGTGCGCCAATAACCGCTGCTGGCATCAAAAACGTGGTAGTGGATGTTTGGATATTTCGCTTTCAGCATGGTTTCCAGAGAAGGAGCCTCCGTTGCTTCTGTTGCCTCCACATCCCCCGTCTGAACCTGCCCGGCAGCCCGCACCGACAAATCCATCATAAGGCTGGTAGGCAGACCCGCCATACCCATAAGGCCGCTCATGCCGGTTGTCAGCGTGTCCGTTCTGCCCCGGCTGGCCTGCGCCGCCATATCAAGAAAACGGTTGGCCTGTGTCCCGGTCTGCTTGGCTTCACGGGCCTTTGTGGGAGTGCTATATGTCTGCGTCCCATAACTTGGCTGAATTGTGTTGCTCATTGTATCACCCTTTCCAGTTATATCACAGATCAAAGAAAGGTACATCTATCCCTGCGGGTAAAGACGTTTCCAGCGTAGTGGAGGGAGTAGTC
Source organism: uncultured Oscillospiraceae bacterium (assembly GCA_910587395.1). Classification (GTDB taxonomy): domain Bacteria; phylum Bacillota; class Clostridia; order Oscillospirales; family Oscillospiraceae; genus Enterenecus. The sequence goes on along the minus strand of CAJULJ010000177.1, from coordinate 1,802 downwards.
CCTATTCTTGTTTTTAGCAGGTCGGCTATGTTGGTGAAGGACTTTTCCTGCGCCCCTATTTGGGCTAAACGGCGTCTATCCTGGGCAGCTTTATCCAACAATTCTTGCTGCCGCCGTTTAGCTTGCAATTTCTTTTCCTGGTATTCCTCCAAAAGTTCTTTCTGCCGATCTCGGTTTTCACTTGTTCTTTTATAGAAGCTGTCCTTTGAGCGCAGACGAAACTCTGAATCATTTCCAACAGGCCAGGAATCTGCTCTATATTGATCGAGGTTTGTTCCAACGGTAATCAGGACGGAACAGCTTCTTGGAGCATAAGAAGCCCCCAAATCTCTTTGGAGCAGAGAGAGAACCTGTGACCTATATTCTGGATCGTCTTTCATAGCCTGAAATGCCGCATCCGATATATTGACAGCCGAATTGCTCACCGTTGGATGACCGACTATTTTCGATAAGTCCTGATAGAACTCCTGCTTAAATAGCTGCATTTCCTCCGCTTCGGATAACTCCGTTTTCTGCTGGGTGGCCTCTGTTCCGTTGACCTCAAATACATCATTTTTCTTTTCACCGGCCCGTGCCGCCATATCCATGAAGCTGCTGCCCTGCGTCCCGGTCTGCCTTGCTTCACGGGCCTTTGTAGGAGAGCTGTATGTTCGCGTCCCGTAACTCGGCTGAATTGTATTGCTCAATTTACTCACCCTTTCCTGTTACATCATAAATCGAAGAAAGGCATATCTATCCCTGCTGGTAAAAACGTTTCCAGTGTAGCGGAGGGAGTTGACGCTATCCTCGTTTTTAATAGGTCAGCTATACTGGAAAAGGACTTATCTGCCTTGGCGATACGCACTCTGGCATCATGCCGGTCTGCTGCTGCCTTTGCTGTACGTTCCATATCTCTTTTGCGTTGCAACAGCCTTTCATCCTGACGTTTTTTGTCAATTTTCTTTGAGTAAAAAGCAGATTTCCCTTTAGAATGTGTTTCAACCGCCGCCCGTCCAAAAGCCGCATGATTATCCATGTAGGAATAGCCACTATAACCGTTACCATCAATGCGTATTATTGTCCCTCCGCACATTGCATTAGAACCACAGGCATCTTCTCGAATCAAGTTCATCATTTTGTTTTTGAACTCTTTATCTACCATCATTTTCTCAAAAGCATCATCCGTTATCTGAACAGAAATACTTGATCCCCAAGACATAGAATCTATTTCAGACCAAATATCTTTTTTGAATTTCTCTAAGGCTTCATTATCAGAAACTGCCTGCGCTTGTGAATCGGTAACATCTTGTACTTTGCCGCTAATATCCAACACATCGGATTTGTCCCGACTGGCCCGCGCCGCTAAATCAAGGAAGCTACTGCCCTTTGTTTCGGTCTGCTTTGTTCCACGAGCCTTTGTGGGAACACCGTATGCCTTTGGCCCATAGCTGGGCTGAATAATACTGCTCATAAACTACTCCTTTCCTGCAATAGAACCGTTGCGAAAAATTCCTGCTGAACTGCTTTCAGCTCCAATTCTCCCATATACTTCTCCGCCTCCCGGCGCACGTTGGCAAGGCCGATGCCGTGCATGGGAACATCCTCCTGTTTCGTTGTGACAGGCAAGCCGTCCTGCCCGAATACCACCTCACCCGTGAAAGAGTTTTTGACCTCTATCAGAAAGAAACGTCCTTTTCTCTTTCCAGTCAGTACAATAAACCGTTCACCCTCGCCCACCTTCTCGCAAGCCTCCACCGCGTTTTGCAGAAGATTTTGAAGGATGATACCCACATCAAAGGCATCATAGGCCCCCGGATCGGGGT
>CAJULJ010000176.1 GCA_910587395.1 uncultured Oscillospiraceae bacterium | reverse complement strand
GTCTATTTTACCACTTTCTGCATCTTTTTTCTAGATTATTTTTCAGGAGTAATATTGTAACAGCTGTTTTTTGAAAAGACAATCTGCGGTATATTTCTACGAACCGTAAATAGGTCAGGGCTGCTGTAGATAAACTCTTGTCAAATGCAAAGGATGTCCGCGTCGCCGGCATACCAGCGAAACAGCCGCTTTTTCGTCAGAATGCCGAAAATCAAATTTTGCCGTCCAAATAGATTGACAAATTGACCAGATATAGTATAATGGACTAAAATGGTACTATTTAGAGGGTGTGATCCTTTGCTGATAACCCGTGAGATGGACTACGCTCTGCGCATTCTCCGGGCGATGTATCAAAACGGACATATGTCTGCCGCCGCCATCGCCCAGCGGGAACATATACCAAAGGCTGTTACGTTAAAGGTTTTGAAGCAGCTTCACGCCGCCGGGCTGGTGCTCAGCCGCCGGGGCTCCAATGGTGGATACCTCCTGCGCAAGAACTGCGGGGAACTGTATCTGGGAGACCTGTTCTGTATGCTGGGGGAGCCGTTGCGGCTGAACCGCTGCCAGAAGCCGGGCTACCGGTGCGAGAACCGTCCCGAGGGGGACTGCGGCCTGTGCCGGGAACTGTCCCGTATTCAGGAGGTGCTGGACGGAGAGCTTCGCAAAACACCATTGAGCGCAATTTTCCAGGAAGCAGAGGAAATTTGTCAATAAAGGAGGAAATATCTGTATGCTGTATCAAACCACACAGGAGCATGAGGGGCTGCGGGCCAAGGTACGGGAATTTGCCGAGGCCGAGGTGAAGCCCATCGCCTTCATGCTGGACCAGAACAACCAGTTCCCCCATGAGGCCGTGAAAAAAATGGGTGAACTGGGCCTGATGGGCCTGCCCTACGAGAAGAAGTACGGCGGGGCCGGGGCGGATGCCCTGAGCTACGCCATCGCCGTGGAGGAGCTGTCCCGAGTAGACGGCGGCGTGGGAGTGATCCTGTCGGCCCACACCTCGCTGGGCACCTACCCCATCTACGCCTTCGGCACCGAAGAACAGAAGATGAAGTACCTGCCCGACTTATGCTCCGGCAAGAAGCTGGGGGCCTTCGGCCTCACCGAGCCCAACGCCGGGTCTGACGCCGGCGGCACCGAGACCACCGCCGAGGACATGGGGGATTACTACCTCCTCAACGGCGAGAAAATTTTTATCACCAATGGCGGTGAGGCTGACACCTATGTGGTGTTCGCCGTCACCACCCCCGGCATCGGCACCCGGGGCATCTCCGCCTTTATCGTGGAGAAGGGCTGGGAGGGCTTCACTTTTGAGGAGCACTATGACAAAATGGGCATCCGCTCCTCCGCCACCTGCCAGCTGAATTTCAACAATGTGAAGATCCCCAAGGAAAACCTGCTGGGCAAGGAGGGCCAGGGCTTCAAGATTGCCATGTCCACCCTGGACGGGGGACGCATCGGCATCGCCGCTCAGGCCCTGGGTATCGCCCAGGGGGCCTATGAGGCTGCTGTGGAGTATTCCAAGGAGCGGGTTCAGTTTGGCAAGCCCATCTGCCAGCAGCAGAACATCGCTTTCAAGATTGCCGACATGGCCACCAAACTGCGCTGCGCCCGGTTCCTGATCTACTCCGCCGCCGAGCTGAAGCAGGCCCACGTGCCCTACGGCATGGAGTCCGCCATGGCCAAGCAGTATGCCTCCGACATCGCCTTGGAGGTCACCAACGACGCGCTGCAAATCTTCGGCGGCTGCGGCTACCTGAAGGGCATGGAGGTGGAGCGGTTCTACCGGGACGCTAAGATTACCACCATCTACGAGGGCACCAACGAAATTCAGCGTGTTGTGATTGCCGCCCACATCCTGGGCAAGGCCGCCAAGGAGGCCCCCTCCGCCGCTGCCACCGGCCCCCGGGGTCCCGAGACCGGTGCCCGGAAGCGCCTGGTCCTCAAGGACGGCACTGCCCAGGAGAAGGTGGCGGCCCTGGTCGCCAACCTGAAAAAGGACGGCCACGACTTCACCGTGGGCATCCCCATGGACACCCCCATCACCCAGGCTGAACGGGTGGTGTCCGCCGGACAGGGCATCGGCGAGAAAGAGAACATGAAGCTCATCGAGGATCTGGCCCGCGCCGCCGGTGCCGCTGTCGGCTCCAGCCGCCCCGTGGCCGAGACGCTGAAATATGTACCCCTCAACCGCTATGTGGGTATGTCTGGCCAGAAGTTCAAGGGCAACCTGTATATTGCCTGCGGCATCTCCGGGGCCGTCCAGCACCTGAAAGGCATCAAGGACGCCTCCTGCATTGTAGCCATCAACAAAAATTCCAACGCCAAGATCTTCAAGAACTGCGACTACGGCATTGTGGGTGACGTGATGGAGATCCTGCCCCTGCTCACCGCTGCCCTGGACACCGGAGAGAAGCTCCCCGCCCCGCCCATGACCAAGATGAAGCGCATGGCCCCCAAGAAGGTCTATCAGCCCCGGAAGCTGTAC
>CAJULJ010000175.1 GCA_910587395.1 uncultured Oscillospiraceae bacterium | reverse complement strand
TTAACGCCAACGGCGGCAGCGTGTCCCCCGCCCAGATGAAGACCGGCGCGGACAGCCGTCTGGCCAGTTTGCCCACCCCCACCCGGAGCGGGTACACCTTCGACGGCTGGTACACCGCGGCGGAGGGCGGCGAGCAGATCACCACCATCTACGTATTTAACCGGGATACCACCGTTTACGCCCACTGGACGGCGGCCAGCACCAGATATACCGTCATCTTTAACGCCAACGGCGGGACGGTGACGCCCACCAGCGGCGTAACCGGCGCTGACGGCAGGCTGACCACCACGGTAGCGAATCCGAATGCCCCGGCGGATGCGGTGTATTTCAGCGGGAACGCCTATAAGATCTATAGTACGACCCTCAACTGGGAGAGCGCTAAGGCGTACTGCGGGGAGCTGAACGGCCATCTGGCGTCTATCACCTCCGCCGAAGAGCAGAGCTTTATTGACAGTCTCAACGCCAACTCGGCCCGCCTGTGGATCGGCGGATATCGGGATGACAACTTCAACTGGTTCTGGGTAACCGGCGAGCCGTGGGGCTACACCAACTGGGCCGCAGGCGAGCCGAACGACTCCGGCAACGTGGTGTCCAACGAGAACCGCGTCGCCCTCTGGCCCAGGCAGTGGAACGACCTCAACGAGAACAACACCGGCGAGCAAAGCGGCTTTGTCTGCGAGTGGGACGGCATTCCCAGCCTGCCCGTGCCCACCAGGGACGGGTACACCTTTGACGGCTGGTACACAGCGGCCAGCGGCGGGAACCAGGTGACCGCCAATACCGTGTTTACCAGGGACACCACAATCTATGCCCACTGGTCGGGCGGCCCCGTCACAGAGGGCGACGGCTGGAAGTATGACCCCAACATCAAGACCCTCTACATCACCGGGACCGGACCGATGCAGAACTACGGCGGGGCCACCAATGCGGACGGCTCCACCGGAACCAACACGCCTTGGGACCAGTTCCGTCCCCAGATCGTGGCTATCGTGATTTCGGAGGGCATTACCAGAATCGGCGAATATGCCTTTGTCGAATGCCCCAATCTGGTCACCACGGACATCCCCGTCAGCGTGACGAGCGTCAACAGCTACGCTTTCGCTGGCAGCAATAACTTGAAGGAAGTCTATTACGGCGGCACAGAGGAGCAGTGGGGCAAGGTTTCCATCAGCAGCGGCAACGACCCCCTGCGCAATGCTCATATCAACTTTACCGGCGAAACCACCGGCGTGACATGGGATTACGATTCCGCTTCCAAGACGCTGTATATTACCGGCAGCGGGCCAATGGAGAATTATGATTTCGCAACTGGAACTGGTAACTCGTCCGCGCCGTGGGTGAAGCACGCCGCCGAAATGCAGTCTCTTGTTATAGAGGATGGCGTAACACGCATTGGCGATTATGCGTTTTATAGATGTACCGGCCTGACCAGCGCGACTATCCCAACCAGCGTCACTTCCATTGGTGAACAGGCGTTTTATGCCTGCCGCAGCCTGACCAGTGTGACCATTCCGGACGGGGTTACTTCCATTCCCTACTCTGCGTTTGCGTTCTGCAGCGGCCTGACCATCGTAACCATCCCGGCCAGCGTTACTTCCATTGGCAATGATGCGTTTCGCAGCAGCAACCTGACCAGCGTGACCATCCCGGACGGTGTCACTTCCATTGGCAATTATGTGTTTGCGTCTTGCAGCAGCCTGACCAGCGTGACCATCCCGGCCAGCCTCACTTCCATTGGAACTTCTTCATTTTACTTCTGCGATGCGCTAAACACCGTCTATTACAGCGGCACAGAAACCCAGTGGAATGATATCCGCATTGGCACCAGAAACGACCCCCTCACCACCGCTACCATCCACTACAACTCCCGCGCCCGCTCCATCGTAAGCTACACGGCCAACTCCTATGCGGATGTCCCGGCAAGTTCCCCCTACGCGGAAGCGGTGCAATACTGCAAGGACAACAACCTGATGACCGGCACCAGCGACACCACCTTCTCCCCGGACGGCACCCTGACCCGTGCTATGATGGTCACGGTCCTGCACCGCCTGGCCGGGAAGCCCTTCGCCTACGCAACCTCCACCTTTGCCGACGTAGCCCCCAACAAGTGGTACTCGGACGCCATCTCCTGGGCCAGCGGCAAGGGCATCGTCAACGGCTATAACCCCACCACCTTCGGCCCCAATGACCCGGTGACTCATGAGCAGGTGGGACTGATCCTCCAGCGCTACAGCGGCGACCAGAGCATTCAGGTCACTGGCGCGGAGTCCCCCAAGACCCCCGCCACCCGCGCGGAGGTTGCCATGACCCTCATGAACTACGCCAAGAACCGCAAACCCGGCACGTTGTCCGAAACCAGCGCCATCGACGTTATGTGCGCCCCCAGCGGCATTGCCCTGGACAAAAACGGCAATCTCCTGGTGACGGACGTCTACGGCAAACAGCTCTGGCAAGTGCAGAACCGGAACGGCACAGCCTACGCCGGCGGCGCGACGGTGATTGACCTCTACGG
>CAJULJ010000174.1 GCA_910587395.1 uncultured Oscillospiraceae bacterium | reverse complement strand
GTCAGTACATGACCTGGGTGCCCACTCCTGGTATGTCGGAGCGGCAGATCAAGAAAGAACTGGACCGGCAGGCGGTTTTGTTCGAGGAAAAGGTTTTGAGCGGCGCTACCACCAATGGTAATATGCGCTTTGCCGACTTCTCGGAAAAGTACTTGACGGAATATGCCCAGCTTTATCTGAAGCCGAAAACGATTGCCACCTACACGGAACACCTGCGCCGCATCAATCAGGCTATCGGTCATATCCGCCTCTGCGATCTCCGTACCGGCCATATCAACAGCTTTTATCAAAACCTTCAAGAGAAAGGCATCCGCAATCGTACCACTGCAATCTGCAAAATTGACCTCCAAGCGCAGATCGGCCCCCAGCGTGGAGCTTTGACCCTTTTCGCCAATCGTGCCGGTGTCAGCCGATCCACCATCAAGCAGGCTGTAGAAGGCAAACCTATTAATCAGGAATCTGCTAACGCTATCGCCCAGGCCGTAGGGATGAAAGTTGGAAAGGCTTTCACCATCACCAACCATATGGCAAGACGTTGACCTGGACGAACACACAGTCAGGATCCGGCAGACCTCCAACTATCTCCCCGGAAAAGGCGTCTATGTTGGCACTCCCAAAACAGCCACATCTGCACGCCCCTTGCTACTGTCTACAGCTGCAATTATGATGTTGCTGGAATACAAGACATGGCAGGACAAACAGCGGGCGCAAGTAGGGGATGCATGGGAAGATCAAGATGGACGGGTATTTACCACCGATACCGGCGCCCCCTTATTCCCAGACAGCGTGACGCAATGGTTCAGTAACTTTATTGCTCGGACCGGTATGCCGAAAGTGACAGTTCATAGCCTCCGGCACACCTACGCATCTCTGATGATCGCCGACGGCGTCCCCTTGGTGGTGGTTTCCCGACAGCTAGGCCACGCCCAAGCTAGTACCACAGCCAACATCTATGCCCATGCCATAGCGTCAGCCCAAGCAAAAGCTATGCAGACTTTTGATCGTTTCAATGATCTTGTCGAGCGAGATCAGGTCATAGAGCAGTCCCCAGAGAGCATAAAAAAAGCGATCAAAATTTAACCTCTCAATCACTAAACTGTGTGACCTGCAGCGAACGTTTGTGAAATCGGACGCTAAACGGACGCTAAATACAAAAATCCGGCCTTGCCGCAAAATAGAAAAATCCTCGCAATCCAGCTGATTACGAGGATTTCAATGGAGCTGATAATCGGATTCGAACCGATGACCTCATCCTTACCAAATCGGTGTCCCGCTTCGGACGCAACACCCTGGACGGTCTGGACACCGTCCGGAAGCTGAAGCGGAAGGGAATCGGCGTCTTCTTTGAGAAGGAAAACACAAATACCCTTTATATGGATAACGAGATGATCCTCACCTTTATGATGAGCCAGGCCCAGGCAGAGAGCGAATCCCTCAGCGGCAGCGTCAAGTGGGGCCACCGGAAGAACTTCAAGGACGGCAAGGTCTACTACCACTACGCCAGCTTTCTCGGCTACCGCAAGGGGCCGGACGGCCTGCCGGAGATCGACCCCGATGAGGCGGCCATTGTCCGCAGGATCTTCGCCCGATACCTGCTGGGCCAGAGCGTCCACCAGATCTGCCGCGACCTGATGTCGGACGGCGTCAAGACCGCCCAGGGCAGTGATTCCTGGCATGACAGCGTGGTGAGGAAAATGCTGCAAAACGAAAAATACATCGGGGACGCCCTGCTCCAGAAGACCTTCATGGCGGACCTCTTCACCCATGAGCAGAGGAAGAATATGGGGGAGCTGCCCCAATACTACGTCCACGAGTGCCACCCCGCCATCATCGACCGGGACACCTTCCAGCGGGTGCAGGAGGAGCTGGCCCGGCGCTCCAGCCTGCGGAAGACCTCCTCCAAGGCCAAGACGGAGCTGGGCAAATACTGCGGCAAGTACGTTCTCAGCGAACTACTGGTCTGCGGCGAGTGCGGCAGCCCCTACCGCCGGGTGGTGTGGAGCCGGCCCGAGGGTAAGCGGATCGTCTGGCGGTGCATCAACCGCCTGGAGCATGGGAAAAAGATCTGCAAGAAGTCCCCCACCTGGAATGAGACGGACATCCAAGCCGCTGTGACCGCCGCCATGAACGAGCTGTTCCACACCCAGACCGCAAAGGAGGCGCTGGAGGCCAGCATCACCGCCGCTCTCGCCGGAGAGGATGGAGAGTTGTCCCTGCCGGCGCTGGAGACGCAGATCCACAGCCTCACAGAGCGTCAGCTGGAGCTGTTCCAGCTGGCCGTCAGCGCCGGCCCCGACTGCCTGGACTATGACGAGGAGATCCAGCGGGTCAATATGGCGAAGACTTCCCTGATGGCGAAGAAGGCGGAGCTGGAGCGTGAGGGCCGCACCGCCGCCGCGTTCGACCGGAGGATGGAGGACATCGCCAACGAGCTGGCGCAGACGGCTGGGACCATCACAGAGTTTGACGAGGTCACCGTCCGCCAGCTGGTCAGCAACATCAAGGTAGTCAGCA
>CAJULJ010000173.1 GCA_910587395.1 uncultured Oscillospiraceae bacterium | reverse complement strand
CAGCCTGTTCCTGGGCGATGGGATGTTCCAGTACACCGAGTACGGCGGCACTACCATTGCCTCCCTGGGGAACGTCCGCTTTACCGACGGCGCTACGGAGGTGGTCTACTTCAACCAGTTGGACGAACGCTGGGCCAATAAACCCTATGGGACTGACAATATCGGAGGCTATGGCTGCGGCCCTACCTCCATGTCCATCGTGGTGTCCTCTCTAACGGATGACATCGTTGACCCTGTTGAAATGGCGGAGTGGGCCTACAAAAACGGCGGCTGGTGCAGCAAGAGCGGTTCCTACCACTCCCTGATCCCCAATGCGGCCAAGGCGTGGGGGCTGAACGTGGAGGGGTGTACTGCCTCGGAGCCGCAGCGCATCTTGGATGCCCTGAGTGATGGGAAGCTGGTGGTCGCCATTATGACCAAGGGACACTTTACCTCCGGCGGGCACTTCATTGTCCTTCGGGGTGTGCAGGACGGACAGATTCTGGTGGCTGACCCTGCCAGCTACCGGCGGAGCGAGAAGCTGTGGGATCTGTCCATCATTCTGAATGAGGCCAGCAAACGAGCGGGAGCGGGAGGCCCGTTCTGGATCATTGGGTAGCGAACAGGGCCATACCCGGCATATTTGCGGGTATGGCCCTGTATTCATGGTTCGTTGACTGCGAATAACTCCAGCGTCTGTTCCGGGAGCCATATCCGCATATTCGCCTCTTGATAGTCGTCAGGATTTCTTGTAACAATTCCATCCATTTCATTCAGCAACGCAACTGAATATTGAACGGAATCCTCAAAATCGGCCCACGTCAAATTGAGTGCATTCCGGATTTCCTGTTCAGAAACTGCTGCCACAGAAACAATTTTCAAAAGCCGTTCCAGCAAATTCCGGACAGCAGCACGATCTTTCAACTGCTTGTTTGCAATATAGTAGATGTCTGTAATAGCGGAAGCGGATACATACTCCCGCACATCATCCCGCTGGGTCAGATTAAGCACTTCTGCCGCTGTTTCGGAAAACGGTTCACGCCGCAGCAAAACATTCAGAACTACATTTGTATCAATTAGCAGCTTTATATTTTCCCAGTCTTTCGTCACGCAGTTCTGATAAAGTCGTATCCGTATGTGGAATTACCCCCACCAAGGATTGGACAATATCAGCTACATCCGGTTTTTGCTGTGTTGTCGTCTCTTCTTCGGTGGGAAGAACAATGATCTCTAACTTGCGGTTCCGAAAGGCTTCCGGCAATGCCATAATAGACATCAGACTGTTCGCGTCGATAAATTTGCGGATTACTTCCATGTCAGCCTCCTCCTTACCCACATACTATTTTTATTCTATTATATGTAATTTCACTGTCTTTTTCAAGTCTTTTATGAGGCTGGAGCAAAACCATATTTCCACAGACAAGAGACACAAATAGTATGCAAAATATGACTTCATCTACGAAACAGCTATACCTGTTCCTGACCGCCTGCTCTGGCAACTGGCGGAACAGCATCTACATCAAGTGCCAAAGCGATAAAGATGACCCTGGCTATCTGCTGGCGGCTGACCGTGACGGCCAGCCGGTTATTTTGGCTGTGCAGCAATTTTTTCAGCTGACAGGGATGTGGATCGATTCCACCGAGTGTTGCGGCCAGCTCACCGAAGCGGGCTTTGAGTCTCTGTATGCCCAGTATTTGCTTTGGCGTCTCCCTACGGCGGAGGAACATCCACTGAGAAGGCTTTGTGAGAAAACCGAGGTTACATAGCAATAAGCTTCAGTTATTCTTCTCACACCACTTCGCAATTTCTCCAATCAGCTCCAGTGGGAGCGGCTTGCTGTACGGAAACCGGATCGTGCCTTTACTGGTTTTATATTCCGTCAGCCGGGCGGCAAACGCATCCACGGCTTCCGGGCCAGGGTACAGACCGATGTGCCGCTTGGAGGCCGCGAACTGAATCAGGGTGCGGCCCTTCCAGTAGGTGGGCATACTCCAGGAAATTTTCTCCCTGGCCTCCGGGATGCTGGCCTTGATGGCGGCGTTGATCTGCCGCAGATAGTCCTGCGCCTCCTCCGGCTGGGCGGCAATATACTCCTCAATCGTCGCCGGAGGCTTCCCGCAGTAATGGCTCTGCTCCTTGTTTTTGAACGACCGACCGCACTTAGGGCATACCCACATGACTGCCTCCTCCTATTTCCGCAGAATCTTCTCCATCGGCTTCCCTTTTGCTAACTCGTCGATCAGCTTGTCCAGGCAGCGGATCTCCCGCATGAGCGGGTCTTCCACTTCCTCCACCTGGACGCCACAGACCACGCCCTTGATCAGCGCCCGGTTCGGATTGGGCTGGGGCGCGTTGTGGAAAAAATCCCCATAGCAGAGGTCGGAAGAGCAGAATGCCTCCAACTGCTCCGGGCTGTACCCCGTCAACCAGCAGACGACTTCATCCACCTCAGCCTTTGTCCGGCCCTTCCGGGTGGCCTTATTCAGCAAAAGTCCGTACACTTTTCCAAAATTCATCTGAAAAACTTTGTCATTGGTC
>CAJULJ010000172.1 GCA_910587395.1 uncultured Oscillospiraceae bacterium | reverse complement strand
AGGTCACGCTTCATCTTTGCTGCCTGTTTCTGCTCATCCGCGCATTTCAACTCCAAAGTCAGTGAGACGGACACCAGCGGCACCGCCGCCACGTCCGGCAATCAGATCACGCTCTATACCTGTGTGATGAATGAGCGGGATTATCGCTGGTGCGTGGTGGCCCAGGAGGTCTAAGGCGGCGGTCCAGGCGGCATCCTCGACACTTTTCTTCTTCTGTGGTATCTTTTTCACAACGAAACCACAAAACCACCACAAAGGAGATAAAGAGCTATGAAGATGAAAGATTTTGCAAGCCGCCTGACCGCTGGAATCGCCTGCGCCGCGCTGGTATTTGGCCTGACCCTCCCTGCAAGGGCGGCAGCTCCCGCCGAGACAATCCGAGTGGGCAGCTACAAAGGCAATTCGTTGGATGTGGGTGAGCGCAGCGGCCTCATCATCGGCCCCAGCGGAACGGAGTACACCGTCACCTCCAGCGCCCCGGACACAGTAGCGGTAGAGCAAATAGCGGGCTTTTGGGTGGCCGTTGCCAAGTCCGAGGGAACTGCGGAAATCACCGCCGCCAACCGTGCCGGAGAGAGCGGGACCTTGACGCTCACAGTCGGCACCGCCGTTGACCCTGCTGCCCCCGCCAGCACGGACACCGAAGGCCAGCCGGAAAATCTGGACGTGCGGCAGGAATTGATTCACCTTATCAACCAGACCCGCATGGCAAACGGCGCGGCGGAGCTGCCAGTCAGCGAGGCTCTGATGACCGCCGCGCAAGCCTGCTCCGACCAGCATTACACTTACCACCACAATCAGGAGGAATGTGAGGCCGTGATTGCTGCTGGATATTCCCACGGCTTCGGCTCCAATCTCACGGTGTTTACCGGCGTGGCAACTGCGGACACCGCCCAGCACGCTTTGGAGAACTGGATCAAATCCCCCGGCCACTTCCAGGCGATGATAGACCCCAAATGTGACAGCATCGGCGTGGGCGTGACGGAGAGCGGCGGAGTGACTTACTGCTATATGTTTGTCGGCAGGCCGGACACCATCAATCCCTACGGATAACAAAATACGGACAGAGAAAGGTCTTTCAGCCCAGGCTGGAGGACCTTTTCTCTTGCCCGAAAAAGCAAAGGAGAACTTTTTATGAGGAAGAAAACCTATTCCGCACTCACCCGCATGACGGCTCTGCTGGTGGTAAACACAGCGGACAGCCAGCGGCAGCTCGACAACAACGTGTTCCAGGCGTCCAGCATCGCGCAGAAATACAACTGCCAGCTTACCCGGCTGGACTTCCAGCAGGAGGAGGGCCTGATGTCCTCCCTTCCCCTGGGCTGCAATCAGATCGAGATACAGCGGGGCTTGACTACTTCAAGCACCGCTATTTTTGTACCCTTCACCACCCAGGAACTGTTTCAGAGCGGCGGCGAGGCCCTTTACTACGGGCTGAACGCACTTTCCAACAACCTTATTATGGTGGACAGAAAGGCGCTTAAAAACCCAAACGGGTTAATCCTCGGAACCCCCGGGAGCGGCAAATCCTTCTCCGCCAAGCGGGAGATTTTGAATGTGTTCCTCGTCACGGACGATGACATTCTGATTGCAGACCCGGAGGCCGAGTATTACCCCCTTGTCCAGCGGCTGGACGGACAGGTGATAAAGATTTCCCCCACCAGCAAGCAGTATGTCAATCCGATGGACCTCAACCTGGACTATTCGGATGATGAAAGCCCGCTGTCCTTGAAGGTGGATTTCCTGCTGTCCTTCTGCGACATTGTTGTGGGCAGTAAAGACGGCCTCCAGCCGGTGGAGAAAACAGTGATTGACCGCTGTGTGCGGCTGGTGTATCAGAAGTACCTCACCGACCCCAGGCCGGAGAATATGCCCATCCTGGAGGATTTGTACGATGCTCTCCGGGCGCAGGAGGAAAAGGAGGCCCAATTCATCGCCACGGCGCTGGAAATCTACGTTACCGGCAGTCTGAACGTGTTCAACCACCGTACCAATGTGGACATTGACAACCGCATCGTCTGCTATGACATTAAGGAGCTGGGCAAGCAGTTGAAGCAGTTGGGGATGCTGGTCATTCAAGATCAGGTGTGGAACCGCGTCACCGTCAACCGGGCGGCAGGAAAAACCACCCGCTACTATGTCGATGAGTTCCACCTTCTGCTGAAAGGCGAGCTGGCGAGTTGGAGCGTGGAGATTTGGAAACGGTTCAGAAAATGGGGCGGGATTCCCACCGGCATCACGCAGAACAGCAAAGACCTTCTGGCAAGCCCGGAAATCTCCAATATCCTGGAAAACTCGGACTTCATCTATATGCTCAATCAGGCGGCGGGAGATCGGAAAATCCTTGCCAAGCAGCTCAACATCAGCCCCCACCAGCTCTCCTACGTCACCCACTCCGGCGAGGGCGAGGGGCTGCTGTTCTATGGCAACGTGATTCTACCCTTTGTGGACCGTTTCCCGAAGGATACCGAGCTGTATCGCATTATGACAACGAAGCCGCAGGAAATTTCTGGATAAGATGTGGGAGGTAAT
>CAJULJ010000171.1 GCA_910587395.1 uncultured Oscillospiraceae bacterium | reverse complement strand
TCAGCACCTATTTCAGAAGCCAACAGTTTATACAGATAGCCGGAGAAATACTTTTCATGGAGTTCCCTTCGTACAGGGTGGCGTTATTGCCCTACGAGGCCCATGAATATCTGAGGCCACACCTGGGTGTGGACCTCACCGGAAAGCTACGAGATTGGCTTTCGCCTACCAAAGGAATAAAACAAATGTTCCTGTTTGTCAAGAGTAGATCACAGACTTTTCTCTTTGTTTGTATCAGCGCAAACAGCACTCCACAAAAATAAGCAGATTTATACCTGCGAAAGCCTTTGATAACTTCCCAAAACCTGCCATTTCCGCAATTCCTTTCGCCTGTCTATTAAAGGCATTTACCCTCTGACCACATATTTGCCCACAGACAGAGAAAAACTGGCCCACTGGAGGTGTCCCAGTGAGCCGCAGTTCTCAACTTGCTCTATTTTCCGCTGTCAGCCGCTCCTTTTCAGCGGCTACCTCCGATTTCATATCTGCTATCATCGCCGCCAGCAGCCTTTCGCATTCCTCCTCAGTAGCGGCATAGACCTTTCGTGTTTCCAACCTTCCATCTGGCCATGTGATCGTATAGCGTCCAACCCATTGACCGTTTTGATTTTTACTGAGAGACCCGGTTCCCCACCGGCGCTTTCGCTCCCTGATAGGCCGAAAATCGGTCATCGTGGACATGGATTTTGCTATCGATGTGGACTCCGCCACTTCCGCCTTGCCGATACCCCGGTCGATCCTGGCGGCGGCTTGTCTCTGCATATCGCTTGTGACATGGGCGTAGACATTCAGCGTAGTGGCACTGGAGACGTGCCCGATGACGGTAGACAGGGTCTTGACATCCATCCCATGTTCCAGAGCATTGGTAGCGAAAACGTGCCGCAGGTCGTGGAAGCGTACCTTTTTACATCCGGCGTGTTTTAGGATCTTAGCCAGACGATGACTTGCGACAGACGGAGCTATCGGAGCATCTTCTTTCTTCGGGGAGGGGAACATCCATCGGGAGAAAACCGTCTGCTTATATTTTTTCAGTGCGGTGACCACTGCGGGTGGCAGGATCACCGTCCGGATGGAGGCTTTGTTCTTCGGCGGCTGTATCAGCAGTTCACCTTTGATCTGGTAAATCTGCCGCTCGATTCGTAGTTCCCCGGTATTGAAATTCAGGTCGTCCCACTGGAGTGCCATCAGCTCCCCCACCCGAAGCCCGGTGGTCAGCTCCAGCAGGAACACTTCGTAGTAGCCCTCGGCCTTGGCCTGAATGAGCAGCTTTTGCAACTCCTCCCGACTGAGCAGCCGCATCTCCATTCGTCTGGCCGGTGGGAGCTTACATTCCTCCGCCGGGTTGCGCACGATCAGCTTTTCGGTGACGGCCTTCTCCAGAGCCCTGCGGCACAGGCCGCAGCAGTGCCGTATCGTATTGGCGGAGAGTCCTTCCCCTCTGGACTCCCGGTATTCACTACGGCCATCCTGCCTCATCCAGTTTATGAACTGCTGAATATCATTTGTGGTCAGCTTGTTCAGAGGAATGTCACCGAGCCTTGGGCGGATATACAGGCGGATATTATTTTCGTAGCCTGTCCGTGTGTTTGGCCGGACGGCGGGTTTACAGCAGGTCTCATACCAGAATGTCATCCACTCGCCGAAGGGCATATCTGCCCTGACCTTGACAGCGGTTGCGGGAGCCACGGACTCTTTCAGCGATTCCAGTTTCGCCACGCACTCCCCCTTGGTCTTGGCAAGGACATTCTTCGTCTTGGGCAGCCCCTTGTCATCATAGCCGACGACCACTCGCCCCTCCCAGCGGCCGTCCTTTCTCAGTCGGACAGTACCCTCGCCGCTTTTGCGCTTTCTTCCCACGGTCTCAACTCCTCTCCGAAAATATCTGTCAGAAAATCACCCACCACTTCCGATGCGCGTTTCTGCATATCGCCGGTGGTGTGGGTGTAGGTGTCCAGCGTGAATGCTGCTCTGGTATGGCCCAGGATGCCTGACAAGGTTTTCACATCCACGCCCGACGCCAGAGCGTGAGTCGCGAAGGTGTGACGCAGGTCGTGGAAGCGAATGTTCGGAAGGCCAGCCCGCTTCAGCAGAGCTTTCAGCTGTCGGTATGCGGCGCCGGGATTGGTGGGCTGTTCCGGCTTCAGCGGGTTGGGGAATATCCACTCGGTCAGTGCGGACTTTTTTCGTTCACGGAGGACCTGTACTGTGCTGGCTGGCAGCACGATTTTCCGGACGCCGGCGCTGGTCTTGGTATCCCCGGCAGTCAGCCCGCCACCAGTTTCCCAGTAGACGGTACGGCAGACTTTCAGTGTACCATTGACCTCATCGAAGTCCTCCCACTTGAGCCCGCAGATCTCACCCCGCCGCAGACCAGTGGTCAGCTCGGCATAGAAGAAGTCACACCAGATTTCATCCTCTGCGATGACCTTCATGAACACATCCAGCTGCTCGTCCGTCAGTATCTGCTTTACTCCATAGCTGAACCTGGGAGCGGTGATCTGCTCGGTCGGGTTGCTGGCGATCAGGTGAGCCTGCTGTGCCGCCTTCAGCGCACCGTGGAGCGTGGTGTGGATGCGGCGCACCGTACCACTGG
>CAJULJ010000170.1 GCA_910587395.1 uncultured Oscillospiraceae bacterium | reverse complement strand
ATTGGCAAGACCTCCACCATCCGGCGGGCTTTGGAAACCATGCCCCAGGTTATTGAACACACCGAATACATGGGACAGCCATTTTACTGCAAGCAGGTCCTGTATCTGCGAATTGAATGCCCATCTGACTGTTCGGTCAAGACTCTGGCTCTCAATCTGCTATCCGCCCTGGATAGAGCGATTGGCTCTGATTATCTGCATCAGCTGATCTCCCTCCGCTCCATCGCCGCCTCCGCTGTTGCCACCCAGGTCAAGATCCTCTGCATGACCCATCATGTGGGCCTGCTGCTGGTGGACGAGATCCAGAATGCGGTAGAGACGGCCAAGCGCAACCGGCAAATCAAGCCTCTGCTCAAATTCCTGGTGGAACTCACAAATGACACAGCAACCGCTGTCTACTTTGTCGGTACCCCTGTGGCGGAGCAGCTATTTGTCAGTCAGGAGCATCTAAAGCGGAGGACGCGGGGCATCCGGCTGCTACCATTGAAACCGGACGGAACATACAGGAGGTTCCTGGAACAGCTGTGGCTCTACCAATTCACGCCCCAGCAGGCCCCCTTGACGGAAAAGCTGTCAAACAAACTCTTTGACCATTCCGGAGGGATTCCTGCCTACATTATAAAGATATTCCAAGAGTGCCAAGCACAGGCACTTCTCATGGGACAAGCCAGGATCGACGAAAGGGTGATGCAGAGGGCCATTGATATCCTTGCGATTAAGGTCCCCAAAACTTACTCCGGCGGGACATATTTGTCAGATTTCGATGTGGAGGATACTGAAAGCAGCGATGCTCCGCCTGCTCGTCCCCCGGAGAAAGCCCCTGGGGATATCCCAGAGGAGTCCTCCGAGCCGGTTCCCAGGCTTTATGCCAACCAAAGGGGGCGCAGGGCTGCGGCGAGAGATGTCCTTGACCTGGTGGCAACTTTCTCTGCCGGTGTTGACCTGCTCCAATTTCTGCGAGATAGAGATTTGCTGGAAGGGTGGTCTGCGATATGTTGACATACTTTCCATTACCCTACCCAGGAGAATGGTGGTACAGCGTCCTCTGCCGGTATCATGTCTGCTCCGGTAACAGTAAGCACCAATCGACCATCAAAGAACTGATACCAGGCCGAATCACAGCGGCTATTGGCTCAGTGTATCCCAACAGTACGATCCGGCAAATCCTATCGGGACTGCCTGCCGGCCTTCTGTCCGTGAAGGATGTTATCATCAAGAACACCTTGTTCCCCTACTACTCTCGGTTTTCCAGTTTTGAGAAGAAAACTGCCATGTTGGAGCAGCTCTGTCGGGGAGAAACCATCGTAATCACCAGTATTCGCAAATTCACAGCCAAGAGTGTTCCCAAGTACTGTCCGCAATGTGTAGTGGAGGACCGGAGCGCCTATGGTGAGGCGTATTGGCACATTGATCACCAGATCCCATTGATGGCGATCTGTCCAGAACATGGATGTTCATTGCAGAGTGCAGATGACATCATTCCAACTCATATTGATTACACATTTTATCCGTTGGAGAGTGCCTATTCAGAGAGAAGTCCACCCGTTTCTCCCTCAGATATTTTCCCTTGGCAAATAACATTTTCCCGCATTTTAGCAGATTACCAAAGGTTCCCGCTGACAGCTTCTGCCACGCCTGATTATAGCAATCTGGCGATTTCTCTGTCAAACATGAGTTATGGCATTATCCAAAACCGCAGTCCGAACACGATCCTGGACGCAAAGAGACTCTACTGGGATATGGTTGAGACATACGGGAGGGAGTTTATTGAGTTGATTTTTGGGGGAGAAGCGTCCATTTGCACTATCAATCGCGCCTGTAAATGGGAGATAGCATCGCCGGAGCGGTATGCTCTGCTCCAGGATTTCGCCGGGATTACTTCGGAAGAAGTCTTTAGCACGAAGCCGCAGCGGGATCGCTATGAGGACAAGCTTTTGGCGCTGCAGAATACCAGTGGCAGCTACACCAAAAAGCAAGTGCAGGAAATGTTGAACATCACAGCAGCGCAGTTAGACATCCTGACCAAACGATACGGCATAGAACCATTTTGGAAAGAGCGGGAGGGGGGACGAACAAAGCAAATTCATCTTACGTTGACCGCAGAAGAGAAACAGCGCATCGCCAAAGCCGCTGCCATCCACGGCAATGGGCAGACGGCGGTGTTCGCCCGGGAAGTTTTGCTCCGGGAAGTGAATCGAATTTTGAAGAACGATATGGGGGGGTAAAAGCAAATGAAAACTGAAACAAGAGAAAAAGTCGCCTTTTTGGCAGCAAGTCTTTTTGACCTGGCGGAGATGACGGAGTCTGATTTGTCAAGCGTTGTCGAAGTGGTCGGTACCGATGCTATCCAGGAACTTATAGGGATGGATCACCTTCGGTACGAGTGCAGCTATGATCGCATGGCAGAGGAAATTTGCAGCTACATCGACTGGGACCCCATGCTGGTCATGACCGGGTGGACAGATGAGGACCTGTCCAGAATCGGTCAGCTGATTGCCGATCTGGTGGAGGGCGACTTTCCGGCAGATGATGATGCCGCAGAGTCTTTGGCTGCCATTTTGACGTGGGATGGGCTTGGGGCCTGGATTGCGTGTAATGATGGGGAG
>CAJULJ010000169.1 GCA_910587395.1 uncultured Oscillospiraceae bacterium | reverse complement strand
TCAATCCCAAAGCGGGGAGAGAGAAGCCAAAGGAAAAGGTATAGGGCAAGCCGAATAACGTCAGTACAATGGCACGAAACGCCTGATAGAGCAGTCCGCCCAGGGCGGTCCCCAGTGCCAGGGCGCAGCCGCCCACGGCCAGATTTTCCAGAAAGAACAGCCGGGCCACCTGCCGGTTCTCCAGTCCAATAAGCAGATACGTCCCTAACTCCCGTCCCCGTCGCAGGAGCATGAATCTGGTGGCGTAGGCCACCAGCCAGCCAAAGATATAGACTACCACTACACTGGCTAACACGATAATAAGGGGAAGCATTGATATCCCCTTGGACAGGGTGATAATCTCCTGAGAAAACACCAGCCCGTTAAATGAATACAACAGAGTGGCAGCCATGACTACCGTGACAAAGTAGACCAGATAGTCCTTGGTCTGCCGCTTGGCGTTGCGCAGGGAAAGCTCAGATAACGTCACTGACATCACCCCCCAGCGCGGCAAGAACATCCAGAATTTCATGGTAGAATACGGGACGTCCCCGTTCTCCCCGCAACAGTTCATTGAACACCCGTCCATCCTTGAGGAACAGCACCCGTTTGGCATAGCTGGCACTGTAGGCATCATGAGTGACCATGAGAATGGTAGCGCCCATATCCTGGTTCATGGTGGTCATGATCTCCAACAGGTTCTTGGATGCCTTGGAGTCCAGCGCCCCGGTGGGTTCATCGGCCAGGAGCAGGGATTGTCCTGCAACCATGGCCCGGGCGCAGGCGGTCCGCTGCTTCTGGCCCCCGGATACCTGATAGGGAAATTTCGCCAGGATGTCGGTGATGCCCAGTTTTCCAGCCACCTCTCGCACCCGGTTCTGTACCGTTCCGGGGTTCTGGTGATTCAGAGAGAGGGCCAGGCCTATGTTTTCCTCAATAGTCAGGGTATCCAGCAGATTGAAGTCCTGGAACACGAAGCCCAGACGTTCCCGGCGGAACTTTGCCAACGCTTCTTCGGACAGATCGGCAATGCTCACGCCGTCCAGCAGGATACTCCCAGCGCTGATGGTGTCGATGGTGGAGATACAGTTGAGCAATGTAGTCTTACCCGAACCGGATGCTCCCATGATTGCCAGAAACTCCCCGGCCTCCACGTTGAAGTTCACCCGATCCAGCGCCTTGGTGACGTTGTTTTTGCTCCCATAATATTTTTCGATATTCTGTACTTGTAACATAGCGGTTTGCCTCCTTTGCTTGTGGCTCTATGGTACACCAAAAGCGAAGGCCGTTGTATCGAAATTATATTGATTTCCCTTACAATTTTGTAAGGTTCTCTTTCGCCGGAAAGGTCAGGGTAACCGTGGTCCCTTTTCCTTCCTCAGAGGCAATCTCCAGCCCAAGCTCCAGGAAACCGGCCAGCTTTTTGCACAGATACAGGCCCATGCCGGTGGAGCCGCCCCGGTTGCGCCCGTTGCTGCCGGTGAAGCCCCGGTCAAACACACGGGGCAGTTCATGGGCGGGGATTCCAATGCCATTATCATGAACAATGAGCTGTGTCTGTTTCCCCAGCGGCTTCGCGGAAAGTGTGATGACCGGCGCTGTCCCCCGGTAACGGGCGGCATTTTGGAGCAGCTGGCCCAGGATGAACACCGCCCACTTTTCATCGGTATAGACGGTACAATCCAATTCCTCCGTTGCCACCTGAACGCCGCTTTGAATCAACAGAGATCGATGATTTTCAATCGCCTGGGCAGCAACTTTTCCCAAATCTATCTGTCTAAGCAGGCAGTCTTGTTCCGGGTTCTCCGCACGGGCGTAGAACAAGGCTCTCTCTATGTGGGCCTCGACTTGTGCCAATTCTGCGATCAGCTTCCGGCGGGTCTCCCCGTCCAAGTCCCGGCAGATGAGCCGGGCGGCGGTGATAGGAGTCTTGATTTCATGCACCCATTGTTCCACATACTCCCGGTACTCCCGCTGTTGAGCCTGTGCGTCGGACACAGCTCCGGTCATAGCCCGTCCCGCCCGGCGGGTCAGGTCAAAGAGCCGCCGTTCATAAAGATTTTTGGGAGGCGGGACGCATTCAACAAACAGATATTTCCGATCCAATCCCTCCAAAATGGTTTCTAATTCCAGCAAGCGGGCACGTTGTTGAAAGAAATCGAACGCATTCACACTCGCGAAAATCATCAGAAGCGTGAGCAGCAAAACTAAAAGGATTCCTGATTGCGTTCCTGTGGCGAGAAGGAACAGTGCCGCCAATCCGGTGCAAATCAGTTGGAGGGCAATCCGGCTCAGCCGGTCAGATAAAAATTCTCGCAGGGTCATAGCTGATACCCCATTCCCCGCCGGGTCTTGATGGCGTCAGGCAAACCGATCTCCGCCAATTTTCCCCGCAGCCGGGTCATGTTGACGCTGAGGGTGTTGTCATCAATGTAAATCTGGTTGTCCCATAACGCATCAATCAGATCAGCACGAGAGACGATTTGCCCCGTGTGCGCCATCAGGCAGGCTAAAATCTGAAGCTCGTTCCGGGTCAGCTCCGCAGTTTTTCCGTTGGCCGACACAACTCCCTTCGTCAGGCTCAGGCGCAGCCCTCCAGCCTCCAGTATGTCAGCCGGTTCCGGCTCACCGGAAC
>CAJULJ010000168.1 GCA_910587395.1 uncultured Oscillospiraceae bacterium | reverse complement strand
ATCTGGTGGAGGCCGCGCTGGACCGGTGCGGAGTGCTGTCCTGTTTCGGTGAGATTTTCACCTGCAATGAGGTGGGCCACGGCAAGGACGAGCCGGATATCTTTGAGGAGGCCCTTCGCTTTCTTGGGACGGAGAAGGCGGAGACCGTTGTGTTTGACGATGCGCTCTATGCCGTTCGGACTGCGAAAGAGGCCGGGTTCCCGGTGGCGGTGATCTATGACAGCCATGAAAAGAACCAGGAAGGACTCCGTGTATTAGCGGACTTCTACATAGAGGATTTTTCTCAAGTTAGTGCTGAGGATTTTTAGAGGAGTTTCACATGGGTAAGATTGGAATTTTATGCGCCTGTGAAAAAGAGCTAAGACAATTTATCCCGGATATAGTGCAAAAGGCTGTCTCGGAATATGCGATGCACACCTTTTACGGCGGCAAAATCAAGGGAATAGATATCGTAGCGGTATACTCTGGGTGCGGGAAAATCAATGCAGCCATCACAGCGCAGCAAATGATTGATCAATACAGTGTGGATACAATCTTGCTTTCAGGCATTGCAGGCGGGTTGAAAACCAGCACCAAGATATTTGATACTGTTGTCTGCATAGCTTCTGAATTTCGAGATACGGATATTGACATCTATTCCGATTTTCCGGTTCTGGAGAGTCCTGTTTTCCAGGCTGACAGCCATTTAATCGATCTGGCACAACAAGCCGCAAAGGCGGCCGACTGGCCTGTTCATTTTGGCCTCACCACTACAGGTGATATATTTACAGACCGTATCAGCCCCAATGCGCTGTGTATCGACATGGAAACGGCAGCGGTAGCTCATGTATGCTATATGAACCGGGTTCCGTTTCTGGCAATTCGGACTATTTCAGACAATACTGCTGATAATGGACAGGATGTAATTGAGCGCAATTTTGACAGGGCGGCCTATCGCTCCTATCGCTTTGTCATGAAAATTCTTTCTTTTGGGATGATGAAATAATCAGGTAACTCCACAGGTCCTATGGCCGGGTGTTGCAGGCGGCGGACCGGGGGCACCACTCTCCGTCGCTCAATAAAAATAATGCAAAGGAGACACAGCAATGAAAACAGCATTATCAATCGCTGGGACCGACCCCAGCGGAGGCGCCGGGATTCAGGCCGATCTGAAAACGATGACCATGAACGGTGTTTTCGCCATGAGCGCCATCACGGCGCTGGTGGCCCAGAACACCACCGGCGTGCGGGAGATTGTAGAGATGACGCCTGCATTTTTGGGAGCGCAGATTGATGCGGTATTCGAGGATATTCCGCCCGACGCGGTGAAGATCGGGATGGTGGCCTCCTGCGGCCTGATCGAGAAAATTGCGGAGCGGCTGCGCTTCTATCGGGCGAAGAATATCGTGGTGGACCCGGTGATGGTGGCTACCAGCGGCGACCGGCTGATCTCGGAAGCAGCGGTGGACACGCTGAAGACCTGCCTGCTCCCTCTGGCGGCTGTGGCCACGCCCAATATCCCGGAGGCGGAAATCTTGGCTGGCATGGACATCCGAAGCCCAGAGAGCATTGAAGCCGCCGCCAAACAGATCAGCGATTCCTACGGCTGCGCGGTCCTGCTCAAGGGCGGTCACAATATCAGCGACGCCAACGATTACCTCTATGCGGACGGTTTGGGAACGTGGTTCTACGGAACGCATATTGATAACCCCAATACCCACGGTACCGGCTGTACCCTGTCCAGCGCCATCGCGGCCAACCTGGCCAAGGGCTTTGACCTGCCCACATCCATCCGGCGGTCGAAGAATTATCTCTCTGGTGCCTTGGGAGCCATGCTGGATCTGGGGAAAGGACGGGGTCCCATGCAGCACAATTTTAATTTAACCGGCGAATACGCAAAGGAGGCGGAGCAATGAAGACCACGGAGCGGCTTTTAGCTGCAGCGAAAGACATTTGGGCAGCCTATAACGAGCATCCATTTGTATTGGGCATCCAGGACGGCACATTAGCCCGGGAGAAGTTCAAGTATTACATCATCCAGGATTACCTCTACTTGGAGGAGTACGCCAAGGTGTTCGCCATTGGGATTGCCAAGGCGAAGAGGCTGGACACCATGCGCCTTTTCTCCAGGCAGGTGAATTTCCTGACCGAAGGGGAAATGGACATCCATCGGGGGTATATGGGGGCCTTTACTGTATCGCAGGAAGAACTGGCCGCGACGCCTCGCGCCCTGGATAATTTGTCCTACACCTCTTATATGCTCCGGGTGGCTTATGAGGAGGGGGAGGCGGAGATCCTGGCCGCTATCCTGTCCTGCGCCTACAGCTATGAGGTGATTGCCAAGACCATCCTCAAAAATAATCCCAGTGCGTCGGAGCATCCCTTCTACGGGAATTGGATCAAGGGCTATGCCGGACCCGAGTTCTGTGATGGGAATGTTGTGCTGCTGGATACGCTCAACCATTTGACCAGCCGCTACACCGAAGAGCAGCTCCGGCACCTCACAGATATCTTCCTTGCCTGTTCCCGTTATGAGCTGGCCTTCTGGGAGATGGCCTGGAACATGAGCAATTAAGGGGGGAGGCCGAGTATGAGGCGGTGTGTGATCATCGGCGGGGCGGATATAGGGCGGTACG
>CAJULJ010000167.1 GCA_910587395.1 uncultured Oscillospiraceae bacterium | reverse complement strand
GCAATATGCCTCGTTTATGAGGTTTTTGAACGGGATGACCAGCTCATCAGATTCCTCGTTGCTGTGCAGGCTGTCATAGTTGTCGTTGATTGCGATAAAACGCACACCCAGGAAAGGAAATAACTGTTCCAGATATTCCCCCACACCCAAGTGGTCCCTGCCGAAGCGGGACAAATCCTTGACCACGATGCAGTTAATCTTGCCAGCCTTGACCTCGGCCATCATCTCATGAAATGCCGGACGGTCAAAATTGGACCCTGTGTAGCCGTCATCCACTTTCATGCCGCACTCCCGCAATTCCGGGTGGCGCGTCATGTAGTCACGGATCAAATCCTTCTGACCCGTGACGCTGTTGCTTTCCTCCTTGTCGCCGTCCTCGCGGGACAGGCGAACGTAACCGCAGGTATTCCATACCTGTTCAGCGGAAATTTTCATATTCTTCTCTCCTAATTGTTAAAGTCAATCAGCAAAACACTTTAACAACCAGGGGAGCGCCGGTTTGTCCTGTTGCCGCCATATTAACATAACTTCCCGGCAATGTCCAGAGTGTTTTGCAAAAAAGTTTGTGTCAGCATTTGGAGCGTATGTAGGAGAGCATCCGGTCCTCCAGGGTTACATCCGTGTCGGTAAAACTGACCTTCACAACATATTTCCCGTGGCGGTAGCAGTAGGGATTACCGATCTGCCGGATGAAGTCCAGAATCCGCTCCTGCTTGGGCAAATCGGTGTTGACCTTCACTTCCCGAATATCCCGCAGTCCGGCGGGGTCCACTGTCCGAATATCCACATTCTGCATAGCCTTGATCTGTTCCATGGTATAAGCACACGGTTCCATGTTTGTACCTCCTCTGCGATGAATCAACACCGCCGCAGACCTCCCGGCCTGCGGCGATTTGTGATGTATCAGCCCTTGAAGCGGTAAGGGAGCTTGCGGCCTCCGCGCTGCTGGCTGTTGTACTTACTGAGAATGACACGGGCAAACCGCAGGGCGGCTTTATTGGTGGAGAAGTCCACCTTGCCGCGCCGGATGATCTCATCCGGGTCAACGGCGGACAGCCGCTTGATAAACGTCTGATCTACCAGCTCCGTCTCATAGGTCTTGACGAATAGAGCCATGCCGGAGAAGATGGACGCTTTAAGGGAGTTGGGGGTCCCATGCCACGCCCCGGCAATCAGGCCCAGCATACGGGAGAAGGCCGCACCGCCCAGGAGCCGGTAGGCGTTGATAACGGCGCGGGTGGTGGAAATTTCAAAGGGTTCTCCGGTGGGCCGGTCCAGTGCCCAAGTAAAGCCAGCGTCCTCTACCCGCTGCTTCACATCAATGATCTCTGCATTTGCGCCGGATTCTACCAGGGCCTTGGTCGCATGACCCAGCCGCAGTTTTCCTCTGGTCTGGTCCAGCATATAGTACAGCTCGGCCTCCTGCTCATAGGTCAGGCCGGTGTAGATGATGCAGGGGACGATCACATCCCCGCCGCCCGCCATCCTCCGCATCGCGGCGATCCGGTGCTGTCCGTCCACCACATTGAAATTGCCGTCCCGGAAGCTGACCACAATGGGGGTCAGCAGGCAGGGGTTCCACTTGGCGATCAGCTTGTCCACATCCTCCGTCTCCACAGGCCGCTGATAGGGCAGGCCGGAGGTCAGCTTGGCGGTGGAGAGGTCACGGCTCACGCCAGGGTTGTGGTACTTCACTTCGGGGATGGTGGTCTGACGCTCCAAAGGCTCTGTTTTGGAGGCATGACGTTTTTTTCGATAGCTCATTTGTTCATAGTCCTTTCCATTAGATTTAATAAATCCTCCATGGCGGAGAAAATAGTGGCGAACCTCTGCCGGACAAAATTAAATTGCACCGGGGATATGCTGGGAAATACAACTGTGCAGAAGGGGTCGTTATACCATGCGAAATTCTTGTGGAAGGTATCTACAAAGCCGTCAATATCCGCCAGCAGCGTATCCGGGGTATAACTGCAATCCTTATCGGGGTTTTTCAGATCAGCTACGGATTCCTCTATACTGGCATAGTGTTTATCGCCCAGGGAGTAGGGAACAGAGGGTGGCATTGGAGGCTCCGGGGACTGCGGTTCCTCTGCCGGGGCAGGATGGTACTCGCCCATGGATTTGATTTCCCCTGCCGCTAACTGGCTGGCCGCATCCCTCTGCTGCTCCGGTTCCAGACGGGACAGCTTCAAAGCGTCCTTTTTCGTGATTTTGGTACCGGTGTCCCGGATAATATCCTTTGCTTCGGTAGTCAGATTTTTAGCCGTTTGAATTTGGCGCTTAATTGTGCTGGGATTTACCCCTAGCTTTTCAGCCGTATCTTGGACAAATGATTTTGACGTGGGGTGCATTTTGCACCCCACGTTGTTGCCTTTGGCGCGATTCATCCCCGCAGCTTGGGACGTTCCCGCTTTAGTCTCTGGGTGGAGCGTTTCATAGATTTCCTTCCGGCGCAGAAGTAAATCACTGTACTCCACGGCAGATAAGCCCTTCCTGACCACGTTTTCGTCAACCTCCGCCAGCTCCGCCAGTAGGCCCTCCAAACTGCTGACATTACACTCAATCTCCGTCCATCCCAGCAGTTTTGCCGCTTCCAGCCGGTGCAATCCGGCGATCAGCGTATGCTCCC
>CAJULJ010000166.1 GCA_910587395.1 uncultured Oscillospiraceae bacterium | reverse complement strand
AGGCTCAGGCACAGGGCCAGAGCGGTGATGATGCTTAATATTCTGCGTTTCATAGGACATCCTCCTTGGAAATAGAAATTAGAGGGTTTCGGCTGGAACCATGCCGACGGGTTTAACAGGCAGTTTATATTGGGGGTGGATATCCCCGGCCAGGAACCGCTTGACCGCCGCCCGGAAGTCCGCTTCGTCAAAGGGGCGGGTCAGAAATTCAAAGACCTGATAGCGTATCGCCATTGCCGCAAAATAGCGGTCGCTGGTGATCCAGACAACCATTGTTTTATAATTGATCTCCCGCTTAATCCCGCTTAATGGCCAGCTCCATCCCCTTCGCGCCGTCCACGCTCACCACCACAAAATCCTGTTCCGATTCACAGTGAAAATGGCCGTCGTCCGGGTCGCGGACGATTTGCGCGTCTGGCGCTTCCTCCCGCAGTATGCGGGTGAACAGCTCGCATTCCGTATCGGACGGCGTGTATATAACTGCGTTCATACTCATTTTCTCCCTGTGATGGGAAATATGTCTCATGATGAGACATATTTCTTGGCCTATAAAATTCCCAGGCTTCGTGCTGCGATCAGAGCGTCAGCTTTACGGGAAACATTCAGCTTACGATAGTTTTCTTGAATATGATAGGACACGGAAAAGGGCTTCATATCCAGTCTTTGGGCAATTTGATTGAGGGACAATCCGTCGGCCTGCAATCGCAGGATGGTCAGGGCGACGCCTTTGAAATCCGCCGCCACAGCCGCCCGCTTTTTCAGGTAGAGGGGATAGCGCCGGGCCACTTCCTCGGCCTCGGCCAGCAGGCGGCGCAGCCAGTCCTTATTCAACGTCCCAGCTTCCTGCAACGCCTTTTTCTCCCGTTGGAACAGGGGCCATACCGCCGCTCCCTCCTCGGTAATCAGGCGCAGAAAGCGGTAACGCTCCGCTTCTTTCAGAACGGTGGCCAGTTCCTCCTGCCATGGCCCGCCAACCCGCTCCTTGGTGATGGCGGACAACAGCCCGGTTTCCATGCGGACATAGGGCCTGCCCGTCTGCTCGGCATAGTAGCGCAGCTTTTCCAAAAGGGCCTGGGCTTTTGTGTACTCTCCGTTCGCCAGATAACAGCGTACTTTCGTCAGGTAGCGGTAACGCTCCAACACGCAAAACTCCCGATCCTCGTCCGGGGCGGTTTTCATCCAGCGTTCCACTATATCCATATCGCCCTCATACAAGGCCAACCGGCAGCGGAGCGCCTGGATGTTGGGCAATAGCTGGACGGCCCTGTTTTCCCGCACAGACTGTTCAAAGGATGCCAGCAGCTCCCGCGCCGCCGGACTGTCCCCTTGCAGCAGGGCCAGCCGTACCCGGACGCCTACGGCGGCAAAGGCGATCTCCATCGTCCCGCCCTGCCCTGCCTCCACCTGGGCGCGGGTCAGCAGGGACATTACCTCGTAATTGTCCCCGCCTTTTTCGTAGTAGCTCTCGCCCAGCGCGGCCTTGACAAGTCCCTTTCCATAGCTGCCCAGCACACGCTCCACCAGCGGCCCCACAGTCTTTGCCAGCTTGGTATCGTCGGGACTCCAATGGCAAAAATCCTTGCCGCCGTTCATGGTGCTGGGGAGGTTGCTGGTGACGGAAAACTCCGGGAGGCGGTTGCCCTTGTCGAACAGCAGGGCGGGGATGTTTTTTATAATTTCCAGTACGTCCCGGCTCCCCCGGTGGGGCAGGCCAATGTCCAGGTAGGCCAGACGGCTCAGAGCCTCCCGCCGGACGCCGCCCTTGGCATTGGTGGCAAAGGCTTTTAGCTTCTCGTACCAATACTCGCTTTTTTCGTCGTCCATCAGCATGGAGTGCAGCATACTCATACCCGCCATCAATACCGGGCTGTCCTCGATCTCCCTCTCGTCCATGTTGAAATAGTAGCGGCGCAGTTCGTAATAGTGGCCGTTGCCGGGGTTCATCCGGGCGTTGCGGATCAACAGATTTTTGATGCGCTCGGTTTTGCCGCACTCCTCGAACAGCCTCAATGCCGGGACAACTTCATCGTGCATTTCATAGTAGAGGGCGGCGTTATATTTGAAGTCCTTGACACGCTCCCGGCCATATAGCTTCAGCGCCCGGTTCCGCAGGGCATCGATCAGCACCGGGCGTAAGCGGTATGTGCCGTCCTCCTGGGAAATAAAATTTCCGGCCTCCGCTGCCTGCTCCAGCAGGGCGGTGACGTGGAGGTTGCCGGAGATCATCTCCGCCAGTTCCAAGGTAAACTCGTCCACCACACTGACCTGCATTAAAAATTCCAGCAGGTCGCTGTCCCAGCGCACCAGCACCACGTTTTCCAGATAAGACGCGAACGCCTCCCGTATTTCCGTTCGCAGCTCCGGGCCGGGTGGTTGCCCCTCTTTCATCCGCAGGGCTACATGGTGGAGGACGTAGGCGTTGCCCTCGGCGGTATTCTGCAAATACTGAATATCTTCCTCTGTGTAGACGACGCCGCGGGCGTCCAGATAGGCGGTGATCTCGTCCCGACCCATCCGCAGGTCATCTTCGGAAATCACAACAAAAACGCTCTTGATATGCCGGGGCATGAGCCAGGCCGGGAGAGGGCTTCGGCTGACCAGGATCAGCCATATATCCTCCCGCTCCTCCAATGCCAAAATCTCTTGGCG
>CAJULJ010000165.1 GCA_910587395.1 uncultured Oscillospiraceae bacterium | reverse complement strand
TCCACGGCGAAGGCCCGGTGAAGCGCCGGATCATGGATATGGGCATCACCAAGGGCGTGGAGATTTTCGTCCGTAAGGTGGCCCCCCTGGGCGACCCCATGGAGCTGAACGTCCGGGGCTACGAGCTGTCCGTCCGCAAGGGCGACGCGGAGATGATCGAGGTTCAGTAAATCAATGCGGCAGGATGCCGCTATTCTTTAGAGCAAAAGTTAGCCATAGCTAACATTTGAAAGGAGAGAAGAATAATGGACATCAAAATTGCCCTGGCAGGCAACCCCAACTGCGGCAAGACCACGCTGTTCAACGCCCTCACCGGCTCCAGCCAGTACGTGGGCAACTGGCCCGGTGTTACCGTGGAAAAGAAGGAGGGCAGGCTGAAGGGTCATAAGGATGTGGTCATCCAGGACCTGCCCGGCATCTACTCCCTGTCCCCCTATACCCTGGAGGAAGTGGTAGCCCGGAGCTATCTGGTGAACGAGAAGCCGGACGCCATCCTCAACATCGTGGACGGCACCAACATTGAGCGCAACCTCTACCTCACCACCCAACTGATTGAGCTGGGCCTGCCCGTGGTGGTGGCGGTGAACATGATCGACCTGGTGCGGAAGAACGGCGACACCATCAACCTCAATAAGCTGGGCGAGGCCCTGGGCTGTGAGGTAGTGGAGATGAGCGCCCTCAAGGGCGAGGGCGGCATGGCGGCGGCGGAAAAGGCCGTGGCTCTGGCCCAAAGGAAACAGGCCGGGGAACTGCCCCATGTGTTCACCGGCAGCGTGGAACACGCCCTGGCCCACATTGAGGAATCCATCCAGGGCAAGGTATCGGAGGGCTATCTCCGCTGGTACGCCATCAAGATTTTCGAGCGGGATGAAAAGGTCCTGGAGGAGTTGAACCTCTCCGCCGACCTGAAAGCCCACCTGGAACAGCACATCGCCGACTGCGAGAAGGAGCTGGACGACGACGCCGAGAGCATCATCACCAACCAGCGGTATTCCTACATCAACTCTGTGGTCACCAAGGCCGTGAAGAAGAAAGCGGCCAAGGGCAGTTTGTCCGTCTCTGACAAAATCGACCAGATCGTCACCAACCGTATCCTGGCCCTGCCCATCTTTGTGGCGGTGATGTTCCTGGTGTACGCTCTGGCCATGGGCGGCTGGGGCATCTCCATCGGCACCGCCGCTACCGATTGGGCCAACGACGGCCTGTTTGGGGACGGCTGGTTCCTGCCCTTCTCCGGCTCCGACGTGGACGGCTATGACGAGGCCGCGGGCGCGTTTGAGGAGGCGGACGCCATCATCGCCGCCTACGAGGCCGGAGAGACGGAAGCCTATCTGTACGATGACGAGGCCGGGGAGACCATCGCCCTGGAGGTCACATCGGAGAGTTATGCCGAGGCCCTTAACGTGGAGGAACCTGACCCCGCCAGCTATGGAACTTGGGTCCCCGGCCTGCCAGTATTGGTAGAGGGCCTGCTGGATACCATGGGGGTCAGCGGTGTGCTGGCGTCCCTGATCCTGGACGGCATTGTGGGCGGCGTGGGCGCTGTCCTGGGCTTCGTGCCCCAGATGCTGGTGCTGTTCCTGTTGCTGGCCATTTTGGAGGACGTGGGCTATATGGCCCGGATTGCCTTCATCATGGACCGCATCTTCCGCCGCTTCGGCCTGTCCGGCAAGAGCTTCATCCCCATGCTGGTAGCCACCGGCTGCGGTGTTCCCGGTATCATGGCATCCCGGACCATCGAACAGGATCGTGACCGGAAAATGACCATCATGACCACCGGATTCATCCCCTGCGGGGCCAAAATGCCCATCATTGCCCTGTTCGCCGGGGCGCTGTTCGGCGGCTCCGCTTTGGTTGCTACCTCCGCCTACTTCATCGGCGTGGCCGCTGTGGTGATCTCCGGTATCATGCTGAAAAAGTTCAAGGCGTTCGCCGGGGAACCCGCCCCCTTTGTCATGGAGCTGCCCGCCTACCACGCCCCCTCTGCCAGTAACGTCCTGCGCTCCATGTGGGAGCGGGGCTGGTCCTTCATCAAGCGGGCCGGAACCATCATTCTCCTGTCCACCATTATCCTCTGGTTCCTCAGCAATTTCGGCTTTGCGGACGGCGGCTTTGGCTGGGTGGAGGACAGCGACGCCTCCCTGCTGGCTGCGGTGGGCAGCGTGATCGCAGTAATCTTCATTCCTCTTGGCTTCGGGAACTGGCAGGCCGCTGTGGCGACCATCACCGGCCTGATCGCCAAGGAGGAAGTGGTCAGCACCATGCAGGTGTTCTACCCCGGTGACCTGATTGCCAACATTGCCATGGCCTTTACCGCCGCCTCCGCCTACTCCTTTATGGTGTTCAACCTGCTGTGCGCCCCCTGCTTCGCCGCTATGGGCGCCATCAAGCGGGAAATGAACAACGCCAAGTGGACCTGGGCCGCTATCGGATATATGTGCGGTTTTGCCTATGTAGCCTCTCTGATCGTCTACCAGTTGGGTGGCCTGTTCACCGGAGCTGTGACCTTCGGTGTGTGGACGGTGGTTGCTCTGGCCGCTCTGGCCGCGATCATCTATCTGCTGGTCCGCAAGGGCTATCAGGGGGAGGACCGCTCCCGCCAGTTAAGCTCTGTGGCCGCTGCCGCAAGATAACCAACGGGGAAAGGAGCGACTG
>CAJULJ010000164.1 GCA_910587395.1 uncultured Oscillospiraceae bacterium | reverse complement strand
GTGGCGCCTTGCGCCGCCACGCCGGGTCACACCGGCCCGCAATGCGGGCCGGGAGAGGGGAAACGCCGAAGCTTGGAACCGTTTGCGGTACATTTTAAGAAAAACTGTGCAAATCGCAGAATGGCATCAAATTCCCCGGCGTGGCATTGGATATGGCATTGATAAGGGCGCAAACTCTACTGCCGCAAGGAAAATTCAGGCATTACAGGTGGCGAAAGCCCCGAAAAACACAGTTTTGGAGGATAACATCATGGCAGAAGAAAAAGTGAGATTTCAGATGAGAATTGATCCGGACACAGACCGGAAGATCAAATCGGCGATGCCGCTAGCGAACTGCCGCAGTCAAAATGAGTTCGTGGAAACAGCTCTGCGGTTCTACTGCGACTACCTGACAGCGGGAGACTGCACAGCCGTAGCGCCTATGTACATGTCCGCTATTCGCGGTACAGTGCAGGACTCGGAGAACCGCGTCTGCCGGCTGCTCTTCAAGCTGGCGGTGGAGCAGGACATGGTGATGAATGTGCTGGCGGCGGGGATGGAGATTCCCGATGAGCAGCTCAAGGCGCTCCGTGGGCGGTGCGTCCAGAATGTAAAAAAGACCGGCGGCAGTGTTACGCTGGACGACGCGGTCCGCTACCAGAACGGCGGGCTGTAAAAAAGTAGTAGCTATTCCCGACGAAGTGTGGTATGTGTTGGTGTTGCAAAGGAGGTAGCAGACATGAGAACGACTCTGGAGGATCTCTACTACGGCAACATCACACCCTGTGAGCAACAGATGATACCTGGCTCAGAGCTGAAGCGGGCAGTAGACCGTGTTGCCAAGTGCGAGGCACAGCTGATGGAACTCCTCAACGAGGAGGGTCAGCAGGCCCTCACAAGGTTCACCCGCTCCCAGCATGAGATCAACAGCATCACAGCAACCGAAAATTTCATTCTGGGCTTCCGATTGGGTGTCAGGATCATGACTGAGTGCATGGATGACAACGACGGAGATATTCGGAGTGGAGGTGAATAACAGATGGCAAAGCGCAGACCGTCCGGCGACGGCATGGTGCGCAAACGGGAGGACGGACGCTGGGAGGGCCGCATCGTGGTGGGCCACAAGGAGAACGGCGAGTCCATCTTCCGCTACGTCTCCGCCAAAAGTCAGAAGGCCCTGATGAAAAAGCTGCACCAGAGCATCCAGGAGTACCGGGATGTGGACCTGAGCGAGGATAGCCGGATGCCGCTGGGAGAGTGGCTGGACCGCTGGCTGGAGGAGTACGTCTCGCCCGTGGTGCGTGAGTCCACGCTGAAGGGTTACCGGCAGTACATCGAGTGCTACATCAAGCCCCGGCTGGGGGACAGGCCGGTGTGCAAGGTGACTGCCGCTGACGTGCAGGCCTTGTACCGGGAGGTGCAAAAGAACGGGCGCAAGACCGAGCATCCCGAGTACGGGTACGCGCTCTCCGGCTCTACCGTCCGCAGTCTCCACGGTGTGCTCCACCAGGCCATGGACGCGGCGGTGCGGGAGCGGCTCACGGCGAGAAACCCCACGGAGGATGTCACCCTCCCCAAAAAGAAGACCGCCGCCAAGCAGATCCTCAACAACGAGCAGCTGGAGCGGTTCATGGAGGAGATCAAAAAGGACCCTGTCTGGTGCGATTTCTTCTACACTGAGCTGACCACCGGGATGCGCCGGGGTGAGATCTGCGGGCTGATGTGGTCCGACTTCGACGGGAAGAAGGGGACGCTGACAGTGCGCCGGACGCTCCACCAGCGCAAGGGCGGCGGAGTGACCACCGGCGAGACCAAGACGGGAAAGGGCCGGCGCACCATCACCCTGCCGCCCAGTACGGCGCAGCTGCTGCGGGAGCGGCAGAAGCGCTCCTGCTCCCAGTGGATCTTTCCTAACCCTCTCCGCCCGGAGGACCCGGTCAATCCCGGCAGGGCCTACAGCCGCCTGAAGACCCTGCTGAAAAGTGCCGGCCTGCCCGGCATCCGGTTCCATGACCTGCGCCACACCTTCGCCACTCATGCCCTGACCAGCGGCGTGGACGCCAAGACCCTCTCTGGTATCCTGGGACACACCAAAGCGTCATTCACCCTGGACACCTATACCCACGTCACTGGAGATATGCACCGCCGGGCGGCGGAGATCGTGGGTGGCTTTCTGGACGACATTATGGTGAGGGGGTGAGAGTATGGCGAAAAAGCGGAAGAAGGGTGAGGGAACGCTCCGTCAGAGAAAGGACGGACGGTGGGAGGGCCGGGTGGTTATTGGATACGACGACGGCGGCAATCCCAAGACAAAGAATGTGCTGGCTAAGACCAAGAAAGAGTGCGCAGAGAAGCTGGAACAGCTGAAAGCGGCCCAGGGCGGTTCCGGGCCGATGAAGGTCAGGTCGGAGATGCGGTTCGGGGACTGGCTGGACTTCTGGTATCAGAGTTACTCCAAGCCGGCCTTGCGGCACACCACCCAACTGAGCTACGAGAACTGGATTTACCTCCACGCCATTCCGGGCGTGGGGGACATCCCGCTGAACAAGCTGTCCCAGTCCGACCTCCAGCAGTTCTTCACCGAGATGAAAAAGGGCGGGCGGCTCAACAATGTGGAGCGTCACGGCGCGGGGATGGCGGACCGCTCGGTACGCAGCTGTCATGCGGTATGCCAAATGGCGCTG
>CAJULJ010000163.1 GCA_910587395.1 uncultured Oscillospiraceae bacterium | reverse complement strand
ATAGGACAAAATGAGCCGGTAGGCGAAATTTGGTACTGTGGTAGAATCTTGCTCTTAAAAAGTGGCGGTTTCCTCTGTGCTGGCTTCCGTCAATACCTTTCGTGCCGCAAGCGGGGATTTTGCCAAAGTGGCCTATCAAAAAGGGAAAACAGCCGGCATCACTCAGACCTTTGCGCCCCATGCCGGGGAACTAAAAGCGGCCTGCGGCTCCTACGCCAGAGCGATGAAGTTCCTGTGCTCCGCGGTTGACATCCCCTGCTTCACCGTCAGCAGCAAGACCCACACCTGGAACCTCGTGTATGTGGACGGGCAATGGCTCCATGTGGATGTGTCCGCCAACGACCTCTCCGGCAGGAACGGCGTCCTGCTCACCAAGAACTACCAGACTGGGACGGATCAGGCCCTGGAGGCCACGGCCTTCCTCAAGGAACTGTTTGTCCCCGGCGCCACCAAGTAACAGTATCCACAACAAAACGTCCGTCAAATCCTTCAAACTGAAGAAACAGACCAGGAATCCTGTCTCTGAATGGGTTCGCGTGGAGGGGACCCATGAAGCCATCGTCAGCAGGGATGTGTTTGATCAGGTGCAGAAGCAGATCATCAGCCGCCGAAGGCAGCGCAGGGATGGCACGACACAGATTTTCGCTGGGCTGGTCAAGTGCGCGGACTGCGGATGGACAATGCACTTCGCAAGGCAGAATAAGGGAAACCATCCAGGCTATTTCTCCTGTGGTACCTACAGCAAAAAGGTGGACGAGTGTACCATGCACTTTATCAGCTACAATACGCTGTACGCCTATGTACTGGAACGGCTGCAATTCTGGGCGTCCATAGCGCAGAAGGATGAACGGCAGCTCTTGGAACGTCTGCTTCAAAATGGCGATAAGGGGCGGCAGGCTGAGAGGAAGAAGCGGGAGTCCGAGCTCAGGAAAGCCGAAAAGCGCCGCAAGACTGTCAATGATCTTTTTGTGAAGATGTACGAGGACTGGTCGGCAGGCCGTATTACAGAAAGCAACTTCAATCTGCTGTCTGAGCGCTACCAGGCGGAGCAGGCGGAACTGGATGATAAGATTGCCGCGCTGAAGTCGGCCATGGAAAATGACAAACAGTCTGCTGAGGATGCTGAGAAGTGGGTCAAGCTCATCCGGCAGTACAGCGAGATCACCGAACTGGATGCCCCCCTGCTCAATACCCTGATTGAGAAAATCCTGGTTCATGACGGGATGCGGGGGCCGGATGGCGTCCGGGAACAGGAAGTGGAGATTTTCTACCGCTTCGCCGGCAAGATCGACATCTGAGAATACTTTTGCGGTACATCCCTAACTATGATTAACGGAAGCGGATACCTCCCTCATCCCCAAAACTATCGAGGACAAGGGCAAGACCCTGACCCTGGGAGATGTGAAGTGGAGCGAGTCCATGGATGTGGACGGTGAGGGCAACCCTGTCACCCGGTACACCGCCACCGCCAGCTACACCGGGACCACTTCCAGCCGGTACGCCACCGGCTACACCGTCAGCGCCAGCTATACCGGCGAGGTGTCCAAGGCCAACTGCGCCGTGGTGACCTACACCGCCATCTTCGGGAGCGAGAAAGCCCCGGAGAAATCCAAAGCCCCTGGCGGCGATGAACAGCACGACTCTGACCCCGGCCAGACGGAGGCCCCGGACACCGCCAAAGGGCCTGTGGAGCTGTCCGGCCTGAAACGCCCCGTGATGATTGGCGTGGTGGTTCTGGCCTTGGGTGCTGGAGGTGTGTTCGCTTACAAAAAATTCCGTGAGAGGAGATGATCGATTGAAATTCCGCAGTTTTCTGCTGGCCATGATGCTGTGCGCCCTCTGCGTCACCCAGGCCAGCGCTTTGGAGTACACCTTTGACGCCCCGGAGGACTACCTCTTCGGCCAGCCCAGCAGGGTGCGGATGTAATCGTTGAAGTATTCTACCCGCTCACGATCCGTGGCCAGCTCCCCTGCATGGTCGAGGGCGGGCTGGACGAAGTCCAGGGGTGTTTGGTAGTTCTCCGGCATTTCGGCGGACACGGCGAAGTAGTCCAGGTGCCGCCAGTAGTCGGTGAAGTTCTGCGGCACATGGTGTTCATACCGCAGGACACCCTCCATGCGCCCGACCAGCTTTTTTACCGCGCTGTAGTCCTCCTTGTCCACCATGGTGTAGGCGGGGGAGGTATCGCTGGCCCCGTCCAGCATCGTCTGGCGGATGGCGTTGTACAACTCCCGGCTGTACACGCCGGTGAACACCTCCGGGCTGGCTGCCTGGGAGAAATCCTCCCGGCTCCAGTGATCCGCGCTGATGGCGTAGGGGGCGGGCGTCTGGGGTTGCTGCTCCGCCGCCTGGGCGGGGGTGGTCAGCAGGGCCGCGGCCATGGTTCCGGCCAGAAGCAAGGACAGGGTTTTTCTGTTTTTCATGCTCGATTCCTCCGTTTCGTGATATGGTGGGGCTTTCGCAAACCGAACCATACCACAGAAGAAAGGGGAAGTCGAATACAATCGGCAGACAGGGTTTGGGCACTCCGCAGCCCGTTGCCGCTGATCTTCCCGCCCGCAGGCGGCATAGGGGGCAGGGGATTTCCCCTGCAAGTGGCGTTTTGACATCAAAACGCTATGCTTGCGACAATAAGAGCGAGCCAAGTATTGGGTAGATTATGAGCCAAG
>CAJULJ010000162.1 GCA_910587395.1 uncultured Oscillospiraceae bacterium | reverse complement strand
ATCCCCATGTGAAGCTGGCGATCATCGACACCCTCCAGCGCGTCCGCAAGGCCGGACAGGAGCAGTACAACTACGCCAGCGACTATGAGACGGTCTGCGCCCTGAAGAAAATCGCCGACCGTTTCCTCATCACGCTGCTGTTAGTCCACCATACCCGCAAGACCGGCTCGTCCGATTCCTTCAACATGATCTCCGGCACGACCGGGCTTCTGGGTTGTGCCGATGGCGCTCTTGTCCTGCAAAAGTCCTCCCGGATGGAAACCACTGCCACGCTGGATGTGACCGGGCGGGAAGTGGCTGATACCCAGCTGAACCTCCGCTTCGACAAGCAACGGAAGGTGTGGGAGTTTGTTTCCTTTGGAAGCGAAGCCCCGAAGAAAGAGCCTGACCCCATCCTGACCGCCGTTCAGTCCTTTACCCAGGTGCATGGCGTGTGGCGGGGCTATGCCGCTGTACTGCTGGACGAGCTGAAAGCGGAAACAGACATCAATGCTGAACCGAACACCCTGACCCGGCTGCTGAACGCCAGCATCGGAGAACTTGAGCGTGAGTACGGCGTCCGCTACCGTTCCGGGAAACGCACCGGGAAAGGCCGACTGGTCTCTCTGCTGGATTTGACTGCTCCCTGGGTCAGCACCGATATGGACGATGTAGATAATGTAGGTAATGACGGTATTTTGAACACTGATGACGGTCGTAAAAATACCTACAATACCTACACAACCTACACGCCTGCCCCTGATGATCCGGAAGGGGCGTGACGGCATGGAGAAGCTGAACATGAACCAGCCCCCGATGGAGTTGGAAAACAAAACAGTTTGCCGCCTGAACGATTACACGGAAATCAAAATCGGCGGCGTGGTCTACCGGGTCAAAAGCGTATTCTCTGACAAAGGACAGTTGGGTGATCTGCTCGACCTGGCGGCGATGGAGAAAATCGGCCGTATCGCGTAAAGAGCCTTTGCATCAGAGCGTGAGTGTGCTATAATGGCGGTAGGTAATCGACCGCCATTCGCACTGCTCTTTGGGAGGTAAAATCAAAGATGCAGGAAACTTATAATGTTGGAATTTATTGCAGGCTCAGTCGGGAGGACGAGAGGACCGGCGAGTCCGTGTCCGTGGAGAACCAGAGGGAGATGCTCAGCCGCTATGTCCGGGAGCAGGGCTGGAACCTCTACGCCGCCTACTGTGACGATGGGGTCTCAGGTACGACCTTCGATAGACCCGGGTTCAACCAGCTTATCGCTGACGCCACCGCCGGGAAAATCAATCTGGTACTCTGCAAGGACCTCAGTCGTCTCGGCAGAGATTATATCGAAAGCGGCAAGTATACAGACATCGTTTTTCCGAGCCTCGGCTGCCGGTTCATCGCCCTCAATGACGGGGTGGACACCGCTCACAAAAACAATGAGATGCTGGTAATTCTGAAAAATGTCATGAACGACCTCTACGCCAGGGACACCAGCAGCAAGATCAAAGCGGTGAAACGCTCCTCTTTCCAAGCCGGGAAGTATGTGGGCTGCTACGCCCCCATCGGCTATCTGAAAAGCCCGGAGGACAAGCATGTTCTGGTAATCGACCCGGCTACCGCCCCCATCGTCCGGCGCATTTTTGACCTTCGGTGCCAGGGGTGCAGTTACCGAAAAATCGCCACGACCCTGAACACGGAGCAAGTGCCGACCCCCAGCAGCTTCTACTACCTGCGCCAGGGCAAGCCCAACATCCGCAAAGAGGGCGGCTACTGGCAGGCGCAGACGGTGAAGGCCATCCTCCAGAACGAGGTCTATATCGGCCACATGGTGCAGAACAAGACCGGCAATGTGTCCTACAAGGTCCACAAGCAGGTGGACAAGCCGGAGAGCGAGTGGATACGAGTGGAGGGGACGCATGAGCCGCTGGTGTCCATGGAGGTCTGGGAACTGGTGCGGACGATTGAGAAGCAGAACACTCGGAGCCGGACACAGGCAAATGGGGAGACAGCTCTCTTTGCCGGACTGCTTCGGTGTATGGACTGTGGTTCGTTGATGCGTAGTTACCATGACGGGCGGCGGCGCAAAGACGGCTCCAAGTCCAGCTACCGCAGTTACGCCTGCGGCCGCTACTCCAGCGGCGGAAAGACCGTCTGCACAGCGCATATCATGAACCAGCGTGTTCTGATTGAAATCGTGCTGACGGACATCCGGGCAAAGGCGGAGCTTGCGAAGCGTGACCCGGACAGCCTGATAGAGCGGATACAAGCCCAGCGCAGGGCGGCCACTGCCGGAGAAATCAAGCGGGCGCAGGCCACCTTGACAGCCGTTGAGAAGCGGCTTGCGGAACTCTCCAGGCTGACCCAGGCCATCTATGAGGACAAGGTGATGGGGCGTATCCCGGAGGCCGTCTGCGTCCAGTTGATGAACCAATACGAGGCCGAGCGCACCGAGAAGCTGGAACAGAGGGCGCATTTGTCGGGCGAACTGGAGGCGTATCAGCAGGAGACGGATGATGTTCAGCAGTGGATGTCCCTGATTAGGGAGTACGCAAAGTTGGAAGAACTTGACCGTCCCACCCTCCTGCGGCTCATTAAGCGCATCGACATCGGAGAGCGGAAGATAGAGGACGGGCGCAAGGTTCGGGATATCCGCATCCACTACAATTTCGTGGGCTATATCGAAGCCTGACATGAAAAAGCCCCGGTTTTATTCCGGGGCTACATACCAGCTAATACCATCTTGCCGGTTCACATATGCACTGCGTTCTTTATGTAAGGTTCTCATCCGGCTTGTTTCGCAGCTCTTCTTCCACAT
>CAJULJ010000161.1 GCA_910587395.1 uncultured Oscillospiraceae bacterium | reverse complement strand
GCAGAATCACTATTCTGCTCCATCGGATGATGTAGGGTAATTTCAGCGAATAACATCAGCGGTGCTGGCGCTCTGCACACCCACCCAGCGGGAGCGGTTTTCGCTCTATGCCCTGCATGATTTTAGTTATGCGGAGATTGCCGAGATGTGCGGCTGCTCCAAAGTTTCCGTTTGCCAGAGCATCACGGGCGTTCGCAAAAAGTTTTTCAATTTCTTTGGGAAAACATACTAACGATTGCCCCCCTAAGTGGCTACCATGTGAAGGGCGTTTGCTCCATCACTGGGAGGGACAAGCAGTTTTGGCTGTTTGTCCCTCCCGTCATTTAGGAGGCTATATGAAAATCATCAACCTGCGGCTCCATTACCCCCACTGTCAGCAGGACAAGCTGGTGGAGGTCAGCGAGGAAGTCTTTGACGTGCTGTGCCAGTCTATCCGGGAAATGCGGAACTATGAGCGCCGCAAGCAGTATCACCGGGCGTTCTACTCCCTGGACGCTTACGACTGGACGGAGAACTATGCCCTGGAACACAGCCCGTCCCCGGAGCAGCTTGTCATGCTGGCGGAGGAACGGGCCGAGCGTGACCGGCTGGCCGCTGCCTTGCGGGAGGCCCTGGCCGCTGCCTTGCGGGAGGCCCTGGTCTATGCTACTCTCACCCAGGCCCGCCGCCTCTGTGCCTACTACCTGGGCGGGCTGACCCAGCAGCAGATCGCAGACCGCGAGTGCGTCCACAACAGCAATGTTTGCCTCGCCATCCGCCGTGGCCTGTGCAATCTCCGCCGCTACTACGCAGACCACCCCCAAGAAAAGTGAGGGCGGCATGGCAATCATCAATTTACGTAAGCACTATTACCCGCTCTATACCACCGACACATTTGTGGAAGTGCCGGACGAGGTTGCCGCCGTTATGGAGGAATGTCGGCTCTATGAAAACCGGCAGGAGGGCAGAAAAAGCTATTACCATGTCTACTCAATGGATTGCAGCCCTGGCATTGAGAACCAAAAAGCCATGCTGCTGCAATACGCGATGGAACAGGGGTGGGAAGTTTATAACCTTTATAGTGATGATGATTACACAGGCTCAGACCGCAGACGGCCCGAATTTAACCGCTTGCTGGAGGACGCCAAGGCCCACCGCTTTGACATCGTTCTCTGCAAGACCCAATCCCGCTTTACCCGTGAGCTGGAGCTGGTAGAGAAGTACATCCATGGCCTCTTCCCTATCTGGGGCATCCGCTTTGTCAGCATCGTGGACAACGCCGACACCGCCAACAAGGGCAATAAGAAGTCCCGGCAGATCAACGGGCTGGTGAACGAGTGGTATCTGGAGGATATGTCGGAGAACATCCGCAGCGTCCTCACCAACCGGCGGCAGAACGGTTTTCACATCGGGGCCTTTGCCCTCTATGGCTACCAAAAAGACCCCGACCAGAAAGGCCACCTGATTATCGACGAGGAGGCCGCCGCCGTTGTCCGGGAGGTGTTCACCCTCTTTTCCCAGGGCTACGGCAAGACGGCCATCGCCCGGATGCTCAACGACCGGGGTATCCCCAATCCCACCGAGTACAAGCGGCTTCACGGCCTACGCTACCAGCAGCCCAAGCGGAAAAACAGCACCCTCTGGAAGTATTTCGCCATTTCCGATATGCTCACCAACGAGATTTACATCGGCAATATGGTGCAGGGCAAGTATGGGAGCGTGTCTTACAAGACCAAGCAGAACAAGCCCCGCCCTCAAAGCGAGTGGTATCGCGTGGAGGGAACCCACGAGGCCATCATCGACCGCCCCCTCTGGAACCGGGTGCAGTCCATGATCGCAGAGCG
This sequence comes from uncultured Oscillospiraceae bacterium, assembly GCA_910587395.1. Lineage (GTDB taxonomy): Bacteria > Bacillota > Clostridia > Oscillospirales > Oscillospiraceae > Enterenecus. The sequence goes on along the minus strand of CAJULJ010000161.1, from coordinate 966 downwards.
GGCCAAGCCCTTTGACTGCGGCACTGTGGGCCTGTTCGCCCGGAAAGCGATCTGCGCCAACTGCGGCTACACCATGCGTTCCTCCAAAAATCGCGGGCGGCATTACCTACAATGCTCCAACCGCCATGTGGCAAAGGACGCCTGTATCGGCTCCTTCATTTCGGTGGAAAAGCTGGAGCGGATGGTCATTGACGAGCTGAACCGGCTGGTGGCGGCGTATTTGGACAAGGACGAGTTGGAGCGGAGCATTGAGTTCTGCGAAAGTCTGCAAGGCCAGAAAAGGCAGCTCCTGGACACCCTCTCTGCCTATGAGAAACGGATTGCCGAGTACACCAAAGGTCTGCGGGACTTATACATGGATAAGGTCAAGGGTCTGCTCAACGACAGTGACTTCTCCGCCCTCTCCAAAGAGTTTTCCTCCGAGAAGTCCCGGCTGGAGCGCATCCTGCTGGACGGTCAGCGTCAGCTTGCGGAATTGGAAAACAGGATTGCCGTTGGAGACAACCGAAAGGTACTGGTTGAGCGATATGTAAACCTTGAACACTTGACACGGGAAATCGTAGAAATCCTCATTGACCACATCACTATAGGCAAACGCATCCCCGGCACTCGTGACGTTCTCATTGAAATCCACTGGAATTTTTAAGGAGCATATGGACCCTATGCAGCCCAAAGAAGAATTTGAGCAATCCATTCAAGCCATCGACCAGGCGCTGGGCGAAATCGAGCGCACCCTGGAGCAGATGCTGACCCTGGCCCAGCTGTCCGCCAGCGATTTGAACGTAGACCGGGCTACGCTGCAAAAGACCCTGGAGCGGCTTCAGCGTAAAATTGACCGCATCGCAGACACGATTTAGCGCCATTTTTCGCTGTTTTTTGCAAAAAAGTTGTACTTTTGTGATTGCACCAGACAAAAGAGCCGCCGCCAACGAGGATTTTGACAAGAAGGAGGCGGCTGTTAAAGGG
>CAJULJ010000160.1 GCA_910587395.1 uncultured Oscillospiraceae bacterium | reverse complement strand
ATTGCTACGCGCTACGCCAAAAATGTCGCTTCCTTCGTCGCTGCTGTCCAAATTCATTGTATTGCCATTTGGCTCCTCGTTTATTGACGACGCCATCTAGACGCTTCACTTTGTGCTACCTGCTTTTATGAATACAAAGGATATAGGACTATATCGCATAATGAAATATCAACCGATAATGGTTTTGCTTTGGCGTATGGAATAATGGAAAAACCATTAACGGTTAGTAGCACAAGAAAAACAGCTTTCCGGCGGGACCACCGGAAAGCTGTTTTGAGCATTTGTGGGAGCAAATGCACTGCTTGCTACAATGGTAACGCCCCCAAAAAAGGAGGATGACCACCCTACCAGGGTAAAGGCTCATCCGATGGCGTTGGACAGCGGGACAAATACCGCCGCTTAACCGAACGCAATGAATACTTTCAGCCGGTTCGCAAAAATTCCTCGCTGACCGGCTTGTTTGTTATGTCCTTTTGACACCACTAAAATTTCTCCGACTTGTTTCATTTTCGGGCTTGACATGTATTTGCAGGTTTGCGAGGTAGTGAAATAGCGTTGCGGACTGTAATACAGATTCCCTGCTTATCATTGAATTTGCCTCTTTTATGTAATCTTATCACAGAAGAACACTGGCATTGATGGTATCATAAATGAAAACTTCCGGGAGGTCATGATATGGAAACCAAAATAAAAGCGAAACGGCGTGCTTTCATTCATACAGACATTTGCGTTGCCTGCGGCTGCTGCATGAAGGTATGTCCCTTGAGCGCCATACAGATTTGGAACGGGATATGTGCCAAAGTCGATGGAACAAAGTGCGTGGGCTGCGGCAAATGCGCCAGGGAGTGCCCAGCCTCTGTCATTGAAATTCAGGAGGTGACCGTATGAAAAAGCGTTGGTATGACTACCTGTGGATCGTGGAGCTGACCTACATGGCCCTGGGCTTTTTTAATATTCTGTTCGCATGGTTGGGTATGCTGTTCTTTTGCATTCCGCTGATCATTTCTCTCGTCTGGGGCACCAAGGGCTACTGCAACCGATATTGCGGCCGGGGACAGCTGTTCGGTCTGTTGGGCGGACGCTTTGGCCTGTCCCGGAAAAAGGATGTTCCGAAGTGGATGAGGAGCAAATGGTTCCGCTATGGATTTTTGATTTTCTTCTTCATCATGTTCTTTCAGATGTTGTGGAATACTTATTTGGTCTTTGCCGGCGTACAGAATCTCAGGCAGGCGGTGACTCTGCTGTGGACGTTCAAGCTGCCTTGGCACTGGGCTTATCATGGAACCCTCTTTTCCCCCGGTATCGCCCAGTTCGCTTTTGGGTTTTATAGCGTCATGCTGACCTCCACCGTCCTCGGCCTGCTTACCATGATCCTGTTCAAGCCCCGCAGCTGGTGCGTCTACTGCCCTATGGGCACGATGACCCAACTGATCTGCAAGGCCAAACACCGAAAAGATGACTTTGTCACGGATCAAAAAAATTGAGTTAGAACAGAATCGCTGCAAAAAGAAAGGAGAAGCGACCAATGGGATTTTTCGACTTTTTTAAGGGGCCTGATATTGACCGGGGCGCAAAAGACTTTCAGGAAACGCCCGGTGCGGTGCTGCTGGATGTTCGTACGGCCCAAGAGTACCGGGAGGGCCACATCCCCAGCGGCAAAAATGTTCCGCTTCAGGAACTGGATCGTGTAACTGCCATGGTGCCCGAGAAAGATGCCCCGCTGTTCGTCTATTGCCACAGCGGTGCCAGGAGCAGCCAAGCGGTCAGGCTACTGGCCCGGATGGGCTATACCAATATCAAAAATATCGGTGGCATCGCCGCCTACACAGGAAAGGTGGAACGCTGAAATGAAAGTTGTCATCATCGGCGGCGTGGCGGGAGGGGCCACAGCAGCGGCCCGGCTTCGCCGATTGAACGAGACGGCGGAGATCGTGGTCTTTGAGCGGTCAGGGTATATTTCCTACGCCAACTGCGGCCTGCCCTACTACATCGGTGGGGTGATCGAGGAACCCGAGGCCCTGACCCTCCAGACGCCGGAGAACTTCTTCGCCCGCTTCCGGGTAGATATGCGGGTGCGCCACGAGGTCACCGCCATTCATCCGGATAAGAAGACTGTCTCCGTGAAAGCTCTGGAGACAGGCGAAGAATTTGAGGAGCACTACGACAAGCTGATCCTCTCTCCCGGAGCCAGCCCCACCCAGCCCCGGCTCCCCGGCGTGGGAATCAAGAAGGTCTTTACACTGCGTACCGTGGAGGACACCTTCCGTATTAAGGACTACATCAATGCCCATCACCCAAAATCCGCCGTGCTGGCGGGCGGGGGCTTCATCAGCCTGGAGCTGGCGGAGAATCTGCGGGAGCTGGAAATGGAGGTCACCATCGTCCAGCGTCCAAAACAGCTGATGAACCCCTTTGACCCGGATATGGCCGCCTTCATCCACGGCGAGGCGCGGCGGCACGGCATCCGGCTGGCCCTTGGGCATACGGTGGAAGGGTTTGCGGAGAGGGACGGCGGCGTGGACGTACTGCGGAAGGACGCAGACCCTCTCCACGCCGATATGGTGGTGCTGGCCATCGGCGTCACCCCGGACACCGTTCTGGCAAAAGAGGCCGGTCTGGAACTGGGCCTCAAGGGCAGCATCGTGGTCAATGACCGGATGGAGACCTCTGTCCCAGACATCTACGCCGTAGGGGATGCGGTCCAGGTGAAGCATTATGTTACCGGGCAGGACGCGGTGATCTCCCTGGCCGGCCCCGCCAACAAGCAGGGACGGATCGCGGCAGACAACATCTGCGGCGG
>CAJULJ010000159.1 GCA_910587395.1 uncultured Oscillospiraceae bacterium | reverse complement strand
TATCCTCCTCGGCCCGGATGGACAGGCCGGTGTGGAGGTTCTTCGTCCAGTGGGCGGAATATTTCAGCATGATCTTGACGCTGTCATACACCCGGATCTTCTGGGCGTCCGCGGTCGGCTCCACCAGGGAGGCGCGGCCAGCGGTGAAGGAGGTGCCGGAGACGGCAAGCTGGCCGCAGGAGGCCCAGACCGCCAGTTGGGTGGCGTACTTGTACTCATCCTCCGTCAGACTGGCGATGCCGCGCACCTCGTCCGCGTGAAGCTCTTTGAACTGCGCCAGGGTGCGGTTCGGATACCCGTTCGCAAACACGCCCATGGTCTGGGGGTTGCGGTTGTACTCCTGGATGGTGAGGGACTTGGAGGGGGACACCCCCTTCAGCCCCCAGTTGACGCAGTAGGCGGTGCCGGTGAGGCCATCGTTGCTGGTGTACTTCCAGTAGCCGCCACCGATGCTGCCGCCCGTACTCTTGGACAAATAATTGCCGAAGCCGGCCTGCTGGATGGTGACGGTGCCGCTGCCGCCCAGCGAGGCGGCGCTGGCGGGGACGGCCAGCAGGCTGACCAGCGTGGCCACGGCCAGCAGCATGGAGAGGATGCGGGTAAAGGGTTTATGTTTCATGGAAACTCCTTTCTGGTTGCGATCTGTTTAAGGACAAAAAAAGTTGGCAGGCCGCTTCTGCGGCCTGCCAGCGTGAAGATGCAGTGTTTCTTACTTTGTAGATCCGGGTACGAATAACTCTTTGAGAAAGGCGGTGGCCTCCGGGGCCTGATCCTTCCCGGTTTGGTAGCTCTCGGTGAGCAGGATGCCGTTCCTGCCGGAGAGGTCGTTGGCGGACACGTCCACATGGAGCCACTGGCCGTCCACATACACGAGGTTCCAGGTGTGGGTCTTGCTGCTGACGGTGAAGCAGGGGATGTCCGCCGCCCCGCACAGGAACTTCAGCGCTCTGGCGTAGGACCCGCAGGCCGCTTTCAGCTCCCCGGCGTGGGGGGCGAAGGTCTGGGTGACGCCAGATGTTTTCCCCTTTTGATAGGCCAGCAGAGTGCGGATGTAGCCGTTGAAGGCTTCCACCCGTTCCCGGTCGCCCATCTCCGCCGTGGCCTCGATGACCGGCTGGACGAAGTCCAGGGGCGCTTGGTAATTTTCCGGCATCTCGGCGGACACGGCATAATAGTCCAGGTGCCGCCAGTAGTCGGCAAACCCCTGCGGCACATGGTGTTCATACCGCAGCACCCCTTCCATGCGCCCGACCAGCTTTTTCACCGCGCTGTAGTCCTCCTTGCCCACCATGGTGTAGGCGGGGGCGGTATCGCTGGTCCCGTCCACCATCGTCTGGCGGATGGCGTTGTACAGCTCCCGGCTGTACACGCCGGTGAACACCTCCGGGCTGGCCTCCTGGGAGAAGTCCTCCCGGCTCCAGTGATCCGCGCTGATGGCGTAGGGGGCGGGCGTCTGGGGTTGGTACTCCGCCGCTTGGGCGGGGATGGTCAGCAGGGCCGCAGTCATGGTTTCGACCAGAAGCAGGGACAGGGTTTTTCTGTTTTTCATGCTCGATTCCTCCGTTTCGTAATATGGTGGGGCTTTCGCAAACCGAACCATATCACAGAAGGCAGGGAAAGTCGAACACAATCGGCAGACAGCCGTGGGGAAATGACGAACAGTGTTATCCCTGCTGGATGGCGGTGACCTTCCAACGGTACTCCGGCTGGTTCATGACGCAGGTATAGAGCGTCACCCGGTTGTCGGTGGTGGGGGCGGTGCCGCTGGAATCGTTGACGCTGACCTTCTCCACGCTGGCCACAGCATAGGTGCGGGTCCCCAGCTTGGTGGTCAGGGTGATGGTGTCGCCCGCGTTCAGGGTGTGGATCTTGCCGAAATCATTGCGAACCCCCCGGTTGTGGCCAGCCAGGGCCACGTTGCCGTCCCAGATGCTGGTATTGGTGAAGTGGCCCGCGCCTTTGAGCAGGGGGGCGCTGCCAGTGCCCTCATACACCCCGACCGTCAGGCCGATGGAGGGGATCTTGAGGGTGCCCAGGCTGCCGTTGCTGTAGTAGAGGTCGCTTGTCACCTCGGTGTAACCGCCCGTGGTGCTGCCCTGGGCGATGTTGGTGGGGCTGCCGCCGGGGATCTGGGTCATGGTGACATTGCCGTTCACCGAGGGGTACTGGCCGGGGATGACGGAGCTGCCCGTTGTACCTCCGTTGATGTTGGCGCTGCCCACCTGGTTCACCAGCCCGCCGTTGAGAGCGCCGGGGACAAGGTTTGGGGTGAGATACTCGCCGCTGCCGGGGAGATAGCTGGTGGGGCTGCCGAAGCCGGGGGCGATCAGGGCGGCATTCTTGCTCCGGTCCACGTTGGGGTTCTCCCACTCGTAGATGGTATCATCCGAGGTAGGCTGGCCGAACAGGTAGTCCTCCGGGGCGTCAAAGGTATACTCCAGGGCGCTGGCCTGGGTGACGCACAGGGCGCACAGCATCATGGCCAGCAGGAAACTGCGAATCTTCAAGGGCTTCATCTCCTCTCTTTGAACTTCTTAAAGGCGAACACACCGCCAGCGCCCAGGGCCAGCACCACCACCCCGATGATCACGGGGCGCTTCAGGCCGGACAGGTCCACAGGCTCCTTGGTGGCGTCCGGGGCCTCGGTGCTGCCGGGGGCCTCCGTTTGGCCGGGGTCAGGGTCATGCGTGTCATCGCCGCCAGGGGCCTTGGACTCCTCCGGGACCTTTTCGCTGCCGAAGATGGCGGTGTAGGTCACCACGGCGCAGTTGGGCTTGGACACCTCGCCGGTGTAGCTGGCGCTGACGGTGTACCCGGTGGCGTACCGGCTGGAAGCAGTGCCGGTATAGCTGGCGGTGGCGGTGTAGCGGGTGACGGGGTTCCCCTCGCCGTCCACGTCCATGGACTCGCTCCACTTCACATCCCCCAGGGTCAGGGTCTTGCCC
>CAJULJ010000158.1 GCA_910587395.1 uncultured Oscillospiraceae bacterium | reverse complement strand
AATGAAGGCTTGCCGCCTCGTTGATCTTCTGAACGGCCTCCCACTCCTCTGCGGTGACAATGGCCTCATGCAGCGCCTCATGACGAATCCACTCAGTTTCCGGCTTGCCGATCTGCGTGTGGTCCTTATAGGAACGGGTGCCGGTGTGATTCATTACCAGCGTCCCTTTATAGACCTCATTGTGAAGAATGGTTTTTACTGTTGCATAGGTCCAGAGCTGGGCGGCTTTGCAGCCGTCCTTGCCGTTGATCTGGCTCCAGTAGACACGCGGCGAGGTAATGCCATCCCGGTTGAGGGCGGCGGCGATCTGGCCGTAGGCCGTACCCGCCAGCCGCATATCATATATCCGGCGCACGATACCGGCAGCATACTCATCAATGACCAGCTTGTGCTTGTCCCCGTCGCTCTTGCGGTAGCCGTAGGGAGCGTATGCGGAAATGAATTGACCGCTGGCCTTTTTGCTGTGCAGCACTGATTTGATTTTACTGCTCAGGTCCCGCAAATGGTAATCGTTCATCAGACTGCGGAAGTGGAGCATATCCGTGTTATCGCCCTCGCTGTCCAAACAGTCCAGAACAGAAACAAACCGGCATCCCAGGCTGGGAAACACAACGTCTGTGTACCGGCCTACCTCCACGAAGTCCCGTCCCAGGCGGGAGAGGTCTTTGACGAGAATGAGATTGATAATGCCGTTCCGGGCGTCCTCCAGCATTTCCAGAAATCCGGGCCGCTGAAAGTTGCCCCCGCTGTACCCATCATCACAATAGGTCTTGGTCTCCACCCAGCCGTTGAGCATGGCGAACTTGGAAAGAAGCTCTCGCTGATTTTCGATGCTGACGGATTCATCAGCGGGGATGTAGTTTCTGGCCTTGGCGGAGTTGGAGGCATCGTCCACGCTCAAACGGCAGTAGATACCCACCTTATACAGCTTGTTCATACCGCCGCCCGCCTTTCCTGGGACAACGCATCATCCACACAGCCAACGTAACGATAAAACACCTTTACGTCCTGGACACGGGTATTGCCGCACTTTTGGGCCTCGCCAACCTCGATACGGTCCACCAACTCAAACAGGATGGTCTCGTCCAGCTCAGTGATCTCTGTATAGCGCCGGATGATCTCGGCCCACTGGTCAGCGTCATGGCGGTTCTCCAACTGCGTCCTGACCTTCTGCTCCAACTCCGGGAGGGCGGCGGCTTTCTGCGCCCGCTCCGTCTCGTACTTCTTCATCAGCGTCTGGAACACCGTGGGCGGAACAACGCCAGCGCATTTATCCTCATAGAGATTCTGCATCAGCTTTTCCAGCTCCGCGACACGGGCGGCGGTCACTCTCAACTCCTGCTCATAAGATGCCGCACGGCTGTGCTGCTCCTTATCCTTCATGCGGATGATCTGCGTCAGCAGCCGCTCCCGGTCATGGGCGGCATATCGGGCCTTTTCCCGAATGTCCTCCAGCACGATCTGCGTCAGCACATTCTCATAGATGGTATGGATGGTGCAGGCACTTTTCCCGCTGCGGGAATAACTCCCGCACATGAAGGAGCTGTACCGTCCTGGACTTCCATCTTTATAGGTAAACCGCTCTACCTGGTTTCGCATTTTGAATCCACAGTCCGCGCAGTAGACCAAGCCAGTGAAAATGCTCTTGATACCGTCCGAGGTTTCGGACTTCCGCACCTTCTTCTGGTCGATGCTGACAACCGTATCCCATATCTCGCGGGAGATGATCGGCTCATGGGTCCCCTCCACGCGAATCCACTGGTCTTTGGGTTTTGCTACCAGCTTTTTGGATTTGTAGGAGAGGGTGCCGCATTTGCCCTGGACCATGTTGCCGATATAGGCTTCGTTGCGGATCATCACCTTAACAGTGCTTTCGTTCCACAGGTGGTTGACACGGCGGGGGTCGGTGCGGCCCTGGCGCTGATAGTACAGCTCACCGGGCGGCTGGACACCCTCGGCGTTCAAGGTGGTGGCGATCTTTCGGAACGCCATGCCGGAGGCCCGCATAGCAAAAATACGGCGGACCAACGGCGCGGTTTTCTCGTCAATGATGAAATGGTGCTTGTCCAGCGGGTCACGCTTGTAGCCGATGGGCGGATATGTACCCATGTACTTCCCGTTCTCGGCGCAGGCTTTTTTGACCGCTTTCACCTTTTTACTTGTGTCCCGGCTGTAAAACTCGTTAAATAGGTTCAAAAAGCACATGACATCGGTACTGCCGTCATTACTCATGGTGTCGATGCCGTTGTTCAGAGCAATAAACCGGCACCCGATGGACGGGAACAGGTAATCGGTGTACTGGCCGAACTCGATGTAGTTTCTGCCGAACCGGGACAGGTCCTTGACGAGAATGACATTGATACGTCCGGCCTTTGCGTCAGCGATCAGGCGCTGAACGCCGGGGCGCTGGAAGTTTGTTCCAGAGTAGCCGTCATCCACATAGGTGTCCACTTCATTCCAGCCCCGCTCCCGCACATACCGCTGAAGCAGCAGCTTTTGATTTTCGATGCTGACGGATTCCCCGTCCCGTTCATCGTCATTACTCAGTCTGCAATAGATGCCGACATTGTATGCTTTCTCGATCATTGTTTTACCTCCCGATCAGCCAGATTCATACCCTGTGCGGCGAATGGCTCCTGCCGGATTGCTCCGGCAGCACCTATTATAGAATAGGGAGCGCATGATGCGCAAGGATGCGGCCAGCCGCGAGGAAATGTTGGGTATGGTTTAGGTGGTAGCGTGGCAGGGCGTCAGCTCCGCCATAGCGCGGCGGACCGCCAACTGCTCCAGGGTCTCGCCCAGGTCCTTCTCGCCGGTGAAAACGCTGGTCACGCGGTACAGCGTCTTGCCGATCTTGATTTCTTTGTACGAAGTGTTGATGCTGGGATTGGTCTGGTCTTTCATATGACGCACCTCCGTCCGATAACAGACCGATGCTTAAACTGCAAAATGCAGATAAC
>CAJULJ010000157.1 GCA_910587395.1 uncultured Oscillospiraceae bacterium | reverse complement strand
GCCCGCAGTGTCTCCGGACGGTGAAAAGAGAAAACGGTCCGGGAGCAGTATTTCAGGTCGTGATAATCCGTGAACCGGGTTAGCTTGTCTGTCGCTTCATAAGCAAAGCGGATGGAATATTCCCCTTTAATCCATTTGAATTTGCTACCAGCATAGCGTGCGGACTGATCCTCCACCGTAGTGATCTTCTCTCCGCTCTCTGTCCGCTTCGCCTCCACGATACCTATAGGAGTTCCGTCAATAAAGAGGGCATAGTCCACCTCGCCTGTGCTGGTTGGGAACTCCCGCACAGCTACGCCCATGGCAGAGAACAGATTCAGATTTTTCATATCCTGAATGACCCAGCCAGATCGGATCAGCTTTTGGTCTATCGCAAGACGGGCCTTTTCCTCTGGTGACATCGTGGTTCCCCCCCTATATCGGCAATTTATTACATTATAACGGATAAGGCCTCTGGTTACAAGGCGCTATTTCATTGTTTTCTACAACCACGAGGAAGGGCCATCCAGTCTGTTGGATGGCCCTTCCTGGATGTTATTCAATTGCGTATAGAAGTTGACGCTGTTGGGTAATCAAAGGTGACAGGACCGAGCGGTTTTATTCACTTATCATTTGTAAAAGCAGATAGATAGCCGGTTGATTCTCTTCAATCCATTCCATATCATGCTGCTTCCCAACGGATTTTGCGGCGTCCTTCCACGCATCGAAATACTCCTGCCCGGTTTCTGCATATAGCTTGAGCTGGGCTTCCGGCGCGATGTCATCCATGGCGGCTCTCATAATATGTCCGCGCAAATCAGTTTGCCCGCCCTTCAAAAACTTGGTGAAGCAGTATTTCAGGGTGTACCGGCCATAGTATGTCAGTTCCCGGTACTCGATGGGGTGTGCCTCAATATAATCCCCCGGATTGGAGGACAGCGCAGGGCCGCTGCAAATTGTCTCAATGAGCGACCCGATCACCTGATCAGTATCCAGCCCGGTAGCTGCGACCGCCTGGGCGTAGCACTCCTGGGTCTGCTGAAGAATGAACTTCTGGCTGTCCATGCCGTCCTCAACGATATGTGCAGGGAACTTTTCACGGATGTCCTGCGCATAGTAGCTGCCGTCTCTGGGCTGCCAATATTCCTCCAGTGTAAGAGTACCAGACGGGTCTTCCCGAAATGTAATGGCAACAGGAACATGACTGCCGCGGACGGTCTTCAGTCCGTTGTCCGTGACCCTGTATTCCTCATAGAGCGCCCAGCCGTAGTGAATATATTCTGAAAAGTCACTTCCATCCGCAACGATACAGGCAATCTCCGCAAAACTTGCGCAGGATACAAAGCCGGTTGGGTCTGCGGAACGGTTACGCTCCAGAATCGCCTGATGGATCACGGCCTGTTCTTCGGAGAGAGTGGAAAAATTGGGTTCCTCCGGCGCGGGTTCACCGCCGCCATCAGGTTTTGGTTCAATAACCTTTGGCACATCGTTTCTGTGCGCTTCAACGAATGTGGAAACATCCTCTGTCCGAATATCAATTCTATCATCGGCCTCATTGTTGACCCTCAGATAGATATACCAAGGCGTCTCGTCTGGAACGCCGCCCACCAGAACATCAAAGAGTTCATCAATCTCATAACGCATGATATACAGACCGGAGCCAACATCCCACCCCTGATACCGCTCAAAATCTGACCAACTCAGCGCGTCCCCCTTTTGCGACAGCATGACCACATCATCAAGGGTCAATTTTCGGCCTTCAACCCCATCATCTTTTACCTGTATCCAGCGCATATAGGCCCACTGCCTTTGTTCGCTGTCCACCGTATTGAGATCAATCGGTGTCCCGCACTCCTGATAGGTATAAAAATCCTCCGTTTCAGACGGATGAACAAAATACTCAATTCCCTCAAGCCCTGTGTTGTTTGCCTGTTCTCTTGTCAGCTTTCCGGCGGACTGGTAGCCATAGGGCAAGTAGGATACCGGCATGTACGGATTGACATAGACATTACCGTCCACGATCAAAGTTGGACGTTCCGCATTTGGTGTGCTGGGTTCTTCTGTCACCGGATTCGTCGCAAAGCACACCGTCACCACCCCACAGGCGACAACAGCCACAACAATGACCCAGAACGCCGGTTTTTTGTAATTCAGCACGTTTTTCACCCGTTCCTTTACGCCAACCTCTCCAAAGGCCAGCGGGCAGATTGTGACCAGCCGCCGTCCAGTATTGCACTCCAGCAGAGCGGTGGAGTACTGCTTCTTTCCGTCTATATCCATCTGACGGATGACCTTTTCATCGCAGGCCAGTTCAATGTCCCGGCACAGCAGCACATAAGCCACCCAGCACAGGGGATTGAACCAGTGAACCGCCAGGATCAGAAAGCCCAGCGGCTTCCACCAGTGGTCGTGCCTTGCCAGGTGCGCCTTTTCGTGGGCAATTACCGGCCCCATAGCCGCCTCGTCCATACTGGAAGGCAGATAGATTTTGGGCCTGACCAGCCCCAGGATAAACGGAGACTTCACATGGTCGCACAGAAAGATATTTCCTTCGTAGGGTATTCTTTCCGCAACGCTCCGGTGTACCCGCACATAGCTGGTGACTGCATAGAGCAGCATGGCGGCGATACCGATCAACCAAATGACCGACACAATAAACGTCCAGACATAGAGCGGATTGACGCTGCCAGCCGGATTCGGCGCAAAGGTTTCACCCAGGACGGGATTGACCGCATTGTTGACGGCGGGGATGCCACTGCTAATGGCGGGTGTTCCATACTGAATGTTATGGGCGTTGAAGGTCTCGGCGCTGGGGATCAGGCTCAACGCGCTCTCGAAAGAAAAGGGAACCGCCAGCCGCAGAGCAACAATGCCCCACAAAAGAACGGCAATCCATTTCGGTGCCTTTTTCAACACGAACCGAAGCAGCACCACCGCCAGAATCAGCCAGCTTGCGGCGATGCTCATGTTCAGAATGTTCAGGAA
>CAJULJ010000156.1 GCA_910587395.1 uncultured Oscillospiraceae bacterium | reverse complement strand
CGCAGAGCGCACGATACATGGTCGGCAGACCATGTATAGAAGTGCGCCCTTCCTTTCGTCAGGGATTTTACACTCCATAGCGAATTAAAAATCCATAGACAATTATCACAAGAATACCACCAATGCGTATGCCTTTTTTTAACTCGCCATGGTTTCGCCAATCCACAGCTTTCGGCCATACAGGATTTATCACAAAGAGAAATCCAACCAAAATCCAGCCTATGTTGTGGAACACGCCTATCTTAAAAATCTGACCGCACAGAAACGCACACGCCACAATAGCCAATGAAATATAGACTTGCGTTTTGAATGATAGCTGTTTCAAAATAGTTCCCTCCAACATCACTGTCTATTAAGCAACGTGCGTAATCTCTCTCTTGGTTTTTTCTGAAATGAATTTGCGAAATTCTTCTAAAGTTCCTCCTGACAATGCGTGCTTATCATAGACCTGAGCATGACTTTTATCGAATACGAAAACAAAGTAATCTTCTGTTTCTGCAAGTAGGTCAATGTTGCGGTCATAGGGAAATTCGGTTTTTCCGATGCTCGTAGTTGTTACATAGCTTTCGTCATTAAAAACCGTTGTAGCCCTATCCATTCCAGCAAGCATCCGTTTCCGGGCAATATATCCATTCATCCTATCCTCAAAAAGAAGGGCAACCAAAATCGCTAATGCCGCAATCCAGGTAATGATTGTTTTGAAATTAACGACAAACTCCTTATCTCCCAAAGGTAGGGTGAGTAGTACGGCTATCACGAGAACAATCCAACCAAAAATATGGGAGCGCCGACTTCTTTTCTTCCGAAGCGTCTTTCGCAATGTTCTCGCCATAGTAGTTACAGCCTTTTGGTTATAAACTGTTTCAAATGTAAATTCCATATATACCCCCTGCACCCTAATGTGCTAAACTTGTCAAAATCAGTATAGCACATTAGGGGGTACAAATCAACCAGCCGGAGAGGAAACTTTTCCCGCCTCCTTTGCGGCCCGCTGTGCCTCTCTCACCCGGCGCATACGCAGCTTGTTTTGCTCCCGTTCCCGGTTCCTCGCCGCCAACGCTTTTTGCGCTTTCGCTTCTTCCCCGGCGGTCAAAATAACCTCCGGTTTGGGCGGAACGAAACAGCCAATAAAATTGAAATATATATCAACCTTCTGCCGCCTGTCCCCGGTGGATTTGTCCGCTTCATGGACAACGACTTTCTCTATAAACTCGTTGAGCATGGGGGCGGTCAGTTCGTCAAAACTGGTGTATCGCCGCACAAGAGAAACAAACCTCTGCGCCCTCATGCCGTCCTCGGCCTGGGCGGTGATGCCCTCTTTCAGTTCCGCCGCCTCCTGCTCCAATGCGCTCTGCTCGGTGTCGTACTCCACCAGCAGACGATTGAAATGCTTGTCGGGTATCTTCCCGGTGGCGTTCCCCTCGTACAGTTTCCTGATTAACTCGTCCAGTTCGCCTATCCGCTTCTCCACCTGGCGAAGCCGTTTCTTCTTCTCCCTGGCGGTCTGCTCCTGCCCCGCGCTGGCGGCGTCCCGCACGATGCGGATAAACTCCTTTTCGTCCTCCCGAACGTAGGCGCTCACCTCGCGGATCGCCGTCAGTATCAGCTTCTCAACGGTGGAAGTTTTGATATAATGGCTGGTGCAGTCATGGGTCAACTGACGGTAATTTCCGCAGATGTAGTAATCATCCGCGTCATAGACTTTCTTCTTGGTGGGGGACGGCTGATGATGGGTCAGCTTGTGTCCGCAGTCGGCGCAGTAGAGAAGCCCGGTCAGCGGATTGGCGGGGCGGTCTGGATAGCTGGGCTTGCGGATAGTCCGCTTCAGACGGTGGGCAAGCTGCCACGTTTCCTCGTCCACGATGGCCTCGTGGGTGTCCCGGAAAATCATCAATTCCTCCGGCTTGGCCTTGCGCCGCTTCTTGGTCTTGTAGTTCTCGCAGATGGTCTTGCCCAACACGGTATGTCCCATGTACTCCTGCTTTTCCAGGATGTACCCAACCGCCGTACTTGACCAGAGGCAGGGGTCGTGAAAGCCCTTGCTGTGGTCGTTCTCCGGGTTATGCAGCTTGGCATAAGCGGAGGGTATCAGTACCTTGTCAGCCGTCAGAGCGTCCGCTATGCCCTTCACGCCGTATCCCTCAATCACCATCTGGAAGATGCGCCGGACAACGGCAGCGGCTTCTTCATCCACGATAAGGTGCTGCTTGTCCTGCGGGTCGCGCCGGTAGCCGTAGGGGACGCTGGGGGATACGCGCTTGCCGTCCTGCATCCTGGCTTTGAAAATGGCCTGTATCTTCCGGCTGGAATCGCGGGCGTAAAATTCGTTCATAATGTTCAAAAACGGGGTAAAATCGTTATCTCCCTGCTTGTCGCTGTCGATACCATTGTTGACGGCGATAAACCGAACGCCCTTGTCTCTGAACATGACATCGGTGTAAAAGCCAACCTTGAGGTAGTCGCGCCCGAAGCGGCTCATGTCCTTGACGATGATGGTTGCCACGTTCCCGGCCTCCACCTCGGCAATCATGGCCTTGAAGCCGTCCCGGTCGAAGGTCGTGCCGCTCACTCCATCGTCCGTGAAGTGGCGGACATTGGTGAAGCTGTTCCGTTTGCAGAAGTCCTCCAAAAATGCCTGCTGGTTCAGAATGGAATTGCTGGGGCCTTGTAACTCATCGTCGCGGCTTAACCGCTCATAAAGTGCTGTAATCTTAGTGCTGTGCGCCATGTTCGCCACCTCCTGTTGTTGTGCGGATTTCTCCACCCTTACGATATTAACCCTTTCGGGTCTGTGACAACATAGCTGCTGTGCATTTGCATAAGCGACGGCTTGACGAAAAAGCGGGTCTTGCCGCTGCCGCTCCCGCCGATCACAAGGATATTTTTATTCCTCGCGTACTTCGGCTGCTTCGGGCGGCTGTTCATGGTGAGCCGTTCCGTCTGCGTCAGAGGGATATTGTTCTCAAATA
>CAJULJ010000155.1 GCA_910587395.1 uncultured Oscillospiraceae bacterium | reverse complement strand
TGCTGGACGAGGACGAGTACGCCGCCGCCAGGGAATCCACCCTCACCGCCTTTTATACCCCGCCCGTGGTCATCCGCTCCATCTATCAGGCATTGGAGAACATGGGCTTCAAAACCGGCAATCTGCTGGAGCCGTCCTGCGGCATTGGCAACTTCATCGGTATGCGCCCGGATGATCTGGCCGACTCCAAAATCTATGGCATAGAGTTGGACGGTATCAGCGGACGCATCGCCCAGCAGCTCTATCAAAAATCTTCCATCGCTGTCCAGGGGTTTGAGACAACAGAACTCCCGGACAGCTTTTTTGACGCCGCCATCGGCAACGTGCCTTTTGGCAGCTTCAAAGTATCGGATAAGCGGTATGACAAGCACAATTTCCTGATCCATGACTATTTCTTTGCCCGGACGCTGGATAAGGTGCGCCCCGGTGGGATCGTTGCCTTTGTCACCAGCAAGGGCACCATGGACAAGGAAAATCCCACCGTGCGAAAGTATATCGCACAGCGGGCCGATCTGCTGGGGGCCATCCGTCTGCCCAACAATACGTTCAAGGATGCCGCTGGCACGGAAGTGACCAGCGACATCCTGTTTTTGCAGAAACGGGACGCCCTGTTCAGCGGGGAGCCGGAGTGGGTACACCTGAACACCGACGATAACGGACTGAAAATGAATCAGTATTTCATCGACCACCCGGAAATGGTCATGGGAGATATGCGGGAGGTAAGCGGCCCCCATGGGCCGGAAACCGCCTGTCTGCCCCGCGAGGGGCAAGACCTGGGTGAGCAACTCAACGCCGCCATCCAGAACATCCAAGGCTCTATCACCGAGTATGTGATGGATGACCCGGAGGCGGAGGGCGAGGATAAGTCCATTCCCGCTGACCCGGATGTGAGGAATTTCAGCTACACCGTGGTGGACGGGCAGGTGTACTACCGGGAGAACAGCCGGATGAACCCGGTGGAGGTATCGGTGACGGCGGCGAACCGCATCAAGGGGCTGATCGGCATCCGGGACTGTGTGCGGACGCTCATTGAGTATCAGACCGAGGATTGGCCCGCCGAGGATATTAAAGCTGAACAACAGAAACTCAATGCCCTTTATGACGCCTTTGTGAAGAAGTATGGGCGTATCAACTCCCGTGCCAACAGCACCGCGTTCAGTATGGACAGCGCCTATTTTCTGCTGTCCTCCCTGGAAGTGCTGGATGATGAGCGGAACTTTGTCCGCAAGGCGGATATGTTCACCAAGCGCACCATCAAGCAGAAGGTAGTCGTCACCAGCGTAGATACCGCATCCGAGGCCCTGGCTGTGTCACTGGCTGAAAAGGCCAAGGTGGATATGGCTTTTATGATGGAGCTGACCGGCAAGACCGAACAGGAGATATACGCCGACCTGACCGGCGTGATCTTCCTGAACCCCATGCACGGTTATGGCGGCAACACAGAGGGAAAGTACCTCACAGCCGACGAATACCTCTCCGGCAACGTGCGGGAAAAGCTGGAATGGGCACGGCGAAGCGCCAAACTGTACCCGGAGGACTATGCCGCCAATGTGGAGGCCCTGGAACGGGTGCAGCCCACCGATTTGACCGCCAGCGAAATTTCCGTGCGGCTGGGGGCCACCTGGCTCCCCCCGGACGTGGTAGAGAAGTTTATCTTTGACCTGTTGGACACGTCCGTTTATGGCAGGGGAAAAATCCACGTTCACTACTCGCAATATACCGGGGGCTGGAATGTAGAGGGTAAAAGCGCCGACCGGGTGAATGTCAAAGCCAGCAGCACCTACGGCACCACCCGCATAAACGCCTACAAGATCATTGAGGAAACCCTGAACCTGCGGGATGTTCGGATTTTCGATTACGTTGAGGACAGGGACGGGAAGAAAAAGCCCGTTCTGAACAAGAAAGAAACCGCCATCGCCCAGGGCAAGCAGGAGCTTATCAAGCAGGCGTTCCAGGACTGGATTTGGAAAGACCCCCAGCGCCGGGAACGGCTGACGCGGTTTTATAACGACAAATTCAACAATCTGCGGCCCCGTGAATACGATGGGAGCCATATCAACTTTGTGGGCATGAACCCGGAGATCACCCTGCGGCCCCATCAGTTGAACGCCATCGCCCATATTCTCTACGGCGGCAACACCCTGTTGGGCCATGTGGTGGGGGCCGGGAAAACCTGGGAGATGGTGGCGGCGGCGCAGGAGAGCAAACGGCTGGGTCTGTGTCAAAAAAGCCTGTTCGTTGTCCCAAATCACCTGACGGAGCAGTGGGCGGCGGAGTATTTGCAGCTCTACCCCTCCGCCAATATCCTGGTGGCAACCAAGAAAGACTTTGAAACCAAGAACCGAAAACGATTTTGCGGCAGGATCGCCACCGGGGACTATGATGCCATCATCATCGGACACAGCCAGTTTGAGAAGATACCCGTGAGCATAGAGCGCCAGCGGTTTACGCTGGAACAGCAGATGAATGAAATTATCCATGGTATCGCTGAACTGAAAGCGCAGAACGGGGAGCAGTTTTCTATCAAGCAGTTGGAGCGAACCAGGAAAAGCATCAAGGAAAAGCTGGACAAGCTGAACGATCAGAGCCGTAAGGATGATGTGGTCACGTTTGAGGAATTGGGCGTTGACCGCATTTTTATTGATGAAGCGCATTATTACAAAAATCTCGCCGCATTCTCTAAAATGCGGAATGTAGGCGGCATCAGCCAAACGGAGGCGCAGAAGTCCAGCGACCTGTATATGAAGTGCCGCTATCTGGATGAACTGACCGGGGGCCGGGGCGTTGTTTTCGCTACGGGCACACCTATCTCCAATACGATGGTAGAGTTATATACCATGCAGAAGTATTTGCAGTATGAAACGCTCCGCCGAAACGGTCTTTTACACTTTGATGCCTGGGCGTCCACATTTGGGGAAACTGTCACCGCCATAGAGCTGGCCCCGGAGGGCACCGGCTACCGGGCCAAGACCCGGT
>CAJULJ010000154.1 GCA_910587395.1 uncultured Oscillospiraceae bacterium | reverse complement strand
TAGGAGGACGCCATGGCAAAGCAAAAGGAAATCAAGTTCCAGGACCGGCATGGCGGACTTGCTCCAGCTACCTGATCGGCGGTACAGCGTGATCTATGCGGATCCGCCGTGGGCCTATCGCTAATGCGGAGCAACGGAAAAGAGCCGGGGCAGCGCGGTGAAACATTACCAGACCATGACCACCACCGAGATCTGCGCTATGCCGGTCCCCTCCATCCGTGCGGAGGGTGCGGTCTGCTTTATGTGGGCCACGTTTCCAAACATCGGGGAGGCCATCAAGGTCATGGAGGCGTGAGGGTTTACATGCAAGACCGCCGCCTTTGTGTGGGTCAAGAAAAACCGGAAAAATGGCGGGAACTTTTGGGGTATGGGGGCCTACACCCGCGCCAACGCGGAGGTGTGCCTGCTGGGCGTGTCCCCTGGGTTTAAGGCCGGGGAGCGGGTCCGCAGTCATAAGGTCCACCAGGTCATAGAGGCCCCATTTGAGGGGCACAGCAAAAAGCCGGACGAAACCAGGCGGCGGATCGTGGAACTGCTGGGCGACGTGCCCCGCATTAAACTATTCGCCCGCCAAAGGGCGGACGGCTGGGACGCCTGGGGCAACGAGGCCCCGGAGGAATAGGAGGTAAACATGGAACAGATCGCAAGGGATCCCAGGGCGGATTTTCTGGCGGTATATAACCGCAGTATCGGGCGGAACGGCAGGGCGGCCCTGCTGTATTGGCTGGAGAATGAAACGGACTTTTTCACGGCCCCGGCCTCCAGCAAGCACCACCTGGCGCAGCGTGTCCAGGCAGCGGCCATCCTTCTCATCATAGCCGAACGTCACCCCATACAGCGCAGAGGCCCGGGCGTAATGGCTGGGAGAATCGTCGAATTCCACCATCTGAACGCCGTCCAGCGCGGCGATCTGTTCTTGAACCGCCTGGGCCTCTCCCAGGGTCAGGTTGGCCACCATGACCTGGGCGGTGCCGAAGGTGGTGAACTGCTCCTCCATCACACTCAGCCCCTGGCGGGAAACGGAGTCATCGGGCAGTAAAGCCGCCAGATTATTTTCCACCTCCACCCAGTTGGAAGAAAACACGGAGAAGATGATACCGATGATGGTGAGCAGGAAGAACAGGTTCCGTTTGTCCACGATGAACGTGGCCAGCCGAACCAGGGGGCTCCCGCCGGTTTTGGTATTGTCTTTCATCTGCCGCGCCTCCCGTCAGTTGTTGGCCGATTTTACTCCGGCCATCGGAATCGTTTGTCCGCTTACCCTGGCGGTGCCAATCACCGTGCCGCCCTCAAACCGCAGGGTCACCTCGCTGGGAAGTGCACCGAACAGGGTGCGCACGCTTCCATGGACAGCGATCTGATCCGCGCCGCACCGCTCCCCGGAAAACGGATTGTCGTGGCCCAGCACGGATAGGGTGCCGCTCACTTGGTCGTCCGTGTATGTCAGCGTCATAGTGCCCGGCTTTAGCCCCAACGGGCTGTCCAATGTGATATCGTATCGCTCCATGTCAAAACCTCCTCGTCGATCATAGAACCAGCATAACTTTTGGACACAAGCAGCTCAAGAGACAGTTTGACCCCGGCTGTCATAATTGTGACAGCCGGGGTCAAAGTGAATGAATTTGCCTTCGGGAGGTGGATATGATAGAATGAGCCAGACAAAAAGGGAGCGGCTGTATGGAGCGGAAAAGCTATCCAGCGTCATTGCAGACGAAGCAGACACTGGCGTCGGCGCTGAAAGAGCTGATGGCACAGAAACCGATGGAGAAGATATCAATCCAGGAAATCACAGCGCTGTGCGGCATGAGGCGGCAGATTTTTTACTACCATTTTGAGGACATCTATGACCTGATGCGTTGGATGTTCCAGCAGGAGGAGGTGTCCCTGCTGCAAAAACGAGAGGGCGCGCTGCTCTGGCAGGAGGGAATCCTGCTGCTGTTCCAATACCTGGAGG
This sequence comes from uncultured Oscillospiraceae bacterium, assembly GCA_910587395.1. Taxonomy (GTDB): domain Bacteria; phylum Bacillota; class Clostridia; order Oscillospirales; family Oscillospiraceae; genus Enterenecus. The sequence goes on along the minus strand of CAJULJ010000154.1, from coordinate 1,074 downwards.
AAAACAGGGCCGTGTGCCTGTGTGCGCTGAACTCTTTGGGACGGGACACGATCAAACGATTTTTCAATGCGGATATCTATGCCGTAATTGGACGTACAATTACGCAGATGGCAGAAGAGGTCGGCTATGCGGATGAGACGGGCCCGGCAGGCGGGCTCAAGCTGCTGACCCACTTCTATGTTGTCTCTCTGGCTGGGATCATGGAGAGCTGGCTGTTGGGGGAGATTGACCAATCGCCCCAGGAACTCGTTGACTTTTTTGATCTGATGTTGAAGGATTTTATGAGGGGGGCTGAGTTGCGGTTGGGTGGAAAAGAATATTTGCCAAATCATCATGATTGTTGAATCACCGCAGTCCAAGGATATCAGGTAGTGGTTATCAGAGCTGTAGAAATAAAAAGGACGTACTTTGATCCAGCCAGTATTGCGGGTAAGCTGACGGACAAGCGATTTCTGAAACTTTCCCAGCAGTATGAAGCGGAACAGGAACAGCTTGAAAGCGAGTTGAAGCGGCTGGCCGATGAAATGGAAACCATGCAGGAGCAAACCGGCAGGGTGGACAAGTTTATGGCCCTGGTTGACCGCTACACCAGCTTTGATGAACTGACCACGCCCATGCTCAATGAGTTTGTGGAAAAGGTTGTTGTCCATGAGCGCGTGAGCGTAGGCCGCTATAAGCGCAAGCAGAGAGTTGACGTTTATTTCAACTTCATTGGGCGGGTGGAACTGCCCACCGAGCCAGAGGACGAAGCCCCCGCTACCATAGAACTGCCCCAGGAGCGGTATGTGGCCGTGAATACCAGCTTTGCCGCGCTAGGCGAGTACCTTTCCCAGCAGACGGAGGACAAAGTTACCCTCTCTTTCTCGGACGTTGAGCGGGTGATCGGAAAGCCCCTCTGTAAATCGGCGTTCAAATTCTACTCCTATTGGTATCCAGGCGGCAACCGCCCGATCTCTAATGTGATTTACAACGCTGGTTTCGATGTTGACCGTGTTGACCTCAAAAATCAAATTCTTTATTTAGAGCCTATCCCGAAATTAACGATGAACGCGAATGAGTTTACGCCAGACAATA
>CAJULJ010000153.1:2737-3029 GCA_910587395.1 uncultured Oscillospiraceae bacterium | reverse complement strand
CCGCCTCACCGCTCTGTCCCCCCAGCTTCAGCAGATGGTGGATGACAAGGAGATCGCCGTCACCCCCGCCGTGGAATTGTCTTATCTGAAACCGGAGGAACAGCAGATGGTGACGGACGCTATCGCCAAAGGCCATTCAACTCCCTCGCTCGTCCAGGCACAGCAGCTCAAGAAGATCAGCCGGTCGGGCGGGCTGGATACGGAGGCCCTGCGGTCTGTCATGACGGAAGGGAAGAAACCAAAGCGGTCAGCGCCAGCCCGCGCAAAGCCGGTCACGCCTCCCCAGGAAGAC
>CAJULJ010000153.1:0-2681 GCA_910587395.1 uncultured Oscillospiraceae bacterium | reverse complement strand
TTTGTCAAACGCTTCCAGAGTGAGATCAGCTGCTACGCGGATGAATACTATGCCCCCGTTTTCCCGGCGCTGTCGCCGGTCCAGCTTCGGTATCTCCGGCAGCAGATGGACACCATCCGAAATGCCGCAGATCAACTTTACATCTTAATAGAAGGGAAGATTGAGAATGAGTGAAATAGAAAAGACCCAGCAGTATGACCCTCAGAAGCTCAGCACGGTCTACACCGGCAATCTGCTGTCGGGTATGCCCTACCAGCGGCCCGTGAAGGACTGGAAGGTGAACAAGCTGGTGCGGGAGTGGGATGACCGGCTGGCGGACCCCGTGACGGTCAGCCGCCGGGACGGGAAGCTCTATCTGGTGGACGGTCAGAATCGGGTTGCCGCCCTGCGCCGGATGAACGGGGACAAGGACCTCATGGTCCCCTGCCGGATGCACTACGGTCTGAGCTACGCGGAGGAAGCGGAGCTGTGCTGGAAGCTGGACCAGGCCAAGAGCCGCCTGACGACATTCCCGGCGAGTATGAGATCAGAGCGGCCCGCGCCGTCCTCAGCGCCTACCGCCTGCTGGGACAGGATGCCTTTGACCGGATGCTGCGTCTGCTGGCTGGAGCGTGGCAGGGCGCGCCCAGCTCCCTCAAGGGCGGCTTCCTCTCCGGCATGGCCCTGTTCGTCAAGACCTATGAGACGGAGCTGGTGGACCGGACCGCCATCAAGCGGCTGTCCGCCATTGACCCGGAGGAAGTGGTCCGGCGGGGCAAGACGGATTTCAGCACCAACCGCGCCGCCCTGCGGTACGCCCGCGTCCTGTGGAAGAAGTACAACTGCCAGCGCGGAGGCCGGAAGCTGGCCTACCGCTTCAAAATAGTCTCTCGGATACTCGAGTAGAAGAGGCAGCGGTCCGCCGCAGGGCCTGGAGCACACGCAGGGAGGAGCGTGATTGTCGAAAACGGGCGCAATAACCCAGACGCAGGCAAGTGCATCTTTTTTGAAATATGCAGTTTCAGACGTTACCAGAGGATAGCCGCAAAACCGGTGACCTGTGGCTGTTCCCAGGCAAAGAGATGGAGGAGCATCATGGACACATAGAGGCGGCAGTACCACATTTTGGTGGAGCGATGATGACCGTCTTCCAAATGAAGATCCTCTTTCAAGCGCTTGTTGCAGCGTTCGGAAGATGTGCGGGCCTTGTATTCGTTTTTCCACTGCTCAGAATCACGTGGCGGGATGTTGATCAGTCTGGGGTTATCTTTCCGGACAAGATGGACCGTCCTTCCAAATTTGGAATCAGAGCACGGCTCGGCGCAAGAGCAGAGGCGGGAGGTGCGGTTCATAAGAGGGCAGCGGTACTTGGCCCGGTATTTGGCGTATTCAATGCCGTCATGGCGCATCTTGAGACCGGCGCGGCAGATCGGAACGCCGTCAGGGCCGATGGAGAAATCGTCTTTATATTTGAGCTTGGTTCCACGTTTGTCGTTGAGGTCAATGAACGGCGTGATGCCCTCCTTACGGCAATACTCGTAAAGCGGCATAGCGTCGTGAGCGGAGTCCAGAAGGAGCTTGGAAATCTGGAGGTCTGGTAAAAAGGACTTCATGGTGAAGAAGCATTGGAGGAATCCCAGAGAATCGTGGCGGGAAGCAGGATTGAGCAGAGGAAAAAGCGGCAGATCATTCACAGAATCAGACGCGGTAAGCAAATAGAGGTCGTAACCGTGGTAGAAGCAGCCTCTATGAGAATCCCATCCAATATCGCAGTCGGGCTGGGAGTAATACCGGTCGCATTCACAGTCGGTGATTCCCAATTCTCTGCAATTGCACAGCCGATGCTTTCGCTGTTGTGCGGAGGTAACAACGGGCGTACCGTCGCCGGAAAGGGCCAGCGCCCCAGGGTCAATGAGGCCCCTTTGTACAGATTCCTCCAGGAACAGCTTCTCAAAGGCCTTGAAGAGGAGGGAGAAGGGCTGCTCCTGAGAAGGAGGCTCCGTCTGGAGCTGGGACAACAGCTGGTCAACCGTGAGTTTCTCCACAGAAACGGCCTTTTCTCCCTTCTTCTCTGGCTTTTTCACCTTGGATTTTGGCGGATGCTCGTGGGGGGAAAGGTTGTCCTCGTTGAACTGCCAGAGCCGGGAAAAGAAATCGTAAAAGGTTCCAACGCCGGGCGTATCGCCGGGTTCAAATCCGCTGATGATTGCGTAGGCCGGAACAAGCCGCAGCTGCTCCACCCACTCTGTAATGGCTGGATGATTCACTGCGATGGACAGCAGATAGGAGCGCAGCATACAGGACGCAGGTCTGGGCCGGGGGCCAAACTTTGAGTAGCAGTCCCTCATAAGCGTATCAACGCCGGTGAGATCCTTGTTCCAAAAACGCTCCGCAATTTTCAGAACGCGATCCGGCAAACTGTTCGCTTCCGGGTAGTGTTTACGGAGCTGCTCAACAACAAAGTTCCGGTAGGCCGCATGGCCGCCGGGATAGGTAGGATACACAATCATCACCCCTGTTTCAAATGCAAGTTACCTTTGAAACAAGGGCGCGAAGCGCCGCACATTTTTGCCCCTTTGTCAAGCCTTTTTCTGAAAAATTTGTGGGTGATTTTGTGAAAAACGAATCTCTATCCCCTGTGTTTTCAAGGGATAGAGATTCCGAGAGGCTATCGCAGTGAAAAGGAGGAACTTCCATGAACG
>CAJULJ010000152.1 GCA_910587395.1 uncultured Oscillospiraceae bacterium | reverse complement strand
CCATTGGCGGCAGGCCAGGTAATGGCGGGGGCTGCTGCCTTATTGATGGTCAGCGCCAGCGGCGTTTCCGTCTGGGCGGCCTTGTAGTTCCCCTGTTCCACGATGCTGGCCTTAACGGCGTACGTCCCGGCGTTGGTGGGCAGGCCGTCCGTGTAGCTGGCAGACCCGCCGGGCGCGTAGGAATAATTGATCGTACCCGTAAATTGTTCATTGTTCACCAACGTCACCGTGGGTGCGGTCACCGCCGCCTGTCCTGTGAAAACGACGGTCTGGCTCGCTGGCGTCCATTCAATTTTCGGCTGGGCCGGCTTTACCGTCACAGAAACCGTGCCGGAGACCGACAGCCCGCCGTCCTGGGTGGTGAAGGTGACTGCGCAGTTATGGTCGCCCGCCGCCAAAACCTGGCTGCCGTCCTCCCAGGCGAAGCTTCCCTCCGTGTCCTGATCCTCCTGGCCCTCCTGCCGGAGGACCGCCGCGCCGCCGGTAAGCGTGCTCCGGCTCAACGGCTGGCCGTAAGTGATCTTTGCCGCGTCAGGCCATTGGGTCACCACCAGGGTGACATTGCGGACTGTGACGCTGGCGGTGGCGGATATGCCGCTATAGTCGTTTGTGGCTTTGATTGTCAGCGTCTGAGCCGTCTCGTCCTGAGCCACGGTGAGCAGGCCGTTTGCGTCAATAGAGGTGCCCGCCGCGCCGTTGGCGACGGACCAGGTTATCGACTTGATGGCGTTGCCGCCGCCCTCTACCTGGGCTGTAAACCGCAAGGTACCTCCGGTGAGGATTTCCCCGTCCTGGGGAGTGACGGCGACGGACTTCACCGACGAGCCACCCTGGCTGTCATAGTAGACGCGGACGTTCTGATCTGAACCGGCATTTACGCGATGGGCAAACGTCCCGTTCACCTGGATGCTGGGGTCGCTGTTGAGGATCGGATTCGTGCCAAAGGCACGTTTTGCGCGTCCGGTCCCTATCGCGGTGACATCGCCGCCGTTGATGGTGACCGCGCCGCTATAACGGCCGTCTCTGCCGATCCCGTACCCATTGTTGCTACCCGTCGATCCATTCCCGGTGGCAACGATCGTACCGCCGTTGATGGTAATCGCTCCCGAAACCTGTATGCCGGAATGGCCGATTCCGTTGGCGCCGGTGGCTTCCAGCCTCCCCTCGGTGCTGCCGTCTCCCGCCACGCTGGTAATGGTCAGGTTCGCTTTATAGTATCGGGGGTTCGTGGTCCAGAGCGCGATCGCGGGCTTACCAGTCCCGCGGGTGGACAGCTTGTTTACTCCGCTGAGTACCAGGGTGGCGTTGGTGGTTTTATCATTGTAAGCCAGTTGAATCGCCGACTCGCTGCCGTGGCTGATCTGTACGCCGTCCAGAATGACCGTGGGGCTGCCACCGTCCAGCAAGATACGGTCGCTGGTGGTAGTACCGGGGGTTCTCATCCTGACGGTGTAGGTTCCGTTCCCGGAGATGGTCAGCACACCGTCTGCGTAGGCATAGCCTCCCGCCTCCCCGGTGGCGACCACGAAATCCCCAAGGACCGTTCCGGCCACAAACACCGCCCGGATCTCTGCGTCGCCGTCGCCAAAGGTAAAGCTGCTGATGGGGCTGAGGGGATCCGACAGCGTTCCGGCCCCGCTCACGATCTCCCATCTGGCAAACGCCTGACCCTCGGGAATATTAGCTTCCGACACGCGCAATGCCACCGTTTTCCCCGTAACGCCCCTTGTCTCGCTGGCCGTGCCGCCGGTTACACTCAGGGTATGCAGGGGCCAGAAAACAGGGCGGATCACCGTGTCCTCCAGGTCCGTGGTAAAGGTGGTTTGCGCCTGGCGCACGTCATCGAAGCTGCCAGAGCCAGAAACCCTTTGCCATTCCTGGAATGCATAGCCGTCTTTGGCTCCCGCGTTGACGGAAACCGCTGTTCCAGGGATGTAGGTTCCTCCGCCAGAAGAGCCATTGCCACCCTCCTGCACCGTCAGGCTGTATTTCTGATTGGAAAACGCAAAACTGCCGCTGCCCCGAAAGCTCAGGCTTACGCCGCTGCCCACACCGACATTCCGCCGGCTGCTTCCGGCAGTCAGTATGCCGTAGTAGCCGTCTCCCGGCGCAAGGTCGCAGGTCAGGTTTGTATCATGGCTACTAAGTGACGGCACAAAGTCCAGTGTGGTGTTGGGGCCTCTCAGGGTGAGGCGAGGGTTACTAATAATTGCTGAAAACCCATCAAGGCTCAAATGGCTGTTGTCCACAGACACAGCCCCCTTTGAGCCTATCTCCATACCACTCCCCCGCTGTGCTCCGGCGGTCACGCCCCTGTTTCCGCCTATCGCCGACACCGTCACCCCGTCTTGGATTGTCAGACTGCCGCTCAGCACTTGAATTCCTTTGCTTGCTATACCAGTTGTCGTACGCAGGGTATTCCCGCCTATGGCCCGCAGACTCCCGTTGCCCTGAATGGTCAAGCTGCTATTCATGGCGATTGTAACTCCCGGTCTGGAAGATTCCTCATTCATAAGGATAGGGCTTCCCTGGAGCGTATTGTCCCCTTGTAAAGTTAAAGTAACATTTGCAGAATCGCTGCTGCCTATGTACAGCCCGGAAAAGCCGGCTCTATCATCCCTGGTCGCCGTAAGGTTGACATTGTTTAATGTGATATCGTGGGTTCCTGCCACTACGGTAATGCTTGCATACTGGCTGGCAGTGTTGCTGCCGGTGATCGTTATTGTGCCAGTGTATTCCCGCCAGTCACCGCTCGTCCAATCATCCGCTTTCACTTGGGCATACCTGCGCTGGTCATCGCTCTCAGTTAAAAATATGCGTCCGCGGCTCACGTTTAGCGTTGGGCTTGCCTCCGCCGCCCGCATAGGCGCGTTGGCGGGGGCAAGTGCCCCTTGCAGCTCATAACAGCGGGACAGGTCGATCTGCTCCTGTTCGTCCTCGGTCAGTTCCGCAAAAAGCGCAAGTATCTTATCAAGCCGCGCCCGCACATCCTCCGCATTATCCTCCGTCACTTTATCCGGCAGGGCGGCGATCAAGTCCT
>CAJULJ010000151.1 GCA_910587395.1 uncultured Oscillospiraceae bacterium | reverse complement strand
AAAACTACATTTTTTCCTCGGCGTTTTCTTTCATTTTATCACTGGCGCTGACACCCCGAAGACGGCGTCGGAGCACAGGGTGGCCCATCCGGCACAGTTCATGCAGCTGTGGTAGGGCCCGCCGCTGGTGGAGCGGAAGGGGGAGGGCCAGAGCGAACCGTTTAGGTATTGATCCCGCAGGCTGGCCAGCGCCGCTTGGACGCTTCCCTCGGTGACGGTGGCGGGGCTGGTGCTTTGGGATACAGGTCCCGCGCCGGTGTAGGGCTTGCCGCTCTCCACCTGGACAGCGTTGCCGTCCCAGTAGACGTTGAAGCCCACGACCTGGCCCACATCCCTCAGCTTGACGAAATTGTTGCCATGGATCTCGTATGCCTCCAGCTGGACCCGCTGTCCGTCCACATAGATCGGCTGGGCGCTGAAGCTGGCGGTGAGTCCGTTGGCCGCCTGGGCGGCGGGTCCGCACAGGGCCATGCCCGCGAACACGCCCACGGCAAAGGTGACGGCTGTTCCTTTTTTCATAGCGTTGACCTCCTTGTTTTGGTATGGTTTGCGTTTGCAAACGCAACATTACCACAACCGGGGGCCAGAGTCGAACACTATCGTCGAACAGTTGCAATGGTTCGCAGACAGCATTTGCTGACCAGCGGTGGCATAACTGTTATCGGTTCCGCTGTCGGCTGTGCGCCTCCCGTTTATCCTCGATGGTGTGGATATCCTGCTCCATCTGGGACACTTGGCCTTGGATTTCCCGGCACAGGGTCAGCTTTTTCCGTATCACCCGAATGTCATGATTGACCTGGGCCAATTGCTCGTACAGCTCGGCCTTTTCCGCTATGAGCTGCTTCTGTGGAACGCCGCACCGCTCCAGAACAGTCACAGCCTCCATGTATCGGGAAAACTCCGTTTCCATGCCGGACAGCCCTTCCTCGTAGAGTGCTTTGGCCTGGGCCAGCGACGCCACGTCTGCCAGAGCGGTGTAGAGCAGGCGGCGTTTTTTCTTTTTCACATTGAGAATGGTGCGCTGCTTGGTCAGGCTGGCCAACGTTTCCTCTGTGCTGGCCAGGAATGCCGCCATGTCCTCCTGGGTGGCGATACCGTTGTCCCGGAGAAACTCAAACTGCGCCCGATATCGCTCGGAGCGCATAATTTCTTGTTTCAGGTGCGGAGTCATCCGGGGTGGATATTGCCGTTTCTCGACCTTACCCAAAATATATAGATAATGGACGTATAGCGCCATAAATCCGGTGTATTTCGGATGCTTTTTGTAAGGCTGATAATTTAGCCGGGGGATAATTGCGGGGCGCTGCCCGGCCTCGATTTCTTCCAGGTTGCCCAGAATGGCGGCCCGAATACCGTCCTCGGTGAACAGCGGATTCTTCCGGCCTGGGTACATGAACCACTCCTGTCCCCGCAGACGAAAGCCCAAACGATTGCCGTGGTGAATCTCGTATCCTCTATGCTCCATGAGCATGAAAAAGTGGCCCAAGTCGTTGGAGTCCTCAATGACGGAGCACAGGTCCGCCTCCAGCATGGAGCGGAAGGTGGGCTGGCCCTTGGACTGGCGCAGCCACTCAATATAGCTGACCGCCTGGGTGGGCTGGCCCTCCATGATGACGGACAGCCCGTGCTCCCGGCACAGTCGGTCCGAGACGGCCCGGATCTGACGGTAATATTCCTGTGTTGTGATATGATATTTTTCCCCGGTCTGAGCGTTCACCGAGTTGAACACCAAGTGGGAATGAATGTGGCCTTTGTCAACGTGGGTCCCAATGACTACCTCGTAATCGGCTAAATATTCGGCGGCAAATTCCTTTGCGATTTCCAGCGCCAGCTCCGGGGTGACTTCCCCCGGTTTGAAGGACTGGATGATATGGTAGCACTGACGGCCCCCCATCTTCTCAAATTCCCGCTTGGTGTCCAGCATCTGACGGCACTCCCAGCCTGGGTCACAGTTCTGATGGGCGGTGAGGATTTGGTGGTCCGTTTTATCGCCATTCAGAACATATTGGATGGCCTGGTCCAGCCGGGCATTCCTGGCCAGTATTTTGGTGACGGCCATTATTTCCTCGCAATCTGGTACATCAGCTCGTAGACCTGAGTCAGCAGGCACAGCCCCCGCTTGGCGTCCTCGGACTTGGCGATCCCGGCGTTGACGCTGCGGGCAATTTGATTGATGTTATTTCCAATATGATGAATTTCTGTGCGCAGTTCTCTGATCTCACGAGAGGGCCGGGCCTTGACTGGTGTCCCCTCCAGAAGCCGGACAATGAAGGCCCGCTTGGTCAGACCGCATTGCTTGGCACTGTCAGACAAGAGCTGGTACTGCTCTGGGGTCAGTACGATGTGAAGATGGTGTTTGCTTTTTTGGTTTGGCACGTTTTCCTCCTTCGGCAACAGCCGTAAAATTTCCGCCATCCGGCGGCATAGGGGACAGGGGGACACCCCCTGCAAGTGCGCGGGATGTACATCCGCGCGATGCTTGCGCCCTCACCGTCCCGGCGGTGAGGGCCTCCGGCCCCGCCAGCGGCGGGGCTTTCTCCCTGCGGTAAATTGATTGGATTGGGCGGGCGGAGCCCGCCCTCTCGTCAGAAGGGATACCACTCTGATCCGTTCCCGCCTGTGGCAGACTGTGTCCGCTGGGTGTGATAGATTCACCTCGTTTTCTGTGAAAAGGGAAGCAGGGTGTCAATCATTCACCCTGCTCTTACGCTTTTCCCGCCTGGGAGAGAATATCCTCCTCGCCGTCCTCGTCCTGCCAAACACAAGAAGCCGCACAGTCCAGGAACCAGTCGGAGCGCAGCAGAGACAGGATGATATCCCACATGACGGCGAAGTCATCGCCGTGGCCTTTGTCTGTAAAAGAGAGAACATCTCCCTCGGAGACGCAAGGGAAACCGGGGGCGGCAAACAGGTTTTTTATCGTCTGATGCACGTCCTCCAGCATGAAGCCTCGCCGCTCTGCAATAGCCTTGTCAAAGGAAAATTTCACGTTCATTTTGTGAGAAGCTGTACCAATAGGCTAAAGCCTTTTTAACAAAGTGCGAAAAGCGGCAA
>CAJULJ010000150.1 GCA_910587395.1 uncultured Oscillospiraceae bacterium | reverse complement strand
TACTCGGACAGCTTCTCCACATACTGCTGCCAAAGGTCAGGGAGTTCCGCTTGCAGTTCGGCTATCTCCGTATCCGAAAGGAAAACATTCTGATAGCGGCCTTGCACATGGGCGCTCTCACTCACTCTACTCAAGTTATTCTTCAAGTTACTACTACCTATTTTATTAGGGGCCAGTTTTCTGGCTATCTGACGGCCAACTTTTTGGCTATCAGCAGGCCAATTTTCTGGCCGTTTGACAGCCAGTTTTTTGTCCATCAGGCGGTCAATATCCTGGCTGTCTGGCTGCTTCACATAGATACGATTTGGCATCCCGTTCCCACAGCGCCGACGCTCGATCAGTCCTGCGGTTTCCAGTTCGTTCAATGCGTTCTTGACGGTTGAGGGGCCTTTGTCCACCAGATCAGCAATCTTGCTGAGCGGAAAGACGATGTAGATATTCCCGTCCTCGTCTGTCCAGCCATTGGCGCGGGAGAGGTTGGCTCTGTCCAAAAGGACGGCATATACAACTTTGGCGGTCTGCGTTAAATCCACGTCCAGGAGGAACCGGGGATAGGGCAGATATGGGAGCAGTTTGCTATCTTTTTTCATGTAGTCTGCGATAGGTTTCACCTCCTGGCCTTGTTGCACCGTTGAGGGCCGTCTGAGGGCCTTCCGGGGTGCTGGATGGGAAAAGTATCAGCCCCCCTATTGACCAGCACCCGGAAAGCCTCGATAAATCAGGGCTTTTTAAGCCCTAAAGCGTGACAGTTCTGCCTTTGTTTCCGCTTACGCTCGGTGGCCTTGGTCCGCTTCATGCGTGTGGCACAGTTCTGGCAGTATTTCGCCCGGTTGGATTTTGGCACAAAGTAGCTACCGCAGATGGCGCAGGGCTTCATGCAGTCACGGTAGAGCAGGGCGGCGCACAGGCCAGCGTCCAACGGCAGGACGGCAGCGCGGAACCAGCGGCACACAAGCGAGTAGGTGATACTCTGCGGACAAACACATTCTTCGCCATTGTCCAGGAGTAGGCAGCACCCACCGTCATAATTGCAGCAACTATGTACCAGTCTCCGGGCGGTGCGGTACTGCTGATAATTCATGTGGTGAATCACGGCTTGTCCTCCGCGATGGGTAGCTTGATGTAGGTATGGTAAGGCTGGGTGGGACTGCGGCTCACCCAATGACGCTTTACCAGCCCTGCGGCCTCCAACTCCGCCAGGGCGTGGCCCACGGTGGAGGGAGTGCGGTCGATCAGCTTGGCGATCTCCGGGTTGATGAAGGTCAGATACTGCCGTCCATGCTTGTCCACGCTGGCATCGCCGTTCATCACCATGTCCAGCAGGATGGCATAGACCTCTTTCGTAATCAGCCGCAGGTCCATCCCCAGCAGGAACCGGGGATAGGCCAGATAAGGCGGCAGGGGGGAGCTGGCGGTGATGTAATCAGTTTTCATGTTCATTTCCTCCATTTTCGTTCTCCGCTTGAAGTGCTTTCACTTCCTTGGAGAAATCAATAATTGCCATATCTACGGCGGCGGCGCTGTCCCATACCTGGCTGATCTGTGTCTGCGACATTTCAGCAAAAGCGTCCGCAAAGCCCCGGTACATCTTCATCCGGTCAAGGAATTGCTCAACAAACTGCGAAAACTCCCGCACAAGGCTATTGAGCGATTCCATCTTCTCCCGGTCCTTCTCCGCCTCTGTCCGGGTGTCCTCCGGCGGCTCATCGGGGAGGGGCGGACGCGCTGCCATGATACGTTCTCGCCGCTCCTGCTGGTACTGCTCCACTGATTGCACAGTCCCCGCCGCCAGAAGCGAGGCCGCTTCTGCCTGCTGGTCATCAGGTAAACGAGAAATTTTCAGCGCGGTATCTTGGGGCAAGTCGCTGGCTTGGACAATCCGCTTGGCGTCCTGGGTCATGTTGTTGGCAATCTGAAGGAGGCGGCTGATCGTCCGCTTGCTCATGCCCGTTTTCTCGGAAGTATCCTCAACAAAGGATTTTGTCGTGGGTGCCAATTTGGCAGCGACGTTGTTGCCGATGGCGCGATTCATCCCTGCCGCCTGCGCCGCCCCAGCTTTCGTTTCTGGGTGGAGCATTTCATAAAGGTCCTTCCGGCGCAGAAGCTGGTCGCCTAACTCCTGCTTGGTCAGTTTGGTGCGAACAATGTTCTCGTCAATCTCGGCTAGCTCTGCTTGAAGGCCGCTCATGCCGATAATGTTGCACTCAATTTCCGTCCAGCCCATCAGCTTCGCCGCCTCCAACCGATGCAGGCCAGCAATAAGCGTGTTGTTCTGGTCAAGGGTAATGGGGTTCATCAAGCCCACGGCGGCGATGCTCCGAGCAAGTTACTCAATGGCCTTTGGTTCTGCCTCCCGCCGTCCGGGATTGATTTTGATATTACTGATTTTCACTTTCATTGTGGTTTCCCTCAATGCGAAAACGCAGCGATAATGCGGTTGAGCATTTCCAGATCGGGGCCGTTAAGATGCTCCCCCAGCCTGCGGAGGAAAGTGATTTCCGCAAAGTTCAGCGAACGGCGGTCCAGGTGGAACCACTCCGCAACTCTGACACCGCCGTGACCACCCTGGACGGTTTCAATCGGATAAGAGCAGGTCAGCACCACAATGTCGCGGCGAATTGTCCCGGTGCTGACGTTAAATTCATGCGCTAAATTTCCATAAGTATCATGCCGCCGGAGACACAAGACCTCCAAAATCTTCTGGCGGCGTTCCCACGGGTTCAGGTCCATTTTTCAAAAACTCCTTTCGGTAAAATTGATGATTTACCGTTCTTGCTCTTTCTGCTGGTGCTGTCTTTCATGAGCCAGACGGTCAGCAGCCTTGCGGAGATTTTCAACAGCTTTGATTTCATCCCGCATGGCCCGCATTTTTGTGTAGTCCATATCCTTCTGCGCGGTCAGTTTCGCGGCCTCGGCCCTCCACGCCTTGGGCGTGATCGCCTCGCCGGATTCTTTCAGCGATTTTAGAAAACTGGCGGCAGCATCGAATGACGCTAACTCCGCGCTATGCTCTTGCTGGTACTTCTCCCGCTTGCCCGGTTTCACCTTGTTCAGCTTCTGGCGGA
>CAJULJ010000149.1:2328-3077 GCA_910587395.1 uncultured Oscillospiraceae bacterium | reverse complement strand
TCCACGGCGGCATATAGGAGGATTGCCGCCGTGTCTATTTTTGCCTTTTTTCACAATACCCATAATCTGCACCAACTAAAAAAAGCGTAGCTCCCCCTCCGGGGCAGTCTGGTTATGGATATGAAATTAGACGGTACATAAATGAATATATAACTTCATGCGTCTGTGTGGCTTTGTGTCGCCCAGGCGCTTTTTTGTACTTCGAGACAAATTGTCCCGAGGTGCGGGGCGGCTCCCCGGGATGCCGCTCTCCGCCGAGCCCCGTTTCGGTCACTCATCCACCCAACACCGAAACGGAGGTTTATTTATGACTACAATCAATCTGAAGGATTTTTATTATTGGTACACACAGGATCAGTTTATCGAGGTTTCTGACGAGATAGCCGAAGTATTTGTGGCCGATGCCCGGCACGAAATGGCCTACCAGCGGCGGCTCTCCCGGCACAAGGCGCAGTATTCTCTGGACTGCGATGACGGGATCGAATATTCCGCCTGCCTGCACGAGCCAACGCCCCAGGAGCTTCTGGAGCGCATGGAGCTGTTTATCCGTCTGTGGAACGCACTCAACTCTTTGCCGGAGATCCAGGGCCGCAGGATTGATGCCCACATCATTCTCGGAAAGAGCATCAAGGAAATTGCCGAGGCCGAGGGCGTACATGAGGAGTCTGTCCGCCAGTCCATCAAACGGGGACTGGAGCGCATGAAAAAAACTTTTTAATTTTTTTCATTTTACCCACTTGGAAATGATG
>CAJULJ010000149.1:470-2318 GCA_910587395.1 uncultured Oscillospiraceae bacterium | reverse complement strand
AAAGGAGATATTCTTCTTTCCGCAGATAAACAGCGGCGGCCCCGGGCATAGTCCGGGGAGCCGGTCGGTGGGTGCGCTGTGACTTTTTCTTCGGAAGAACGAGCGAACAACACCAGCGCCGCAAATGGGGCGGGCCAACCCCAGGGCCACGATCCGCCGCAGGACAGGCTGGCCGCCTGTCCCTCCGGGCCGCCCTCTCATCCGTGTGGGATCGCCGTCCCGAGTATCGTTGTCTTTGGACAGGTCAAGAAAATGTGGGCGGCGATCCCTTAATTTTAGGAAAGCGAGGTACAGTCTATGAACTATGATCCCGCAGAATTGGCGGCCCTGTTATCCCAGCCGTGGAGCAACGGAGCCTGCCGTGGTTATGTGATTATGGCGATGGAAAACTGCGGCTTTGCTGGCGATGACATCCGCCGTATGATGGCCGAGCTCCATGAGCTATTTGACTTCGTTTCTCTGGAGGAGGCCGAAGCCCACTATCAAAAAAGCCTTTTCTGACTTCGAGACATTGTGTCCCGATGTGGAGCAAGACAAGAGGGTAGCATCGTTTGGGTGTTGCCCTCTTGCGTTTCCCCACGATATGCGGGAGGCGTATCCTATTTTTGATAAGGAGATTTTACCGTGAGATTAACGGCAAAGGAACTGGAACAAATGAAAAGCGTTGACATCGGCGCAGTGGCTCCCGAGTCCCTGCCGGATGTGAGTGGCATGGCCTTTGACACCTCTCTCCCCCAGGAGGAGCGGATCGCTCTGTTTTTGCAGGCGGTAGAAAATCCATACTGCTTTTGCATCGGTGGGATCGGTGTAAAAATTGAATTTGCGGAAAGCGGGCCGTCCTTGCAGGACATACTAACGGACTTCCTGCTCCGGCAAAAAAGCGGGCTGTAACTGCGGTTATGGCCCGTTTTTACTTCGAGACAAAGTGTCCCGAGGCGGAGGCATCCTTGTTGTCCCGCCCGGGCAGAGGTATAATATAGATGTAATGTGATAGGGAAGGAGGAACAATGGCACGAACAAAAAACAGAGGATTGCAACAGAGTTTCTCTCCCTCTTATACCGTCCGCCGCTGGCGGTTGGGCGAATACATCCGGCTTTCCAAGGAGGACTTGAAAAAGGGAAAGGACGACAGCAACAGCGTCATCAACCAGCGTGATCTGCTCAATGACTTTTACCAGAAGCATATCGGAGAATTTGAAAGTGTTTCCGAATATGTAGACGATGGGCACACGGGAACGGATGCCAACCGGGAGAATTTCCAGCGACTTCTTTCCGATGTAATGAGCGGGAAAATAAACTGCGTGGTAGTAAAAGACCTTTCCCGTTTTGCAAGAAATTACAGCGATGCGGGAAGTCTGATTGATAACCTGTTTGTTCAGATGGGTGTCCGCTTTATCAGTCTTGCTGAAAATGTGGACAGCTATCTCAACCCAGACAGCGTTTCCAGTATTATCGTCCCGATTACAAATGTGATGAACGATCAATACTGCTACCAGACCTCAAAGAAGATCCGCCAGGTATTTGACTACAAGCGGCGCAACGGGCAGTACATCGGCGCATTTGCTCCTTATGGATATGTAAAACACCCAAAGGACAAGCACCAGTTGATCATCGATCCCGATGCCGCCGAAATCGTCAAACTTATTTTCTCTTTGTTCCTAAAAGGGACATCGAAACGGGCCATCGCTTTGTATCTGAATGAACACGGCATACCCAGCCCCTCGGCTTATAAATTGCAAAAGGGCATACCCGTTTCAACAAGAGGATATGACGATCCTATGTGGGGAGCCCGCATGATCCACTCCATTCTTACGAACCCCACCTATACCGGGGATTTGGCGCAGGGCC
>CAJULJ010000149.1:0-460 GCA_910587395.1 uncultured Oscillospiraceae bacterium | reverse complement strand
TAAAAAGCTATAAGGTACACGAGGTTGAAAGCGTTCCCCGTGAAGAATGGGGGGAAGTAGCTGGTACGCATGAGGCAATCATTGATTATGAAACCTTTGATAAGGTACAGGCCCTTTTACAGCGGGATACCCGTACTTCTCCAAAAGGCCGGGAAGTCCACCTGTTCAGCGGTTTTCTGAAATGTGCTGACTGCGGGCGGGCGATTACACGGAGCGTAGGCAACAACAATAATGTGTACTATGCCTGCTCCACCTACAAGAACCGCTCCCGGACAGCCTGCACAATGCACTCAATCAAGCATAATCGTCTGGAGGCCGCTGTTCTCTTTGCGGTACAACAGCAAGTCCATTTGGCTGTTTCATACTCGGAAATGATTGCCCGCATTAACACCGCCCCGGTCAAAAAGAGCCAGTCCATCCGTTTGGAAGAACTGATTGCTGCGAAGGAGCGGGAACTGGC
>CAJULJ010000148.1 GCA_910587395.1 uncultured Oscillospiraceae bacterium | reverse complement strand
ATCATTCGTCACCTCCATCGTTTTGCAGCGCAAGCAGAAAGCCGAGGACGTTGTCGTCCACGTCCCCGGCCTGCGGCTGCACGTTCTTTTCTTTTGCAGAGACAAATTCCACGCTGTGCAGTTCCTCCCGGACGACCGTGCGGATGCCCTCCAGCAGATCCTCCCGCTGATGCCCCTTGCAGATCATCCGGCACACAGCGTCCGTCCGCTGCCCAGCGGGGATGGCGCGGAGGATGCCCCACGCCTCCCGCTGGTGGGGGGCGGACAGGTTGAGCGAGAGGTTCACCCGCCGCTTATCCGCCATGGGCAGCACGGGCCGACAACTGGCCCACAAGGCGTTCGTAGCCTTTGGCGTTCAGACATACGTCATCCAGGATAAAAGGCCGGCAAAGGCCGTCTGTGGCCCCAACGTGGCGCTTCAGCAGCGCCGCCCCGCCGCCCAGGAAGACGGCGGGCATGGCGCGGGCGTCCAGACCGCTCTCCGTGATGGCGGACAGCAGGCGGCGGACATAGGCCCCAGCCTCTCGATGGATGATCTCCCTGGCCTGTTCGCCCATGCTGCCTGCCTCGCCCCGCAGGACGCTCTCGATCTGCGCCGCCGTCATGGACAGGCCCAGGGCGCGGCGCACCTGCTCCGCGATCTCGTCCAGGCAGCGGATCATGCCCAGCTCCAGGCTCCGGCAGGTGGCGGCGTTGGGGATGCGGTTGTCCAGCCGCATCAGGTCCACCGTCCAGCCCCCGATGTCCGCCACGATGACGGAGGGTTCGTCCAGCAATTCCTGCTGGGTGAGCACGGCGGCGTAGCCCTGGGGGAACAGGGACACCTCCGCGATGGTGACGGTGTAGGCGATGCCCTCGTAGCGGAAGGACACCGGCTGGCCGTCCCGGAGCAGGTAGGCCCGGAACTTCTTCTTGTCCCGCCCGAAGCTGGTGAGGGGCAGGCCAGCCGCCAGATGGACAGCGGCGGCGCTGTCAGCGCCCCGGTGGGCCAGCTCCCTGGCGATGGCGGCAAGGGTCAGGAGGTAGTAGTCCTCGGTGACCGTTTTGTCCTTCTGGAGCGGCTGGCGTCCGCTGCCCACCACATAGAATTTGCCGCCGTACTCCAGCACATCCCGCTGGGTGTAGGGTTCATTGTCGTACCCCACCAGCCCGGTGGGGAAAGCACAGTGGGTGGTTTTCATGGCGGCGTAGCCGTGATCCACCCCGATGGTGATGGTGTCGCTCATCTGGAATCACCCCGATCCTTTTTGATTTTTTTGCTTTTCTGGGCGGTGGCGCGGGCCGCTCTGATCTCCAAACTGTTGATATTCCAAGCGCCGATGCTCACCCCTTCCGGCATATACCTGCGGCACAGGCGGGGCAGGTAGGCCAGCGCATCGGCGGCATCATAGGGATACCCGATCCCATCGCCGTACACGATGTCCTGCTTCAGTTCCGCTTTCAGCGCACTATACCTGGCTGGGTCAAAATCCTCATGTATCTCCCGGCCCGTGAGTTCCTCATAGGCACGATCCCCCATGTGGGGGAGGCAGACGAAGCGCTGGTCCCGATAGTCCGGCGCATCCGCCAGGGAGTCCGGGTCGGCCAGCGCCGCCATGTACACCTCCCGGCCCTGGGCGATCAGCCAGCCCCGGAAGTCGATGAAGCCGTCATCGGTGCAGCCGCCGCGTTCCATGACGGAGGCGGCGGTCCACAGGCCGTACTGATACGCCAAGCTGGTGTAGGCGCTGGCGATGTCATCGAACTTTTTCGCCTGCTCCGGCCCCAGGTCCATCAGCCGTTCCATCAACCACTCGCTGGGGCCGCCCAGATGCTCCTTCGCCTGGGCGATCAACTCCCAGAAAGTATCCTTGTTGACCTCGGTGATGCTGCCGTTCATCTGGCGTCACCTCCCCGTTTTGGCTGGTGCGGAGGGCGGCTGGCCGCTCTCGCTGTCTCCAATTCTTTCTTTGTGAGAATGGAAAAGCTATTGTCCTGCCAGAAATTCACATACAACTCTCCGTCCGCAGTGTGCCGGGGACATTGGGCATAGCCCTCGCCCCAGCCGTCAGCATACTGGCTGGAGCAGAACTCTTTCAATTCCTCCAACTCAGCCGGTGTCAGCGTCCCCGTGACTTGGCAGACCGCAACACCGCACAGCACACCGTCCACCTCCTCCACGGAGGGGAACAGAGAAAGAACTTTTTCGCTGAGTGACTCAGAGCCGGAAAAGGCGAACATCAGCCCCCGCTCCTTCATTTCCGGGAGCATCTCATCCTTAATGGCGTTCAAAATGATTTTTTTATACTCAGTCAGATCTTCGCCATACAGATTCACCATCAGTTCCGTGCCATCCGCGTGTTCCTGACTGTCCGGGGCAGGCTCCATGTATATATCGGCTGTCAGCGGGCTGTACAGCTTCAGCTCCGTCACCTTGCTTTCAATAGCGCCTGTTTCCTGCTCCGGCCCTAAAAGATTTTCAAAGCCCATACGGGCCAGCACCTTCCCATAGAGCTGCTGTTCAAATGCCTGGTATTCAGGGGTGAAGGTATCCACCCCCAGCAGCGTGGCGGACTCGTAGGTGCTGTTGGGGATCATATCCCACTCCACCGCCTGGAAACGGACAGCGGTCAGCCAGTCCAAAAGCTGATGCCCATCCATCACCTCAAACAGTCCTCGGTTGTCCTCATAAGAGAAACAGGACGGCACATCGATCCCCGTCAGTTCCTGAGCCATGCGGTACAGCGTAAAGCCGCTGGCGTCCAGGCCGGGGGAGATCGTATCGTAGAACCGTTTCAGCTCCTCCGGCGTGGACAGCTTGGGGCAAAACTCCGTCAGGGCCTCTTGGAGCGCCTCCGCCTTGCCGGACAGGAACTTTGTGTAGTCTTTTTGCTCCTCCAATGTGAGCCACAGCGAACCATGTTCCTGTTCGCTCTGTTCCAGCGCCTGTCGGGCCTGCCGCAGTTCAAAGCGGGCTGTTTCCAACTCACTCACGATGTCCGGGTGGGCCAGCATGGCTTGGAGATTTTTCCAGAACCCCATGGTCAGCCCGCCTTTCTGAAGCGGGAGAGCAGTTGATCCAGCACACGGATGCGGCCCCGCACCTTCCCGGAGGATA
>CAJULJ010000147.1 GCA_910587395.1 uncultured Oscillospiraceae bacterium | reverse complement strand
TGACGCACCGGCCGCTTAGCCGCATGGATTGCGATGGGGCCGCGATAGGAGGTGGCCCAGCTGCGGGTTTCGTACTTCTTCCGGCCGGACGCCAACAGAGAAGCCCAGGGCTGCCAAATGGTGAGTGCTTTCACTTCCTGCCCTCCTTCTCATTTTCAGAAAACTTCATGTAGCAGCCCCAAAAGGTCTTGGACTTTCTGCCGCTGTGGTGTCCAAACAGCGGCTTCTGCCCAATGGCCTTCCACACCTTTTCTGCAGGAATGTCATACTCCGACCACTTGAAAATAAGCACTCCGTCTGGCTTCAGAACGCGCATACACTCTGCAAAACCGTCGTGCAGCATCTGCGGCCAGTGTTCGTCCAGCTTTCCGTACTTTTTGACCAGCCACGCTGTTTCCTTTGCACCAGTCAGGTGCGGTGGGTCAAACACAACCAGCGAAAAGAAGTCGTCAGGGAATGGAAGGTTCGTGAAGTCACAGAGAATATCGGGGTCTATGCTCAGTAAGCAGTTTCCAGCGTTCTTCCAAAGGTGGCGGTGCTCCTCCCGCCGCCGGTCGCAATACACAGCGGCGGGATGGTGCTTATCAAACCAGATTGTGCGAGCGCCGCAGGTGACATCCAGTATTTTTTTCTCCAATCACTGTCCCTCCTCCGGCCTGCGGCGGTAGTATCTGTCGCTAAACGGTCTCCACCGTCCGCAAACGTTGATCGTCCTTCGTTCATGTGTATCAACGATAGCCCATTGTTTGAGAGTATCGTTCCACACCGGTTCCCCGTCCATCTCCCGAAGCTCCTCCAGGGTCAGCGGCGGGTTCTCGTCCCTCGCCTCCCGGCACAGCTTTTCAGCAATAGCATCGGCGGTGTATCGTGTGACCGGGTTGTTCGTGTTGCCACAGACCCACATAGCTTTCTGCAGGGCTTTCTCCCCATCCGCATCGGTATACTTGGCATCCGGCAACATCACCAGCCGCCCGTCCTTCTCGGCCTGGGAAAGCTCACAGATGTGTTCAATGGGTCCAATCCCGTTATAGAGGTCCGCACGCTCGAAAATTTGTACCAGCTCCTTGCACGTCCGGAGCCGTTCCGCTACCTCCTCCGGCTCCAGCCCGGTGTCCTCATACGCCGCCAGCCGTTCCCATGCGGCCTCTTCCCATGCACACCCATCAGCGCAATGCCCTTGTATGGCTTGGCAGTCTCCACCTTCGAAATGGGTGCAACACACACCCGGCATCCCGCTGATCCTCGGCTCTCTGCTTGTCAACCGTTCCATTCCGCCCACCCTTTCTTCTCGGCCAGCTGGTCAAGGTCGGTCTGGGCTTCCTCACGGCTTCCGCGCCACGGGACGGAGGCCAGACCCTTCCAGCCAATATCGCCATTTTTCTCCGGCCGCTGGTACCGGGCCTTAAAGGTGTTCTCGCCGAGGCCGGGCATGACCTGATACTTCCAGCCGCGGCTGTCGATGTACTTCTTAGGCATTCGTTTCCCCTCCGTCTGGCGCTTGGTTCCAGTCTCGCTGGTTCCAGTCGGCGGCGGCATCCACCAGCTTCAGGTGAGCCATGGTTTCCGGCATGATGCGGCATTTCTCGTTATCGTTGCTGCACCTGATCCGGTACCATTGCCGCATTCTGTTTTGATAACCGTGGATCAGCGGGGTACTGCCGCAGAAAGGGCAGCGAAACAGGTTCACCGTTTGGCCACCGTATTCGATTTGCATAATTAAACCGCTCTCCTTTCCTGCCGCCTGTTGAGGATGGCATACTTCCGCTGGGCCTGCTTCTTCCGCATGGCCCGACACTTCGGGCAGTAGGTCTGCTCCGTCTGCTCCAGGAACTCCCCTCCGCACGCCCGGCAATATTGCGGCCTGATGCGCTGGAACTTGGTGCAGCTGTCGCAGTCGGTGCGGTGCATTGTGCAGCCCCGGACGGCATTCCAGTGCTGGCACATATCCTTCTGCCAGTATTCGCCGAAGTCCATGGAATTGCGGAGGGTGAGGAGCAGGCCACAGAGCCGGGCCATGGGCTTCCTGACGGTCTCCTTGTGTTTCTCGGATTTGACCGTGGGCTCCGGGGCTCCAGTCCCCCAGGGGCCGTCCCCCAGCATGGCCCGAACCTTGTCGGCGTTCTCGGTGTGATACTTGTTGAACACCACGCCCCGGACGGCCTTCTCCGACCGCCCTCCGCAGGCATCGCCAATCATGGTGTAGCTGCAGCCCTGGCGAATCATGTCCGCCATCAGCTGGAGGTCTTCGTCAGACCAGGGATTGTGGGGGCTTTCCCGGACTGGGCGCTCCTTCAGGCCGAGATCACGGCATCGGCGCTGAATAGCCCCAGCACTCCGGCGCAGTTCCCGTGACACCTCCGCATAGGTGTACTTGTGTTGTTTCAGGAGGTAGGCCAGCCGTTGATCCTCCTGCTGAGTCCACGGGTCTTTGCGTTGGTTCGCATAGGATATCGCGTCGATTCTCCGCTGCTGGGCCACCCAATCGGGCTCCGCACCCAGGGCCAAGGACTCCATTTTGGAGAAGTCAATGAAACCGCGGTGTTGCTCTGCCCAGGTCCAGAACTCATCCAAGTACACGATCAGAAAGCTGTTGTCTATCACTTTCTTCGTATGGACGGGAAAGCCGCGGTTCTCTACCCAACTTTTCATCTGGTAGGAATGGTATTTCGATCCTCCCGTCACAGCCAGTGCAAGCTGGTTGAACGTCACGTAGTCCCCGCCCATCAGAACGGGCCCCAGGTGGAGCCGAGACGCTCGATTTTTGATTGCATGGACTGTTCGGTTCAGTTTTTTGGCAATGGCCGGAATGGAGAGCGTTCCCCATTTTTCCGTGAGGTAGGCTTCTTCCTCGGCTGTCCACAGTCTGCCGCCCGCCATGTGCTCACCCCGCCAGGTGTTCCATGCTGAACACGATCCCGATACACCACGGCTCACCGTCCTCCATGATGGTGAAGGTCTCGTGGGGGATGTCCGTCTCGAATGTCCAGCAGGGGCCGCCCTCATCGTGCCACACGGCTTTTATGGTTTTGGACTTCTTCCGCTCCTTGACGAAGTAGGGACACTCGCAGTCCTCAGCGCAGGAGCAGGCCGGCCCCTCAAGTATG
>CAJULJ010000146.1:775-3106 GCA_910587395.1 uncultured Oscillospiraceae bacterium | reverse complement strand
CCAGGAGATAGGCCCTGGTGTTCCAGACGCGGGTGGTGTTCTCCCGGATGCCGTCCAGAACCTTCTCAATGTGGCTGCTGTTGATAAGCTCAAACCGCTGCTGGACCAGGGCGGTGGGGTACTCCGCATCCCGCCCGATCTTCATGGTGGGCGTTTTTGACAAAGCGACCTCCAGCATGATTTCCACCAGTTCATTGATCTGCTCCCGGTTGGTGCTGTCGGCAATCAGGCCGTATTCAATCTGATCCCGAATCTCATCCCGCTTCTCATACACTTCCGTCATTCCTTCCGCCGCAGGCGCGGACCCAGGCCCCGGAGGGGGCTGGGGACAGAATGAATGAGTATTTGGTCGATAAGTATTTTGTTTTTTACGGGGATTAGTTTTCTTAGTATTTAATTGCGCCGGGTTTTCCGTATCCGGCACATCCGCATCCGGGAGAACCGCGTCCGGCTCAACCGTATCCGGGAAACCCGTACACGGTGAACCCGTGGACGGTGGCGGTGCGTCCGGGCCAGAGGCCGGGGGCGGCGTTTGGGACTTTTCGTAGATGGTGTACTCCACGCTGCCCACGCGCCCATGTTCTCCCCGCAGCTGGCGGCGGACCACATAGCCCGCCCGCTCCAGCTCCTTCAGGGTGTTCCCGATGGCCTCCACGCCCTCCTTGCAGATAGCGGCGAGGCCCCGCGTGGAATAATTCCAGTCGTCCGGGAGGGACAGCATGATTGCCAGCAGCCCCTTTGCTTTCAGCGACAGGCCGGGGTCCTTCAAGTGATGGTTCGACATCACTGTGTAATCCCGCGTCCGTTCTACACGATAAACGGCCATGCTTCACTCACTTCCTCAGTAGATTTTGATTTATACGGTGTCCTCCGCGTCCTCGCGGGCAAAGCGTTCCTCCAGCCTCGCCACACTCCAATTCTGCTTGAACTGCCCCAGGGGGCCGGGGCCGAACATAGCCCGCGCCCGGTTGTCCATATCCAGCAGCCGCGCCCACAATTCCGGGTGATGGCGGCGGAGCTTCCGCAGCTCGTCTATGCGTTGGAGCGGACAGCACCAGCACGAGGCGCGGTGGTATATCTCATACAGCCCGCCCCAATCGCAGCCCCGGTTGTAGCAGATTTGCAGGGCCTGGGCCTCGGTGATGCCCCACTCCACCAGGGGATAGCGGTTATGTTCATCCGATTTGCAGCGATGTGCTTCATCGGCGGCGATGCCGATATGGTGCAGGGCATTTTTCTCCTTTTTCAGCCGGTTGACTTCTTTTGTGATGAGATGGGTTTTCAGCTGTCCGGTACACCAGCGCACTTTCATTCCAGGCCAGCCATAGCCAGTCAGAGGCTGACCCATAGCAATACGGCGCTCTATGGCCCGCTTCTGTTGCTGGGGAACATCGAACATCAGCCACTCAAAGCCGTGGGGATGCCGCAGGGTGGTGATGTGGATGCCGCGCTCCTGGTAAAGAAAATCATCCAACTTGGCAATATGGGCCTCCATCTCCGGGAACTCCATGCCGGTGTCCGCGTAGAGTACGCAGTCAATGAGCAGGCCCTTCTCGATCATCAGCAGCAATAGACACGAGCTGTCTTTTCCTCCTGAAAGGGAGACCGCCGAAAAGGTTTCGTTACTGTTTACAGCTCCCATGCCGGGAGAACTGCCTTTTTTCGCTCCTTTCCCGCCGTTTACAGCTCGTAAACGGGAATCTCATTCTCATGGACGGGCCAGCACAGCTTGTCCAGCCGGTCCGTCAGTTCCTCCAGGTCCAGGCACATACCGCTGGCCCACGGGTCGCCCAGGTCCTCCCGGTACTCCGCCACATACGCGCCGCCCTCGCAGACCACGGACACGCTGGCGACGGCGGTGACGGTCATATCCTCCAGCAGCCACAGCTCCACGCTGCGGGTGGTCAGGACGGCCTCGGCGGTACTCTGGTCGAAATCGTCATACAGCAGCGTGGCCCGCTGGCTGAACAGCTCCGCGCCCCGGTAGTTGAAGGACTTAGGCTGATTGCCCTGGGTGGCAAAGGCAAAGACGGTCTCGGCGTGATGCCGGACGGCCTGGAGCAGAGCGTGGAAGTCAATGCCGTCCAGAAGCTCCTCCACCTCGTCGGCGGACAGGCCGCTGTTCTCTCCGATGCCGGAGCGGTACAGCCCGCGAATGGCATACTCCAAGGAATCCATAGAATACATAGCGATTACCTCCTATCAGTTTTTGCGCCGTTTTTTCGGCTTGTCAGGCAGGATGTGCCCCTCAATGATGCTGGCGTGTTTTCGGATTTGGATGCTGCCCCGCCGCGCATGGGCAAGGGTCTCCCCATAGCCGTCCTCGGTGAG
>CAJULJ010000146.1:0-765 GCA_910587395.1 uncultured Oscillospiraceae bacterium | reverse complement strand
CCCTGCTTCCCCAGGGGGCAGTCAGCCAGTACCAGAAACTCGATCATGTGGCGGGTGCTGTCCCGGAACCGTTCCACCGCCAGCAGGTCATGCCCGGTGATGGGCAGATGGAGGGGCTTCATTTCCGGCTCCTTTCCTTAATTGCCAGCACAGCGGGGCCGTACCGGGCTACCAGGAGGGCGTTGACGATCAGGCTGAACGCCAGAGTGTCCACTACCTCGCTGTTGGCAAGGTCGGCCAGGGCCACGCCGGACCCCTCCGCGTAGATGTCCCGCGCCGCAGAGAACAGAGTGTAACAATGGGGGGAGATGTCTTTCAGCGTCCCATAGTCGAACTCAATGCCATGCCTGCAAAAGCAGTTGGCGGACCGGAGAAAGAGGTCATCGTTGGCGGTGAGCAGATACATGGCGGCGAAGTAGGCCGGGGTGTCCCGCTTCCGGCGGAAGCCCTCCCGCGCTTTCAGACGCTCCATGCGGCCCTGATGGGCGGGGGAGAGGAATAAGGACCCGGTAAAGCGCCGGATGGCCGTGTGCAGGCGGGCATCCAGATGGGCGTTGCGGGGGAAGGTCTCCATGACGGCTTCCTCGTACCCCACCACTCCGGCCTCAATGCGCTCCGCCAGCCAGGGACAGCCCTGAGCGGTGCAGCCCTTTATCTTACCGGCGTACTTGGTGCAGAGGCGGCAGTCCACATGCTCCGGCTTGTATTGGAATGTGTTGATATACAACGTGTGTCTCCTTTCCAGGACACGAAAAAACCGGGCAG
>CAJULJ010000145.1 GCA_910587395.1 uncultured Oscillospiraceae bacterium | reverse complement strand
AAGCAGATACAAAAAACCGCCCGCGG
The DNA here is from genome assembly GCA_910587395.1 of uncultured Oscillospiraceae bacterium. Taxonomy (GTDB): domain Bacteria; phylum Bacillota; class Clostridia; order Oscillospirales; family Oscillospiraceae; genus Enterenecus. The sequence continues at coordinate 3,105 of CAJULJ010000145.1, read as the reverse complement.
ATTTTCTCCGCAGTCGGTTATGTATCTGCCAATGAGTCCAAATATGTTTATGTTGTATACCAGTTCAATTATGAACTCTATTGTAACCGCAACATCCGTTTCTGTCAAGCCCTGCCGGAAAAATTTTTGAGGAGACTGCAAATCAGCCATCCAGCGACAGCGCAAGGGCAAAGAGAAAACTCCTGAAAGGCCCGCCCATATGGGGAGCCTCTCAGGAGCGTTCACATTTTCTTATCAGCGCAAATGCCGGAGTATCGGTCATGTATAGATCAGTTCACGCTTGATGCTTTCCTCGGCGCGGTTCACAATGCTGTTCATGGCCTTGACCCATTCCCACCGTGACCGGCGTTTCAAGTCCTCTGTCACGCCCTCGGCGGCGGCCATCTGCCTGATGATGAGCCGATAGCGCTCCTGCGCCTGCTCGTTGAGATTGGCAAGGTAGGTGTGCAGTCTGCCCGTCAAAATCAGGTGGTTGAGCAGAAGCGGGTTTGTTTCCTCCAGATAGGCCCAGTGCATCCGCCCCCATTTCCCGATGGAACGGTCATCGTCCTCCGGCAGTTCGACAGCCGGGATGTAGTAGTCCCCGACAAGGATGTAATTAAGGCCGTTCGCCTCGTCATGGATGCTTAGTGCCAATTCGTCCATAGTGTTTTCCTCCGTCATTTCAGATATTTTCGGTAGCGGATACCGATAATACGATGTGTTTTTCTCCTTTCTTACAACCGCAAGTTCTATTCACCACAAACGAGCCGCAGTCATATGTATTTGGTGGCAGAAACCACCCTCTACATATTACCTCTCAAAAGCGCATCCTCGAAAGCTACGCCCGTGAGCATAGCCTGATGCCCTATCAGTTTTTCGTGGATGACGGATGGAGCGGAGCCAACTTCCAGCGGCCCGGCTTCACCGAGATGATGGACGCCGTGGAGAGCGGCGCGGTCAAGACGGTCGTGACGAAAGACCTCTCACGCCTGGGACGGAATTATCTGCAAGTGGGCCTATTTACAGAAATTACCTTCCCAAAGAAAGGCGTCCGCTTTATCGCCATCAATGACGGCGTGGACAGCGCCCAGGGCGACAACGACATGAGCGCCTTGCGGAATTTATTTAATGAATGGATGGTGAGGGACACGAGCAAGAAAATCAAAGCGGTTTTCCGTGCTAAAGGCATGAGCGGAAAACCCATCACCAGCCAGCCGGTCTATGGCTATCTGAAAGACGAGGACGGCGAGTTTGTGATCGACCCGGAGGCCGCCCCTGTGGTAAAGCAGATTTTCAGTCTGTGCCTCGCCGGGAACGGCCCCACCAAGATTGCCCGGATGCTGACTGAGCAGAACATCCCCACGCCGGGGACGATGGAGTACCGGCGCACCGGCAGCACCCGCCGCTACTACCCGGACTACCCCTGCAAGTGGTCGAGCAACACCGTGGCGCACATTCTGGAGCGCCGGGAGTACCTGGGCCATACCGTCAACTTCAAGACGGAGAAGGTGTCCTACAAGGTCAAGACCAGTGTACTCAATCCAGAGGACAAGGTGATGGTTTTCGAGCATACCCATGAAGCCATCATTGATGATGCCACCTGGGAACGAGTGCAGGAGCTTCGCAAACAGCGCAAGCGGCCCAACCGTTACGGCGAGGTTGGCCTGTTCTCCGGCTTGTTGTTCTGCGCCGATTGTGGGAGCGTCATGTACCAGCAGAGGTACGAAACGGACAAGCGGCGGCAGGACTGCTACATCTGTGGCAGCTACAAAAAGCGCACCGCCGACTGTACGGCGCATTTCATCCGCACCGACCTTCTGACGGCGGGCGTGACCGAAAATCTGCGGAAAGTCACCAGCTACGCCGCCAAGCATGAGGCCCGGTTTATGAAGCTGCTGATGGCGCAGAACGAGGACGGCGGCAAGCGGAAAAACGCCGCCCGCCGCCGCGAGCTGGAGGCGGCGCAGAAGCGCATCGGGGAATTGAGCGGCATCTTCAAGCGTCTGTATGAGGATAGCGTGAGCGGACGCATTACGGACGAGCGTTTCATGGAGCTGTCCGCCGATTACGAGCAGGAGCAGGCCACGCTGAAAGCCCGTGTTGCCGAGCTACAAGCGGAGCTGGGACAGGCGCAGGAGGCGGCTGTGAACGTGGAGAAGTTCATGGCCGTTGTGCGGAAGTACACCAGCTTCGAGGAGCTGACCCCTACCCTCCTCCGGGAGTTCGTGGAGAAGATCGTGGTGCATGAGTGCTGGAAGGACGAGCAGGGAACGCGCCACCAGGACATCGAGATTTATTATTCTTTTGTAGGCAAGGTGGACTTGCCTGACGATTGAGCCAGACCTATCCGGCGAGGCCCCGCCGGATGGGAACGGCAAAAATTTTTAACCTCTCTTTGCTTCTTTATCCGTAGTGAGCTAAGAGCCAGGGCATGAAGCAGCTGATGGCCGGCGGAGGCGTCGCCCTCATCGGTATCACCCTGGTCCCCCTGCTCTCCGGGCTGTTCACCGCCTGACACGGAGGCAGGACAAGGCCCGCTGTAACCAGGGCGGGGCGGCGCCCTGCCGCCCTGCCCCACCAGATGAAAGGACAAGGTATTTGATTTGGGCAGTATTCTTGACGCAATCGCGGAATGGCTCAAAGAGCTTCTGATCAGCGGGATCATGGGCAACCTCACAGGTGTTTTCGATTCGGTCAACTCCCGCGTGGGGGAGATCGCCACGGATGTGGGCATGACCCCGGCGAGCTTCTCCCCTGGCATCTTCTCCATGATACGCAGCGTATCGGAGACCGTCATCATCCCCATAGCGGGGCTGATCCTCACCTTCATTGCCTGTTACGAGCTGATCCAGCTCATCATTGAGCATAACAACCTCTCGAACTTCGAGACATGGATCATCTTCAAGTGGATATTCAAGACCTTCGTGGCCGTCACGCTCATCTCCAACTGCTTCAACATCGTGATGGCGGTCTTTGATGTCTGCCAGAGCGTGATCTCCCAGAGCGGGGGCATCATCGGCGCGTCCACATCGGTCAGCGATGAGGCCATCGCCGCGATGGAGGCCACGCTGGAGACCTACGGCGTGGGTACGCTCCTGGGCATCTACCTGATGAGCTTCGTCA
>CAJULJ010000144.1 GCA_910587395.1 uncultured Oscillospiraceae bacterium | reverse complement strand
AGCCGGAGTTCTGCCGGTCGTTCCTTCGGGAACATCCCATGCGCTGCATCCGGGGGCGGTTCTACACGGTGGACGGGCTGGTGGCGGACGAGAGCAGCTTGAAGCAGAAAATCTACGAGCAGATCAGCCCGTGGCTGGAAATCAAAATCGCCAGGAAGGTGGACGAACTTCTGAACGCCCTGCGGATGGCGGCGTACTCGGAGCCGATAGCGTTGGAGTGCGACCGTATCCATGTTGCCAACGGCACATTGTTTGTGGATGGCCGGTTCTCTCCAGAGAAAGCCTACTGCAACAACCGCCTGACCGTTGCCTACCGGCCTGACGCGCCGCCGCCGGAGAAGTGGCTGCGCTTTCTGGCGGAACTGCTGTACCCGGAGGACATCCCCACCTTGCAGGAGTACCTGGGCTACTGCCTGCTCCCCACCACCAAGGGCCAAAAGATGCTGATGCTCATCGGCAAGGGCGGCGAGGGCAAGAGCCGGATCGGGCTGGTGATGCGTTCCATCTTTGGGGACAGCATGAATACTACCAGCATCCAGAAGGTAGAGAACAACCGATTCAGCCGCGCCGACCTGGAGAGCAAACTCCTGATGGTGGATGACGATATGGACATGAGCGCCCTGCCCAAGACCAATTATATCAAATCCATCGTGACCTCGGAGTGCAAGATGGACATGGAGCGCAAGGGCGTTCAGAGCTACCAGAGCCAGCTTTATGTGCGGTTTCTCTGCTTCGGTAACGGGGTCTTGACCGCCCTCCATGACAGGTCTGACGGCTTCTTTCGCCGCCAGATCGTGCTGACCACAAAGGACAAGCCCCCAGGTCAGATGGATGACCCGTTCCTCTCTGAAAAGCTGATTGCTGAACGCGAGGGGATATTCCTCTGGTGTCTGGAGGGGCTTCACCGCCTGCTGGTCAACAATTACCGCTTTACCATCAGTGACCGGGCCAAAGAGAACATCTCTGTTGTAGTCCGGGAGGCCAACAACATCGTGGACTTCTTGGCCTCTGCCGGTTATATCCAGTTCAAGGCAGATAGCGAGGCCGCTACCCGTGACCTGTATGCCGCCTATAAGGTCTGGTGCGAGGATAACGCAGAAAGCCCGCTTTCCCCCAAGAGCTTTTCCGGCTTTATCGCCCAGAATGCCGATGCCTACCGGCTGGAGGCCACCAACAATGTGTATATCGGCAGCGGCAAGCGGTGCCGGGGCTATCTGGGAATTGAGGTCTTGATAAAGGCCAACTGCATTATAAAAAAGAAATGAAATTATCTGTATGTGCGTACAGGCGTACACGGTAGACCATCCCTGTACCGATGTACGTATGTACGGATAGTTTTGAGTTCACCTTTATCTTTTTATAGGCGGTCATGCTGATTTGACCTTAAAAAGCCGGGTGAAATTCAATCCTTGTGATTTTCGTGAAAAATGTCATTCACAAACAAACGAATTATACCAGCGGGTGATTTACCAAACCGTGTAGCCACTTTGCGGACAAGCGGTCTTTCCCACGGTTTCGGCGGGTGTCCCATGGAACTGTGAAGTGGACAGGTGGCCTTTGTGACCTGGGCTTCATGATAGCAAATCTGAGCGGAAATTACAACCGTGAAAAACTTCATCATTCCGAAAAAGCGCTTTACGGAACACAAAATCAAGTTCATTGGAAAGTGAGGGAAAAGTTTTGAAATCCGATTTGAGGAACGAGATCAAGGCGTACATTGTGCGCCAGGGGATGACCATGCAGGAGGTGGTGGACGTACTCTCCGATGTGTACGGCTGGTCGGACAGCGTGTCCAACCTGTCCAACAAGCTCCAGCGGGAGTCCCTCCGCTACAAAGAGGCTGTCCAGCTTGCCGATGCGCTGGGCTATGACATTCAGTGGGTCAGGCGCAAGGTTGGCTGACCCAACAGACTACGAATTATGGAGGTACTTGATTGAACGATTTTGAAAGCTATGTGTACGAACCCATTGACCTGTGCGCCTGCTATGAGCCGATGTTCGACGCGCCCGCCGATTTTGTTGAGGAATGGTACAGGGAGCATGGACTGAGAAACCCTTTCTCCTGCAAGGTGACACGTAAAATCGGTAACACCTGGTATATCATCGAGACAGAGTGCGCCGGGGACGAACCGCTTCCCAGCATGATGCACCGTCTGATTTTTTCGGATAAGGGGGCGGTTTGATGTCGACAAAACGGGAAGATCATGCTATCATAGAGCCATGCACTATGGTACTGTCAGCTGACCCACAGAAGAAAGGAGAAGACAACGTGGATCAGCAGAAGATCACGATTTTGTACTGCCGTTTGAGCAACGAGGATTTGGTGGATGGGGAGTCAAACTCGATTGCGAATCAGAGAAGCATCCTCAGCAGCTACGCCGCTTCCCACGGTTTCACGAATACCAGGGTGCTGGTGGACGACGGTTATACTGGGACGAACTTCAACCGCCCCGGGGTCCAGGAGGGGCTTGCCCTGGTGGAGCAGGGCTTGGTTGGCACTTGGATTGTTAAGGACATGAGCAGATTTGGCAGAGACTATTTGCAGGTCGGTCGGTTTACGGAAATCGTCTTTCCGAGCTACGATGTGCGGTTCATCGCCGTCAACGATGCGGTGGACAGTGCCAAAGGAGACAACGATTTTACCGTAATTCGCAATGTTTTTAACGATTTTTATGCCAAAGATACCAGCAAAAAGGTTCGCGCCGTTATGAAAGCCAAGGGAACCAGTGGCAAGCACTTGGGCGGTCCGCCCTACGGCTACCGCGCTGACCCGCAGGACAAAAACCACTGGATATTGGACGAGGATGCTGCCCCAATAGTCAAACGTATTTTTGACCTGACCATTGCTGGAGTAGGCCCGTCTCGGATCGCCCGTATCTTGGAGGCGGACAGGGTGTTGACGGTCAAGGCCCTCTATGCCCAGCAGAAGGGAAAGCCTCTGCCGGAACGCCCCTACCACTGGATTGAGCAATCTGTGGTCAACATCCTGGAACGGATGGAGTACACCGGCTGCACCTGTAATTTCAAAACCTACTCCAAGTCCTATAAGCTCAAGAAGCGTATCCCCAACGCCCTGGAGGATATGTTCATCCTGCCGGATACCCAGGAGGCCATCGTGCCGAAAGAACAGTGGGACAG
>CAJULJ010000143.1 GCA_910587395.1 uncultured Oscillospiraceae bacterium | reverse complement strand
CGCAACGGCAAAAGAGATTTCCGAAGTCGAAAAAGAGGGCGAATAGGAATGTCCGGCTTAAAACTGAACAGGATTTAGAAAGCGTTGTAATCTTTTTTGAGATTGCAGCGTTTTTCTTTTGTGGAAGTCCGTCATTTTAGCTTTTTTTAGTGTTGTAGGTAATAGGAAGAACTTTCGTAGCAAGCATAGGAAAAGAGTACCCTTCAGTTTCTTTAGTGCGCTTGCCGGAGCGATATAGTTTTGGTCCACGGGTCAGCCTCCTTTTCCTCAACTGAGCGCAAAAGCCACTTGGACAGTAGAAACATTCTTTCATTGAAATACAATTTTACAGAAGCAACGGACACAATTATTATTTGCCTGCGGTACAGTATCCGTTATAAACTTGGGCCGCTTTTTTGTAAATCGCGGTTAATCTTGAACTTTTTGTAGGCATATGATATTTTACCAAAATCGCTTGTTTTTTGTCCACTCCCCAACCGGGTAGTTTCGGCACATATTTTGAAAAAATTTTTTCTGCTGGCAAAAAAGTGATTCAAAGTTTGATATTTTCGGCAATATTGAATACATTTACCCCTTGTTTCTTTGCGTAATTGACGGTGTAAGCAGTCCCCCCGCTGTTCTTGGTCAGATAGCAGACGCACACGCCGCTGTTGTCTACCAAATGACGGTTGCGCCTGTGCATACAGCCCGGCGTGTACTGCTGGGCTGTGTAGACGACTTTATCTGCCTGGGCCTTAATACGCTCATACTCTGCTATATCCTCCGATCTCCATCCCCGTGTCTGTGTCAGGCAGGGCAGGACAAGGATCAGTTTCATGCCGGGACAGTTCTCCCGCAGACGGATCACCGTCCGGGCGGCGAGGGCATCAAATCCCAGGGCGCCCCCGGCACCGTAGTATCGGATGCCCTTTTGGTATTGGGCCGATATGACACACTCCAGCCTGCTGGCAATCTCCGCCTGTTCCTCTGGCGGCAGATGCCGGTGGCCCGTAAAGCAGCAGGTCTGCATCCGTTTGTTTGCTATTTCCATTTTTCGCTCCCTTTCCGCTGATTTTTCATCCCTGATTGCACATCCTATTATAGCCTATTATCGAAGTAAATTAAAGCCTGCTTTCGTTCTATTTTACGGCCTAAAACGAATGTAGAATAGTTTCAAAAGAGGTGATAGACTATGGATGTACTTGGACGGATCGAACAGCTCATGGAACAGCGGGGTTGGAGCGTATATCGCCTATGCAAAGAGTCCGGCTTGGCACAGTCTACACTGTCACACGTTTTCCGCAAGGATTCGGAGCCAACGATCTCAACACTGGAAACAATCTGCAAGGCGTTTGGTATGACACTGGGCGAGTTTTTTGCGGAGGGGGAGCTTGTGCCACTGACCAAGGAACAGCGGGGACTGCTGGATAAATGGGCGTTGCTGACCGCTGAACAGAAACAGCTTGTTTTGAATATGATCGACAATATGAAATAATGGTGGCCGTAAGAAATGCGTCTCACGGTGAGACGCATTTCGTCAGATTCCTTGTTTTGGGCGCGGCCCTGTGGTATTATGAACATACCGGCTATCAGGGGGGCTACTATGAGCATCCGCACGTTGGCCAGCGGTGCGTCCGCATGGCGGGGCTATGAATACTTTGAGGGGAAAAAGGTGCTTTCCTTTTCCCAAACGGGTGAGGACGAGTACACGGGTCAGGTGGCCGGGAGCGGCTCCGCCCCCTATCAGGTGAAAATCAATACCGCCCATCCCCGGCAGTCCAAATGCAACTGCCCCCATGCGGACGGGCGGCGGGTGATCTGCAAGCACATGGTCGCCCTGTTCTTCTCGGCGTTCCCGGAGGAAGCGGAGCAGTACATGGAGGAAGTAGAGGAATACGAACGGGAGGAAGAACAACGCATGGAAAATCACTATGAGGCGCTGCGTTCCTATGTGAAAAGCCTGTCCAAAAAGGAATTGCAGGATCAGCTCTTTGAGGCCCTGGCCGAGTTGGATGAACGGGGCCGCAGGTATTACCGTTAGCCATTCAGCAGAAAAATACGTCTCACGGTGAGACGCATTTCCCGTGGGAAACGCGCCGCGCCGTGAGACGTTCCTTTATTCAGAGTAATACAACGGTCTGCCTATGGTGGTAAAGCCCTCCTGCTTTGTAACGACTACATTGTTATAGCCGCTGGCGCAGTGGATAATCAGGATATTGCCGCTCTCGTCCCAGCCGCCCACGATGCCAACGTGGGTGTCCTCCGGGTAGAAAACCAAATCGCCCGGCTGCGCTTCAGCCCAGGTAATTGCTGTGCAGTAAGTATGCTGTGCGCGAGCGCCCCCGCCGTGGCCTATGGTGTAGGCCCCATCGGAGATATTGTAAAATACCCAATCCACAAAACCGGAGCAGTCGAGGCCGTAGGGCCGGTAGGTTCCGGTTGTGCTGCTGCCGTCTGCCCATACCTTCTGAATGGTTCCCCAGCGGCTGTCCCAGCCGATCACCCGGCTTTTGCCGCCCCAGAAGTAATTGACTTTCCCCACCAGCTTACAGGCAGTCTCCACCACGGCCCGCCGTTCCGGGGAAAGACCGGCTGGGAGGTTCCGCAGGATGTTCCGGGCCTGCTCCTGGGACGCGGACAGGTCGGTAAGCAGCAGATCCATTGTGGCAAGCTCGGCCAGCAGCTCCGTCAGTGCCCGGTTCTGATAATCGGTAAAGGCATACTCTGTCCGCATATCCTCGGCGGTTTTGGCCGTGATGGTGATATGCAGAATACGCTCCGTCCAGCTATCGTCCGTATCATCGTCCGGGTCGCTGTCCGGGTGGGATATTGTCTCCACCTCCGAGGAAATGGCGCACATATCCCAAAAGACGGCCTTCAGCCGGTCCACCCGGTCGGGGGTCAGGGCGGCAACGTCTATGCCGTCATCGGCCCCCGCCGTCCTCGCGGCAAACACGGCGATAACCTCCCGCCAGTCCGGGCCTTGGCCCTGGATGTCAATGCTGTCATAGTCGCCGGTCTGCATTGTCTCCAGTGTGTTGGCCAGCTCCATATTGAGCTGCCCCACGGCCACATTGAGGGGCATGGCCCCCGGCGTCGGTTCATTGGCAAAGAGGATGCCGAATGGAGAGGCGATAATCGCCGCAACTAAAACAATCAGGCAGATAATCGGGATCAGGAACG
>CAJULJ010000142.1:264-3269 GCA_910587395.1 uncultured Oscillospiraceae bacterium | reverse complement strand
CGAAAGACTGACGGCAGATGAAAAGCACCGCACAGCCATAAGGCCATGCGGTGCCTACATAGACAAATTGCATAAGTGTTATCTACGATACGGTACTGTTTCGCCTGTGTCCTCTTGGCGGAGCAGGGTTCCGGCCTCATCAAAGGTATATCGGAACACCTGGCAGGTGCCGCCGATGGTGAAGGAGCTGGTAGCGGGGGAAAAGAAGGTGTCCACCACGCTCTCCACGTCCCACACCAGTTCTCCGGTGTTATTGATGGCCAGCTTTCCACCCAGGGAACCCTTGACGGAGTAGAAGGTCTCCGGCGCTCCGCCCTCCGGGTCGCACAGCAGCAGCACCGCTGTGTAATTATCCCGCACCATGGGGGTCAGCTCCTCGCTGGAAATCTCCCAAATGTTGTTGTCAAACAGGTAGGCCAGGATATCAGCGATTTCATACCGTCCGCCCCTGTCTGTCTGCTTGGGAACGGCATAGGCCGACAGGTACACCCGGCCCCCAAACTCAATCATATCGGTGATGGTGTAATCGCAGTCCTCCCCTTCGTAAATGAAGGTGTCCAGTGTGCCTCCATCCCGGCTCAGCTTCACCAGTCGGGCAGTCTCGCCGTCCGTGGTGTTCCCCAGCTGTACCAAGTAGCCGTCCCCCAGGCACACCACGTTCCAGATGCCGAGGTTTCCCACCTCAGCGTCGTAGTTGAACAGCTCGTTCCCGTCCATGTCGTACTGGCTCAGGCAGAGGTGCCGGAAGTCCCCCCGGCTGAACACCGCCCAGGTGCCGTCCCCGTTGTCCACCACGGCGGCGATATATTCCCGCTCAAAGCCATGCTCCAACTGCTTTTGCCACAGAATGTTCCCGCTCTCGTCCACCCGGGCCACACAGGAGTACTTGGGCTGTTCGCTGGACCAGGTATCATTGTACCCCCACACCGCTGTTCCGGCGGAGGTGTGGACGCTGCCCTCCACATAGAGGTCAGGGAATTCCGCCGTCCACAGCAATTCGCTGTCCCGGTAACACGCCAGAATGCTCTTATCCAGCACGTCAAAGCCCAGGGTTTTGTCCAGCTTCTCCGCATAGTCCAGACGGTAGCTGATCCCGGTTTCCGGCCGGGTGCTGCGCCACACATTCCGATCCCACAGCGCCGCCAGTTCCTCCGGCGTGGGCTCCCGCTGGGAGATCTCCAGCCCCGGCACCGCCCGCTCAATCACCTCCGCCGTCTTGTCATAGGTGAAATGTTGGCTGGTAATATCCCGGTAGACAGCTTTCACGTCTGACCGGCTCAGGCCCTCGGTAGACAGCCCGTTTTCGTCAAAGAACGCTACCGCCGCGCCATACTCCCTGGCTTCGGCGGCAAAAGCTACCCCTACCAGGCTCACCGTCAGGGCCAGACAAGCGGCCAGTGCCAGCCATTTTCGGTAGGCCGGCGCCCTCCGGCGGCCCACAGGGGTCTCGCTCCGTTCCAAAATATTATCATCCACATTGTCAAACGCTCGAAACAAATCATTTTTGTTCATAGGTATCCCTCCTTCAAAAGATGGGCTTTCAGTTTTCTGCGCGTCCGGCTCAGTATAACCATTACATTGTTTTCGGTAAGACCATATCGCTTTGCGATGTCCGCCACAGGCTCGACAAAGAAGTACCGGCGCACCAGCACATTCCCCTCCCGCTCCGGCAGCGCCCGCACAAAACGCTGGATAGCTTCCCGCAGTTCTTTGGCCTCGTACGCAGCCTCTGTATCCGCACCGCCGCCAAAACATTCTCCCAGTTCCTCCAGAACGAGGGCAATCTCGCCGCCGCCCCGTTTCTCTGCATTTCGTGCATTGAATCGGTCAAAGGAAAGATTACGAGTAATCTTCGCCAGGAATAGCCGAAGTATGTTAGGCTTTTGCGGTGGTATCGCGTTCCAGGCATGAAGCCATGTATCATTGACGCACTCCTCGGAATCTTCGGTGTTGTGCAGGATGTTTTCAGCAATCGTGAAACAGTACGCACCATATTTACTGGCGGTTTCCGATATAGCGTCTGCGTTTTTTTGCCAGTATAGTTCTATAATTTGCCTATCCTCCAACACAATACCTCCTCTCCGTAGTTTGAAGGTTCCTTCACCCTATAAGACGAGAAATGCTCTAAAACCTTACAAGATTTTTCGGAAAATTTTAGTTCTCAATTTGAAGTCTATTGTATCAGGCGCAGACGATGAGGGCAAGTCCACGCATTGGCAAACGACAATGGCGGCGAGGACATATCCCCGTCGCCATTGTGCTTTATGCGTATATGAGTTCCTTATTCACAATCTCCATTGCGCTTGCCCGGATATTGTTCATCTTACCAACCCACACCATCTGGTCGGTAACTTTCAGCGCCTCGGTGATACCTTGGGATTGGGCCATCTGTTCAATGACGGTATCTAACCGTTCTTGCGCCTGCCGGTCAATGTCTGCAAGGTAGCCGTTCAGCTTTCCGCTCAACAGCAAGGCGTTATAAAGAGCTGGACGGCATTCTTTGAGAAATCGCTTGTGCCGCTGACCCCATACGCCAACAAGCTGTTCTTCTTCAGTGGGTACAGTCAAACAAGGAAAATAGTAGTCGCCAACGAGTTCATACCATAGGCCGTTGGTCACGTTAAAAATGTACTTGTCCATAGTGAAATCCTCCGCTATAATATATTCGCACATACGTCACAGTTCCCCGATTGCCACACGTTGTCATATCCTGTTGCGAGATTTTCTTGCCCTTGCTTTTGCCCTTATGGGCAGTCAGGGCAAGGGTAAACTTGTGTGAAACCGAATAAAGGGATAAGGCGAACACACTGTGAAAAATCCTTTGTTTTTAAGGCTTTTGGAGGATTTTATAGAAAACCTACGGTGAGCGATAATCGCTCATAGAATCGTAGTATCCAAATTCCGGTTTATCGGGGGATTTCATCTTTTGGGTGAAATCCCCCTTGACAAATGTTCTCTTGATTGGTGATACTGGACGATTCTCCTCCCTGAGCCTCCTCATTGGA
>CAJULJ010000142.1:0-254 GCA_910587395.1 uncultured Oscillospiraceae bacterium | reverse complement strand
GCTGGCCAGGTCCTTGGCCTTGGTGTCCCACTCAGCGGCGTCGCCGTAGGTATCCCGGGGGTCCAGGATGGCGGGGTCAACGCCGGGCAGAGAGGTGGGCACCTCGAAGCCGAAGTAGGGGATGGTCTTGGTCTCGGCCTTGAGGATGGAGCCGTCCAGAATGGCGTCGATGATGCCGCGGGTGTCCTTGATGGAGATACGCTTGCCGGTGCCGTTCCAGCCGGTGTTCACCAGGTAGGCCTTGGCGCCGGACT
>CAJULJ010000141.1 GCA_910587395.1 uncultured Oscillospiraceae bacterium | reverse complement strand
TCCCCGTGGCCCGCACAGCGGGCCACTTACATACCCATTCGCACATTTGAAACCGTTTCTTTTTTCTTGTACTATGGTGGTGAAAGGAGCTGTTTCAAATGTTCAAACGGGAAAAGAAAGTTTATCTTGAACTGACTGATAAGGAATACCGGCGTTTGAGGGAGTACCTGCTGGACTGGCGAAACAAGCTGACCGCCCAGGGCCGGGACGCCGCCCCGGTGAACGAGCTGCTGATAAAACTGATGGCCTGCGGATAAGGCGACCGCTTACATACGCCGCCCTTTGTCTGAGAACACAGGGCGGCGTAAATTTATGGACAAGGAGGAACCGGCTATGGAGCATACACCCTTTGAGTACGGCGGGCTGCACTTTATCCCGGAGCGGCAGTTTGAGCCAGCGGGCAAGCACCACAGCCTGATCCACGTTTCCCGGCTGCGGCTGGACGTGGAATTGGGCTTTTGCAAAAAAGGGTATGCCTATCCCAGCAAATTCAACTATTCCCATGAGGGCTTCTATGCAGCGTCTACCGATAAGAAATGCGACATTTTCCGCTGTGTAGAGAACGGGCGGCTGTATGTCCCCTGCGAGAACGATTTACAGCTTTATGAGGAACTGCCTAACCGGGAAAGGGGGCGGGAGCATGGGCGCTGAAACTGGAAAGCGCATGGCCGGTGATTACGTCATTATCCATGCGCTTCATATTGGCGACCGGGAGATCGTGCTGGGGGAAAACCCGGAAGGCATTGGCGATGAACGGTATATGTGCGCTTTCTGCCAGAGCAACGGCCTGATGGCTGGCTACACGGAGGTCATGGTGAGCAATGACTACCCGGAACTTGTAAAGCTGTTCGGGGAGCGCGTGGCGGAGCAGGCGGAGAAAACCCGGATCGCCCTGAACGGCCCGAAAATCCAGGGTATCCACAACACCCCCATTACCGCCGAGGGCTGTGAGGTCATCGGCTATCAGCACGACCTCCATGGGAAAATCGTTGTCATCAAACAGGAGGTGCTGCGCCCGGAATATCGCCGCGCCACCAGTCAGCTCCAGCTATGTACCGGGGGCTTTGGCGCTTCCCCCAACAGCCGGGGCACCGCCTGCCACTGCACAGAGCTGTACTCCGGCAAGACTTCCTATTTTCAGCGGAGTGATATTCTCGGCGTTATTGAACCTGAGAAGCTGCCCAAATGGGCGAAGCATTATCTGGAAATTCTCCGGCAGGAACAACAGGCTGAAAAGAAAGCCAGGGATAGGGAGGGACGCTGATATGGCTGACAGGATCAACGAGGGCTACGCTATCATCGACTCCATCCAGATCGGGGATACAGAGTATGTGTTCGGTGAACTGGAACATGGCAAAATCCCCATGTATGTGACCTGGGCCTGCAAGGGCAGGAACAACTACTTTTGGGGGCACTACTTCACCGACCCTCTGGAGGCGAAAAAAGACTTGCTGGGCCGCGCCAGCGAGGAATTGGAGTATCAGATGGAGCGGAGAGCGAGGGCTTCTGAAAGGCAGCCCAAAGAGCCGGATAAGGAGTGTGAGCGGTAATGGATATGACTTTGCGGCCCGCGACCCCCACCGAGCGGCTTTACGCTTATGAACAGTGTGCGCCGCTCAGTGAACAGTGCGGAAATCCGGGCTATTTGTGGAGCAGTCTGGACAACAGCGGCTCTATCTTCCTCAACAGTTGGGAAACCTTTGTGAGTTCCCAAAACACGCCGGAGTTCAAGGCGGAGTTCAACACCGTACTTGATATGCTCCGCTTTGACGAGCGGTACGGCCATGTGCTGAAAAACCGTGCCGCGATGATCGTCTACTGCCTCGACCACTCGGAGGGGAGCTTCCGCAACGGCTTTGAATATGCGTTCCGGGCCGACACCAGGGGCTACTCCTACCTGATCCGCTGTATCCCGGCTGGGGAAGATAATCACGTTTATATCTACCCATATCGTCGGGACTTGCTTGACCGGCACATGAAACAGGCCGAAAAAGGTATCCGCTTTATTACCCCGGACGGCAAGGAGAAATTCAGGGTGGCCGATGGCGATATGGTGCGGATCACCACCAGCGAGGGCGCAAGCCTTGACCGCATGGCCCGGTATATCGACGATTGCCACGCTGAAATTGGAGGCAGTTTTTACCACATCCAAGAGTTTGCAGAATGGATGAAAGAGAGCAACAGTAAAGTGATCCCTCTGCGTCCGGGCCTGCCGGAAAGGTGCTACGCTGTGCTGCCCAGCGGTGACGAGATCATCATCGTTAAGAAGGGCGAGAGTGGCTATTACCATACCGACAAATATGGTCACGACCGGGCGGAGGCCCTTGCGATTGTGAATGAGTGTAACGAGAGTGGCGGCGTGAGCAAAGCACAGGCGGCGGCGATGCTGGCTGGCTCCATGTTCGGTTGGGAAGTCCCCGCCGCAGACCCGAAGAATTATGACAAAGAGGGCCAGCCCATCAAACCCAAGCACCACGACCGGGGCGACGCCCGGTAAATGAAGCAAAAATAGAATAAAGCATTAAAAACGGCTTTCAGAAAACCAACTGGAAGCCGTTTTTTCGTTGAAGGAGTGTGACATTGATGGAATTGACATTTCGCACCGCAACCCCAACGGAGCGGCTTTACACCGCCAGCCAGAGTATGCAGCTCAAAGGCCAGACGGGATGCGTCGGCCATCTACGGGCTGACACAGGCATGGATGCCCAGGGCTTTCTCAAAAAGTGGCAGACCTATCAGCTAAACTCGGATAACGAGGAATTTAAGCGGGAATTTGAGGTCGTCATGAACGCCCTGGTGAGCGATGGACAGTATGGCGGCTTTTTGAAAAGCCGTGACGCCATGAGGGACTTCTGCCAGGGACACCCGGAGAGCAGCTTCAAGGACGGCTTTGCGTTCGGCTTCCGGGCGGACACGGCGCAGTATTCCTACCTGATCCGTTTGAACCCCTACAAGGAGGAGAATACCCTGATCCTCTACTGCTACCGCCGGGACTCGCTTGAACGCCACATGAAACAGGCTGAAAAAGGTATCCGTTTCATCACCCCGCACTATGAGGAAAAGTTCAGGATTGCGGACGGTGACATGATACGGATCAGGTGCCCCGATGGACGGCAGCTTGACCGGGAATGTCGCTATATCGACGAGTGCCATGTGGAGGTGGGCAAAGGCTGGGACAACCTCTACCACATTTGCCAGTTTGCCGAGATGATGGAGCGCAACGGCAACTCCGTTATCCCCCTCAGAAGCACATTACCGCAGTTCTGCTACGGCAAGGTGCCGGAGAAGCGGGCCATCGTGATGTTTGAGCGGGGCTTTG
>CAJULJ010000140.1:801-3371 GCA_910587395.1 uncultured Oscillospiraceae bacterium | reverse complement strand
CAAGCTCCAGCAGGGTGATGCGGTATTCGTGGTCTACGGTCAGGCCGTCAATGTCCGCCGAGAGGTTATGGGCCGCAGCGACCATCGGGCCGGCGTCCGTTTCCTCCAGCATGACGGCATCCAGTTTCCCCATGCCCTCCGGGGCCTCCCGGCCCAGCAGGCGGTAGGGAACCCCGGAAATAGCGATGCCCGAAGCCTCCGGCTCCGGGCACAAAACGTAGCAGCCGTTTTCGGCCTGCTTGATGTAGGTGGGGGCCTCGGTCATGCCGAGGCTTTTCCCATCTCTGGTGTTGGTGATCCTGAACATTTTGCACCTCCAAAAAAGATAGCGTGGTAGAGCCGCCGCAGGCGGAGCAGACGCCCATGGTCATCGAAACAGCGGTAGTAGGCGCTCTGGCACTCCATGTACTGCTCGATGTCCTTGAACTCCCGCTTGCCAGCCTTGAACTCCCGGTGAAAGAGCTTTAGCTTTCTGCGGGCGCGTTTGATTCCGTCCCGGCTCCCGTTTATTTTTATCTTCCCGGTCTCCGTCAGGGTGAACCGGGCCTTACAGAAGCGGAAGGGCTTTGTGAGCGGGGTGACACTGCACTTCCGGCGGTTTACCCGGATGCCATTCGCCTCGAACCGCCGCACAATCTCGTGGCCCGCCCTCTTGGCCTCCTCGATGGTAGGGAAGGTCATCAAGAAGTCGTCCATGAAATGGCACTCATATTCGACCCCGGCCTGGCACATGATCCAGTTGTCGATGGAACTCGGCAAGGCCACCATCTCCTGCTGACTCGGCTCCACACCCAAGGGCATCCCCCGCCCCGGTGTGGGACAGGGAGAGAAACGGATGATCTTGTCCGCCAGCTCTCGAAGGGCCGGGTCGAGAATCAGCTGCTGGTGCCGCTGGTAGATCAGGGCATGGGGTGCGTTGGGAAAGTAGCCCTTCAGGTCAATCTGAAGAACAGCTCCCTCCCGGCCATAGCGCCGGAAGTGCCACGCCAGGTGCTGCTTGAGCCGCTTGAAATGCCAGTGCAGCCCCTTCCCGATCTGGCTGGCCCCGTTGTCGTGGATCATGCTGGGGGTGTACAGGGGAACCAGCACCTCATTGCAGAGGGTCTTGTGGATCTGCCGGTCGGTGATGTGGGGCGCGTCAATGGGCCGCACCTTGCCCCGTTCACACAGCGTAAAGTGGACACATTTCTTCGGTTTCCATCTCCCCTCCAGGACTTCCCGCCGCCGGCGGGCGGTGCCGGAAAAGAGGTGTAACTCGAAGTTCTGGGTGCTCTGCTTCCAGCGGACACCGTTGCAGCACTTCCGCCCATAAAAGAACATTTTCCGATAGCTGAACACCTCGCTCAGAGGGCCGAGGGCGGCGCACCGCTCCTCACGCTTTTTCTGCCGCTTGGCTTTGCGGCGCTGGTACCGGGCTTCCCGGCGTTCCTGACTGTTCATAAAAAAGTATTCTCCCCCTGTACAGTTGTCTTGTAGGGTGCCGTCTAAATCTGCGTTGTCCTAATACACATGAAACGGGAGCTGGCACGTTCTCCCGCCATGCAAGAAGCGTCCGTGTAAGGACATCAGAGGGAAGTTTTAGGGATTGGCTACCCAGGGAAGTACCTCTCCTTTTACGTCGGTCGTCTTTCGCTTTCGCTACTCCATTTGACCGCGTATTTACGTAAAATCCGGCCAGCAGCCCCCCGCAATTGTTTGCATTGTAATTGTTGACAGAGCCGCCGGAGCCCAGCGCCGAGAAGTTATTGTTGTTATTGTAATTAGGGGAGCGGAGAGGGCCCCACACAGCTGCGGGATAAATTATCAGAAGTACACCCAACGCGCAGTCAGGATTTTAGCATTTTCTCAATGCTGTCAATTTGGCCCTTTAGGAGATTATCCTCATGGTCGATAAGATCCCCCAAACTCTGAGACATTTTATCAAGCTTTTCTATCGCCTCCTTTGAACTGACTGTTTTCCCGTTCGCCGTAGTAAAACAGCCTTCCGGGTTCTGATTCATGACCAGGTAGCAATGAGTCAGTCGCACATCCAGTGCTTTGAGTGAGGCCATGGCCTCCAATAAATGCGCCCTGCGCAGTCGTGCGCGCTGAGGCACCACAACCCGCTTTCCATCCATGGGAAAGATGCTGTTAGCCTTTTCGGAATGGTCAACAATCTCCCCCGCAAGCTTCGCCACCGGCTCTGCCAGCAACCGAGAATATCGTGCGGACATTCTTGTCAGAAAGCTTAACGTCTCCACATATATTTGATTTGCCGTGTTGACAAACTCCGCTTTGCTGACAATGCGCTTGTTAGCGAGTACCGACATAATTCTACCTCTTTCGCCATTCTGGATATGGGCCAGTATAACACAAAAGCACAAAATAGCAAAGGGGCAAAATTTCAAAAATCGCGTCGGGCGCTTACGCGCCCTCCATGTTCCGGCCCTTCGGGCCGGTTTTTGTCGGCCCCAGTGGGCCGCCCCCTTCCGGGGGCGGGATAGGGGCGGGATACTCTGCGGAGGATTAGGTAGAAAAGCCGGCCAGCAGCCCCCCGCAACCGTTTGCAGCGTAATAGGTGACAGAGCCGC
>CAJULJ010000140.1:0-791 GCA_910587395.1 uncultured Oscillospiraceae bacterium | reverse complement strand
GGAGCCCAGCGCCGAGAAGTAAGTGGTGTTATTGTAATAAGGGGAGCGGAGAGGGCCCCACACAGCTGTAGTCCGTGCGTCGTGTTTAAACACCTGCTTGCTGTTACCTGCTTTGAAGTAGTCGTACTGCACCTGGTAGTTCTTCTCATAGCTGTTGGCGTAGGTACGGTTTCCACCGTAGACCTCATGCTCCGCCAACAGGAAGAAATAATCCACGGAGGCGGTCACGTTCCCGGCGGTGTCACCGCTGGCGTTGCCCACGTTGTCCGTGTACTTAGTAACGGTCTTCATCACCTTTCGGACCGCCTGCGGCATGGCCGCCATGAGCGTGTTGGCCACGGGACTGTTCACAATGTCATAGCTGGACGGGTCATACCCTACACGGCCCGCCTGCGCAGCGCTGCCGTAGCCGCTGGGGGCCCTGTTGGTGCTGCCCAGGATGTCATAGCGGAGATCGCACCCCTTCCAGCCGCCCCGGTTGTAGTTCCCCCAGTGGTTCATGTTGAACCGCTTATTGCCGTCAGTGTAGTTGCTGTTATAGCCGCTGTCACACAGAGCGATCAGGGTGCCACCGATTTTCCCGATGGCCCAATGGATACGGTTGCTGCCCTCCCTGGAGGCGTTGTGGTTGATGCCCAGGATAAAGGCGTCCACCTGTAGGTTGTTCAGCGCCAGCGTCCCCACCGTGCCGTTGAGCGTGATGCTCTTGGTATCGCCGGGGGCGAAGTAGCTGGCAGCCGTTCCCGCGTCAGAAATGGCCTTGATGTCATCCCAGGAAGAATTGGACACCG
>CAJULJ010000139.1 GCA_910587395.1 uncultured Oscillospiraceae bacterium | reverse complement strand
TGGCCGGCCCCGCCAACAAGCAGGGACGGATCGCGGCAGACAACATCTGCGGCGGGGACAGCCGTTATCTTGGAAGCCAGGGCAGTTCGGTCATCAAGGTCTTTGACCTGACGGCGGCCTCCACCGGCGTCAACGAGACGAACGCCAAAAAGGCCGGCTTGGACGTGGACACGGTGATTCTGTCTCCCATGAGCCACGCGGGCTACTATCCCGGTGGAAAGCTGATGACCATGAAGGTGGTCTTTGAAACGGGAACATATCGTCTGTTGGGCGCTCAAATTGTGGGGTATGCGGGGGTGGATAAGCGGATTGATGTGCTTGCCGCCGCCATCCACGCAGGGCTGACGGCTACCCAGCTGAAGGATCTGGACCTGGCCTACGCGCCGCCCTACTCCTCTGCCAAGGACCCAGTGAATATGGCGGGCTTCATGGTGGAAAACCTGGTCAGCGGAGTTGTGAAACAGTTCCATATTGAGGATGTGAACGCCCTGCCCCACGATGGCAGCGTGACCCTGCTGGATGTCCGGACGCCCCAAGAGTACGCGGGCGGTCACATCGAGGGGTTCCGAAACATCCCTGTGGACGAACTGCGGGAACGGCTGGACGAAGTAGAGCAAGGTAAGCCGGTGTATGTCATCTGCCAGAGCGGCCTGCGCAGCTATATCGCCTGCCGTGTCCTGGCCGGGTATGGCTATGAGGCATATAACTTCGCTGGAGGTTTCCGGTTCTATGATGCAGTAACAAATGACCGCCGCTTGATGGAACAGTCCACAGCCTGCGGCATGGACCAGTAAATAGAAACACCTCTCCTCAATCCGCACAGAGTTTGAGGAGAGGTGTTTTCATGTATCCCGCAGAGCCGTCAGCTTTTGTTCGTCCAGAAGCTCTATCACGCCCCGGGACAGCTTCACCATGCCCTCGCCCTGGAAATAGCGGAGCATCCGGGTGACGACCTCCCGGTGAGTCCCCAGGTGGTTGGCGATGGTCTCATGGGTGATATTCAGCCGGCTGGTACTCTCAATTGCCGCTTCTTCCAGGAGGAAGGCGGCCACCCGCCGGTCCATGCTCTTCCACATGACCTGCTCCATGAGCCACATGACCTCGGAAAACCGGGCGGACATGATCTCGTTGGTGTAGTTGGCGACAGCGGCGGACTGCTCCATAAGCTGCCGGTAAACCTCCGCCGGGATCACCCAGAATTCCGTATCCTTCTCCGCTGTAACCGTCACATCAAATTGAATGCTCCTCATGACACAAGAGGCGGAAAACAGGCAGAGGTCCCGGTCAAACAGCCGGTAGATGGTAATTTCCCGTCCCTCTTTCGACAAAATATAGGCCCGGAGCTGACCAGACCTTATGAGAAGCAGCCCGGTACAGTCCTCGCTGCCGTTGTGAAGCACCGTCCCTTTTTTGACTTGGCGCTCTTGGAGCTGCTCCAGCATCCGATTCTGCTGTCCGGGCGTCAGCCTGCTCCAAACAGAGAAGCAGCTTTGGAAATCCACGCAGGGCATTCGGTCATGCTTTCCAGAGGCTATGCAGGTTGCAGTAGGCGTAAACCGCCTCCACGTGGTCGCCCTCACACAGAGCGAAGCAGACCTCCGGTTTGTCGCCGGGGTGGAGTACCTTGCGCTGATTGCCCTGCCTAGTCTGCAAAGACACCCACTCAATGTAGTGTTCCGGCAGCATGGGGTGCTCTACTG
Source organism: uncultured Oscillospiraceae bacterium (assembly GCA_910587395.1). Lineage (GTDB taxonomy): Bacteria > Bacillota > Clostridia > Oscillospirales > Oscillospiraceae > Enterenecus. The sequence goes on along the minus strand of CAJULJ010000139.1, from coordinate 1,681 downwards.
AGCCAACCTGCACCTTGACCAGATTGCCCTCTACCTGATACACGGGGACGTGTTTCTCCACAGCGGCATCGGTGGTACCGGGAACGATCTCGGTCATTTTCTGCCCGCAGCACATCACCGGCACCCCGGCATTTTTCACCATGGCGACGATATTGCCGCAATGCTCGCAGATATAAAACTTCTGTTCCATAGCATATTCCTCCTGTTTCCTTTTATTATATGGGAGCGGCACTTATGCGCCGCAGTTCCCTCCTTTTTCACCGCAGCCATGCTTATTTTCGCCGCAGTGGCCGCCGTGATGCTCATAGCCGTGGTGGCTGCACTGGACATCGCTGCTGTATTCCAGTGTCCCGGACAGGAAGGCATTCACTGCCTCGTCCGCCCCGCCGGTCACGCCGCCGCAGGGTTTGATCCCAGCCTGGGCCAAGGCGTCCCAGGCTCCGCCACCGATACCGCCGCAAATCAGCACATCCACCCGCAGGCTGGACAGAAAGCTCACCAATGCGCTGTGGCCGCTGTCGGTGGTATCGGCAATCTGTTCCTGAATGATTTTCCCATTCTCTGCGTCATAAATCTTCATCTGCTGCGTGTGTCCGAAATGTTGGAACACCTGACCGTTCTCATAAGGGACTGCAATTTTTATCAGGGACTCTCCTTTTGCAATATCAGTATTTTTTCCGCCCGTCCAGCGGCAACGCCGTCCACATCCATACTCCCGGTCACCCCGACAGACCCGATAATGCCCGCCGGAGATGGACAGGGCCTTGCCGTTGACGAGGCTGTCAGAGAGTTTAAATCGGGCATTTTCGTAAAGTTCCGTTACCGTTGTCCGGGAAATCCCCATCTGCGCCGCGCACTGTTCATGGGTTCGCTTTTCGTAATCGACCAGCCGGATCACTTCATACTCGTCCACGGTGAGAACCACCTCGCTGGGGCTTTCCTTCCCTCGGGGAATAAAACCCCAGCAACTTGGTTCCGCACAGACGCGGCGGCAACGACTTGGTCTGGCCATACAAGTACCTCCTCAAGCAATACCGACATATGACGGAAATAGGATACAATACAATTCAGAAAAAGTCAAGAGATTATGAAATCTTGAGCAACTTCTCCAAAAGGGCAGAATAAATGCACGCAACGGAAAGCTATGGTGAAATGATGAAAAATGGATTGTATAGGTGCTGTGTTTTCACGGGACATTGTCCCTCCAAACTACCCTGGAAGTATGACGAGAAGGACGAGCGGTGTGTTGCGCTGAAAAGAGTGCTGACCGAGCAGATCAGCAAGCTGGCGGCGGAGGGCGTGACGGACTTCTACGCGGAGATGGCCCTTGGTGTGGACACCTGGGCGGCGATGGCCGGCCTCGACCTGCGGGGTACGAAAAATGCGGGCCGGGAGATTATCGTGATTGACCCCATCACGCTCTCTATCTCCTGTGGTGAAACCGCGCTGTCCCCAGCACACCCCTGACAGGGCGCAAATGCGCCACGAACTTCCTGCGCGGAGCGACCAACGGGAGCGGCAAAAGCCACGCCGTCAGGTGTCGGACGCGCAGGCGGACGGCCTGGGGTCTGGGGAAACCCCAACAAGCGAGCCGGAAATCCGAAAAGGATATTCCGGCTCATTGCCTGCCTTTTCCATCGGAACCTTTAACCCTGCCTGCGTCCTCAGAAACAACGCTTTT
>CAJULJ010000138.1 GCA_910587395.1 uncultured Oscillospiraceae bacterium | reverse complement strand
CAGATGGAGGTCAGCTCCGAATCATCCAGAGGCGGGTCGCACTTGGCGGCTTCCGAGAGGAAGGCATCGTGGGCCTCCTGGGTATCGCCCAGCCGCTTGAGGACCCGACCGGCGAAGTGGGACAGATGGGAGTTGCGATGGCCCTCTGGGATAGTAGTCCCCACCGGCATCTCCAAATCCGCGAAGGAGCGGTCACCCAGGAAGCCGGCGATGGTAAGGTCGCCATCAAAGAACTCTACCTCCGGGGGATTGGTGCCAAAGAAGAACCGGGCAGCATCCAGGGCATTGGAGTCGAAGAAGGGAAACTCGCTCTGGAGCCGCTTTTTCATATCACTGTAGGCGGCGGGGTCTGTCTGCTCCGGAATGGGGAAGAACACATGGAACTTGGGCCGCGCCGCTTTGCCGTTCTTCACCTTGCCGTTGCTCCGGCTGTAGTGAACGGCGAAGGCGACATCCAGAAGGGAGTCGGCCAGCACTTGGGGTGTGATCCAGGCGGCGGGGTCCTCGGAGTGGTCGTTGTCGCAGTCCAGCATCAGGCAGTTGGTCTTGATGAAGTTGGCATTGTTGCGGTAGCCGTTTTTGTATTCCACCGCCACATAGTCAAAGCTGACGGCGGCGGCGAGAGAGGCGGAATCCGTTACCTCCACGGCATGGGGGTACATACAGTTGGACGCGCGGCCCAGGCTGTCCGAGCGGTAAAGGGTGAACGGCTGGCTCATTGGAATACCTCCTTACAGTTGGAATCGAACCAGCGGATGGGCTGGCCCTTTCGCTTGGCCTTCTCGATCTCCATGCTCATGCCCTTGGAGATCCGCTCCCCGAACACCCACAGCTCGGCGCACTTGGTGAGCAGGACGATGTCCATGAACAGGCACAGATCCCGCTCCGTCTCATCGCCGTCATCCATGAACTGCGGGAAATACAGGTGTGGGGCCAGGGGAATGCCGCCCCGCTCCACCACGGAGCGGCAGTAGCGGCGGGCGTTCTTCTGGTTGGCGGCGATGTCGCCGGAGAGCGGGGAGCAGACATAGACCAGCGGGCGGTAGGTGCGGGTCCGCTTCGCCTCCCGCTCGATTTTGACGAGAGCCTCATATGCGGTGGGATCGAAGTAGCCCTCGGAATTGCGCTTACTGGCCATTCCGGGCCTCCTTGCTGCACTTGGCGCAGCAGACCGCCGTACCGAACAGGTCGCTCACACCATCGGACAGGATATCCGCCAGATCGACCGGCACCTCGCAGCCGCATTTGGGGCAGCGGCAGAACACATTCTCATCGTGGATTTCGATATTGATCTCAGCAGAATCGCTGAGTTTTTCTTTCACATAGAACATTCCAAAGTCCTCCTAATCCTTTTTGTAGAAGTCACACTCGTAGCCGTCCGCCCGGAGCAGCAGGCCCTCCGCCCAAGGCGGCGTCCGGCCCATCTGCTCACACACGGCGGCAAGGGAAACCCTGCGGTCGCACTCGATGATAAGCTCGTCATGGACGTGGGCCACTATGGAGCAGCACCGCAGCGTCTGCATGGCGTACATGAGGATGTCTCTGGCGGTTCCTTGCACAAGGTTCTCTACCAGCTTTCCGCCAAATGTTTCCAGCCGCTCCCACTTCTTCGTCCCGCCCACACCCTCGTAGGTGACGGACTCACCACCAAAGCGGTTCTCACCAATCTTTGGCTTCACATAGGCCAGCCGTCTGCCGGAGGGGAGGGTGATGAACAGAAATCCGCTCTGGTAGGTAAAGCGGAGGCCATGGGTTTCGGTGGTCGCACGTTCCTTCACGCATCTTTTCACAGCCCTATCCACCTCCCACCAGAACTGGACGATGCGGGGATTGGAGGCACGCCATGCGTCCACCAGCGGTTTCAGCTCATCTTCCGGCACACCCATCTCCAAAGCGCCCATTGATTTCAGAGCGCCCACCGATCCGCCGTAGCCGAGGGCCAACTCCGCGATTTTGCCCTTTTGCCGAAGATGGGCGTTCCGGCCATGCTTTTCCACAGGGACATGGAACATCTGAGAGGCGGAGGCACAGTAAATGTCGCCGCCCTGGGCGAACACCTCCTGCCGCCATTGCTCCCCGGCGAACCACGCGATGACGCGGGCTTCGATTGCGGAGAAGTCGGACACGATGAACTTCCTGCCGTCCTGTGGCACAAAGGCGGTGCGGATGAGCTGGGACAGGGTGTCCGGCACGTCCTCGTAAAGCATCTCCACAGCCTCGAAATCGCCGGAGCGCACCACCGAGCGGGCCTCCGCCAGATCAGGAAGGTGGTTCTGGGGCAGATTTTGAAGCTGAATGATGCGCCCCGCCCACCGTCCGGTACGATTGGCCCCATAAAACTGGAACATCCCTCTGGCCCGTCCGTCTGGGCAGACCGCCGTTGCCATCGCCGTGTATTTCTTCACGCTGGATTTGGCTAACTGCTGCCGCAGGAGCAGCACCTCCGAGAGCGGAGCGGGAGCGGTTTTCAGCAGCGCGGCGACCTCCCTTTTGCCGAGACTGTCCATCTCCAGCCCGTGGTCTGCCAGCCACTGTTTCATCTGCTGGACGGAGTTGGGATTTTCCAGATCGGTCAGCCGCCGCATCTGGGCGGTCAGCTTTTCCTTGGAGCGGGCGTCCATGCCGATGGCCTGACGCACCAGCTCCATATCCACGGCGATGCCCTGGTCGTTGATCTCCTGGTCGAGATGGTACTCGTCCCAGATGGCCTCCGGCACCGGGAACCGAGACAGCTTCTGCTGGATGGACATTTCCGTTTCCACATCCCGGAGGTTGTAGGCTTTGAACCGTTCCCACTTCTCCGGGGCGTCCTCCGGGTAATGACGATAGGAGTTGCCGTCCCGGTCCTTGGCTGGTGTGCAGAAATAGCGGATGAGGTCCTTGCCCTCCTTCAGCTTTTGTTTTTCCAGCCCCAGCACAGCGCCCACCCCCTCCAGCGAGAGGGGAAGGCCCAGGGTCGCCGACCACACCATCGTGCAGCGCCAGGAGTCCGGCTCCAGATACTCGCCCACGGGCATCCCCAGCCAGCGGGACAGGCACACACGCTCGAATTGGGCGTTGAAAGCCCACTTGGTCACGGCGGGGTCGGTGAGGGCGGAGCGCACCTCGGCGGGGAGCTGCTCCCCAGCGGTGAAGTCCACCACCCGGACAGGCCCGCCATCCGCTGAGTAGCCGAATAGCAGGATTTCAAAATCCGGGGATGCGGCGTATTTATACACACCGCATTTGTTGAGCGGCGCGGAAGAAAACGACTCAATGTCGATAGACAGATTTTTCATGATGCCTCCTTCCCGCGCCAAAGGGCAGCGGAGCCGAAGCCCCGCCACCCGGCGCGAGTGGTTTTAGGACAGGAAGTCATCGTCCAGATCGGTGGCAAAATCATCAGCGGCGGAGGTGCGGCCACTGAGCGGCTCACCGTCCCGGACCTTCTGGATGT
>CAJULJ010000137.1 GCA_910587395.1 uncultured Oscillospiraceae bacterium | reverse complement strand
CATTTTTTCACGCTCCTATTTAATGTAGTATCTCGATATGTCAGTGGGCGGCAAAGATTTTAGACCGATATCGGTCTAACGTCCTGAACGCACATTAACATGAAATGGAGGAAAAAATATGAGCAGCGAAGTTACTAAGACCCAGCGTGACCAGACCATCAAGCTGGAGGTAAGCGCCAAGGTCTTTCCCACAAAGGACCCCAAGCAGGAGAAAGGGAGCATCCTGGCCTTTGCCAGCGCCGACATTGGCGGCTGTTTCGCCGTGAACGGCATCAAGATCGTGGAGGGCACAGATGGGCCGTTTGTCGCTATGCCCAACCAGATGGGCAAGGACAAGAAGCACCATGACATCTGCTTCCCCACCACATCAGCCATGCGGGAAGCGCTGAACACCGTGGTCATGGACGCCTACCGGGACGTGCTGGAGCAGCAGGCCGCCCGTGCGGCCCAGGCGGTGGAAAGGCTTTCTGAGCGGAGCGCAAAACCCTCCCTGCGGGGGGCGCTTCAAAACGCCATGAAGGATGTTGCCCCCCGCCCTCCCCAGGAGGGGCAGCGGACGATGGAGCAGGGGGCGCGCTGATATGCTCCGGTTGGTCCCTATTTCCCTGAGAGATGCCAACGCCTTTGTCGCTGCCCACCACCGGCACCATAAGCCGGTGGCAGGGCATAAGTTCTCCATCGGCTGTGAAACGGAGGGGCGGCTGGCAGGGGTGGTGATCGCTGGCCGCCCGGTCAGCCGCTACCTGGATGATGGACATACGCTGGAAGTGACCCGCCTCTGCACCACCGGGGAGCGGAACGCTTGCAGTATGCTCTATTCGGCGGCGGCGAGGGCGGCAAAAGCAATGGGGTATTGGAAGATCATCACCTATACTCTGGACACGGAGGACGGGGCCAGTATCCGGGCGGCAGGCTGGACGTGCGCCGGACCCGCTGGCGGCATTCGCTGGACAGGCCAGCGCCGTCCTGCCGCCGATCTCTGCCCTCCGCAGAAGAAATTGCGGTATGAGAAACTATTATAAAGGAGAGGAGTCTGTGATGGACGCTGAAAAACTGAATCAGGCGCAAACTGACAAAATGGCGTTGCAGGAGGCCGTGTACCTGGTTGACCGGGCCGTTCTGCTCTACTTGAAAGAAGTGCAGAGCGGCGATTTTGAATATGCCGTGTTCGACAAACAGACCAAAGGGAAAGTGACCGAGGGCAGGATTATGGAGGACAATGTGCTGGATGGTATCGACCCCACCCACGACCATCTGGCGGCGGCACGGGATGCCGCTATTAAGGAGGCCGGTTTGGACGGTATTGAGGCAGCACAGGTGGGTTTGACCTCCTTGAAAGCCTTCCCCCTTTCGGACATTTATCGCCGCTCCATTTGGGAACCGGACACTCTGCCAAAGGACGATATTCGTTTTATCGACAGCGGCTATAACGAGCAGTTCCGCATCCCTGATGGCGGTACAGTCCAGGTGGAGTACCCGGACCGGGTATCTTCCGCCATATGTGAGTACATCGACGATTACCACGTCTATATCGGGAGCGAAGTCTATCATATATGCCAGTTTGCCGAGATTCTGGAGCGCGGCGGCGGTGTCTGCCGCCCGGAGCCGGTGCTGGAGGCAGACCGAGCCGCATGGAAGATTGGCTGGAGGGGTTATCTCGCTGTGGAGTGCGGCGCAGGCCATTGGGATTACAGTCTCTTTGACGAGAATTTCAACGTGACCAAAAGCGGTGAATTGGAGGTCGTGGGCCTGTCTATCAACGAAGTTCGAGACATGATCCTCTTTGAGAACAAACTGGAGCGCCGCTCCATGACGCCTACCGACTACGGTCTGCTGATGGAAAAAGCGGCGGTGCGGACAGAGCGGGAACGGGCCGCCCCAAAAACCGTTTCTGCTCGTAAGCCCTCCATCCGTGGCCAGCTTGCGGCGGCGAAAGCGGCACAGGCGGAGCAGCCCGCCGCCCATCAGCATCACAAGGACAAGGGGGCGCGATAGGGTGGACTTGCAGAAAAAGGCGGTGGAGATAGCCAAGAAATATGAAAGTCTGCCCATGAAGGACAAGATCGGGATCATCGCACAGACTTTCGGCTGTACATCCGGCGAGATCGTAACTTCCCCTGTACCGGAAAATGGCGCGGCACAAGCGATATGTCCATCAGATTTGATAATGGCGTATCCTTGTTCCTCGGCAATGAGAGGACACCGCAAACCAAAACCGCAAAAGTGCGAAACAAGTATGTCAACGCCACTTTGATGTGGTATAACCCGGAGATCGTAGCCGTAACAAAGGAAGCCGCTATCACCGCATTGAGGAAGTGTGAGGTCAAGGATAATATGATCGCCGCGCAAAAGGGGCTGAAGCCATACACCGTGCTTAACGTGGAACTTAACGATGGAGCGGGCCGTAAAGTTGGGTATATTGGCTGGTACTATGTGACACTCGCAGTTGACGGTAAAATCCACGCTCATTTAGAAACTGACTTGGCACATTCCATAGCAGACGGCACTGTGAGCGAAAGCCCCACGCGGGAGAAATATTTTGCGGCGGGAGCATTGAAGGAGGCCGATGTTGACTATGTTTTCAACAATGTCGGCTTTTCCTCAACTGTTGGTTCATATTCGCTGCCTATCAGCAAAGACGTTTTGGAACGTGCAGAAAAGACGTTAGCGGAACGCAGCAGAGCGCAGGCGGTGGAACAGACCCAGCCACACAGACCCTCCCTCCGTGACCAGCTTTCGGCGGCAAAGGCGGTACTGGCGGAGCAAGCGAAGCGGTCCGCTGTCCAGCGGCAGCAGAAAGACAAGGAGGCGAGGTAACAGATGGAGAAGTTCCTTGGTGTAGATGTACTGGATACTTTGCACACCATCGCAAAACAGACTTTGATCAATGGCTGGGACAACTTTGTGTGGGACAAGGACGATATAACAAAGATCGCACGCTATCAATCACCGACACGATCCGCCTTGCTGTGGATATGTCATGCAGATGGCACGGCGCTCTATCCAGAGAGCAATACATTTGTCCGAGGTGCAGCCGCCTATAAGGATGTTCAGTTTTATCAGTCTGATGAGCGTTCCGCAAGGGTTTCAGCCTACTACGCAATCGAAATCTCCGGTGAGCGGCGCGGAATCGTGAGGGGAAATGTCTATGCTGTGGACAGCCGCCGCTATGCCGCACTCGTCAAGGACGCCATGCCGATTTGTTCAACGGAGGCCGAAATTGTATCGGCACGGGAGGCGGCCTTGGAACAGACGCGCAGAATGAGAAAAGCCCTGCCGGTCGGGAACATCACAACTCATGTGGAAAAGCTCATTCAAATGCAAATCAATTCCGAGGCGGATCGAATTACCGCAATTATTCAAAAAATGGACAGGCCCAACGACCCGCGAGGAACCTACCACATGGCTGCGGTATCCAATCAGTTTCTGGCAAAAGCCAGCAGGGAGGATATTGATAAGCTGATAG
>CAJULJ010000136.1 GCA_910587395.1 uncultured Oscillospiraceae bacterium | reverse complement strand
ACGGGAGACTTTTCCGGACCCAAACGCGGTTCCTGACGCGCCGTCTGCCGCAGCCCCGCCGGACATCCCCATCCCAGCGCACCGGGAGGAGCTTCCAGAGACGGACGCGGCGGCTCCCATCCCGGCAGAGCTCCCCAGATTTAGCCGGTGGGACCTGATCTGCTGGCCGGACCTGCTCTGGAAGACTGGTATGGCCGTCACCGGAGGCGTGCTGGCCGCCAGCAACGGGTGGTTCGCCCTGCGGCTTCGGAAAGTCCGGCGGCGGCTGAACCTCCCCGCCGCCCTTCGGGCCGGCGCGCTGCCGGTGTACGCGGCGGAGGAGCTGCCGTCTCCCTGCCTGTCCGGCTGGCTCCGGCCCGCCGTCTACTTAAATGAGGCGGCCCTGTCGTCGGCCCATCCGGAACACATTCTGGCCCATGAGTACGCCCATTACCGCCACGGAGACCATCTGTGGTCTATTCTGCGCAGTATTTGTCTGGTCATTCACTGGTACAACCCCCTGGTGTGGTGGGCGGCGTCCCTCTGCCGCCGGGATTGCGAGCTGGCCTGTGACGCCGCCGCCCTCGACCGGCTGGGAGAGGAGGAGCGCACCGGCTACGGCCAGACCCTATTGGGGATGGTGTCCCGCCGCTCCACCCCCGCCGCGCTGCTGCAAACCGCTACCACGATGACCGCCGGGAAACGGGCCATGTCCGAGCGCATCGCCCTGATTGCCCGGAAACCCCGAGCCCGGAAGCTTACGCTGGCGCTGGCGGCGCTGTTGGCCTGCCTATTGGCGGCGTGCAGCTTCGCGGGCGCTCCGGAGGCCGCCGCCAATACCACACCGGCGGGACCTTCCCCCCTGCTGGAATTCCCCGGCCTCCGCTGGAACGACTCTCCGGAGACGGTCCTGACCGCTCTGGGCGCCGGAGAGGCGGACTTTCTCAAGTCGTCGGAGTCGGAGGACCGGCTGCGGCAGGAGTGGCTTTTCACGGTGGGAGATCTTCCCTGCTACGGTAGCGTGGCGAAGGAGGCCACCTTCCGCTTCGCGCGGCATAAGGATACGGGCAGCGGGCTGGGGCTATATCAGGTCCAGCTGTGCTTCCCGGATGAGATGGAGGATTTCGGCCAGGTGCGGGCGCTGCTCGCCCAGCAGTACGGCCCCGGAACCGAGAACCTCCATACGCTCTCCGATACATCTGGATTGCGGGAGCATCTGGGGGACCGGTATGCCCGCTGGGAGGCGCTGCAAAATCAGGAAGGGCTCCACGCCGTACAGTGGGACGCCGGGGCGGAGGTCCTGGAGGAGGCGTTTCTGGAGGACGTGCGAGCGGGCTTCCACCGGCACTCCGGACTTTCCGGGGAACCTCTGGAGCAGTTTTTACAGGGGCTTCCGGTGGCGTCGGCCTCCTGGTCCGACTGCTCGCCGCTCGCCGCCACCTTTAACACCCTGACCCTATTACAATATAATTTGGTTGGAACCCCTGGCAGCCAGCCGGGGGTTTCGTCCGTCTCGTGCCAAAGCTACAATAAGGGGAGCAGCTGGCTGACTTTCACCTCCCTGGGCTGGTAAGTCCGTAAATGAGACTGTCAGCCATCCTCTTGTTGCGGCGTTCGGTTTAAGCAGGTTGAGCCTTGAGTTCGCGTCACCCAATAGATTGAATCGGCAGCGAGAAAAAGATGGGTTCCGGTTGCAAATTTTGTATTGGGGGAAGGAACATGAACTGTGTAGGCATTGACGTTTCCAAAGGCAAGAGCATGATCGCTGTCATGCGGCCTTTTGGAGAAATGGTGATCCCGCCCTTCGAGGTTGGACACACTGATGTCGAGTTGAGCGAACTGTCCCGACGGTTGGGACAACTGGGCGGTGAAACCCGTGTGGTGATGGAGGCTACGGGAAACTACCATCTGCCGATAGCCAATTTCCTTTGCAATTCCGGGTTTTACGTTTCCGTAGTGAACGCTATGCTGGTACATGGCTATGGGAACAACAGCCTGCGGCGGGCCAAGACGGACAAGAAGGACGCGATCAAGCTGGCCAACTATGGCCTTGATCGCTGGCTGGCTCTGCCCAAGTATATCCCGGAAGATAATGCGCGGCTCATGCTGAAAACCACATACCGGCAGTACCAGCAATGTGCCAAAGTGCAGACCATGCTCAAAAATAACCTGATTTCCTTGCTTGACACTGCCTTTCCGGGCGCAAACCGCCTGTTTGCCAGCCCTGCCAAGGCGGACGGCAGCGAGAAATGGGTGGACTTTGTAGCTGCTTTTCCGCACTGTGAATGTATCTGCGGACTGTCCGAAAAGGCGTTTGCAGCCAAGTATCAGAAGTGGTGTAAAAAGCATGGCTACAACTTCAGCCAGGACAAGGCGCTGGACATTTATGCCTCTGCCTGTGGGCATTTCAGCGTCATGCCAAAGACCGATACTGCCAAGCTCTTGGTGGAGCAGGCCGTGTCTCAGCTTCGGGCCGTTTCCACCGCCCTGGCCGCGCTCAGAAACGAAATGCAGTCCCTGGCGGCATCGATGCCAGAGTACCCTGTTGTGATGGGAATGTTCGGCGTTGGCCCGGCCCTCGGCCCCCAGCTCATGGCCGAAATCGGCGATGTGCGCCGCTTCCACTCCAAAAAGGCCCTGGTGGCCTTTGCGGGCATTGACGCTCCGCCATACCAGTCCGGCCAGATGGAGATTCGCAGCCGTAGTATCTCTAAACGCGGCTCTTCTGCCCTGCGTAGGACGCTGTTCCTGGTGATGAGCGTGATCCTCCAGCGTTCACCCGCCGATGAACCAGTATATCAGTTCATGGACAGGAAACGCGCCGAGGGTAAGCCTTACCGCGTCTACATGATGGCATCCGCCAACAAGTTCCTGCGTATCTACTATGCCACTGTGAAGCAGTATCTGAACAGTCTCGAAGTATAATCATCCAACCCTAAATCCACTCGCTTCAGGCCAGCGCCAAAAAATTCCAACGTCGGTGGCTTGGTTTTGTGTACCCTTTTTGCGGTGTTTAATAAATAGCGTTTTTACTCGATTTTACTCTTGACTTTTGTTAGCAGGTCTTGACGGCGGGTGTCCAGCTCCTCAATCTTCCCGTTGGCGTAGGACATCAAAACCGCGCTGGCCCCGGTCAGGGTGTTCAGCAGCTTTTCAATCTCGTCCTCCACCTGGGCCAGCTCCACGTTTAAGGCGGTCAATTTGGGATTGACCGTCTCCGCCTGGGCGGTCAGGGTTTGGAACTCGGACAGCTTTTGCACCATAGCCTCATAGACGAACTGTTCAAACTCCGGCGTCCGAAGCGTCCCGCAGCCCTCGCAGCTCATGTTGTCCGCCCGCTTGGTACAGCGAAGATATTGCGTTCCCGCCCGGTTGCCCATGCTTTTCAGCGCCCGCCCACAGTGGCCGCACTTCACTTTCCCGGCCAGCCAGGTATTTTTCGGCTTGCGCCCGCCCTGGAACGTGATATTTGCCATCAGCTTTTTCCGGCACCGCAGCCAGGTATC
>CAJULJ010000135.1 GCA_910587395.1 uncultured Oscillospiraceae bacterium | reverse complement strand
GGGATCATGGCGGTCAGGCCCAGCAGGAGGAGGGCCACGGGAACGGCGATGAGGATGGGGAAACGGCGTTCAAAGCGGTCCATCTCCTCTTTTGTGTAGCAGGGGCCGATGCCGGGGTGTTGGCGCAGGAAGGTGTCGTGGTTCATGCCGAAAACGATGAAGATGGCCACGGCCACGATGAGGAAGAGAAAAAATGCCACTCCGCCCCACATTTCCAGGCCGAAAAACTCGCCTATGAACATCAGAAGGGTGACGCCCAGCAGTATCAGGGCCACGCCTGCCGCCATGGCGGCGGCAAAGGCGTTCATGTGCTGGTCCCAGAGGGACGCGTCCTCGCCGAAGCGGCGGGACACGTCGCCCCGCAATAGGGTGTCCATGTCACAGTGGAAGAGGGTGCACAGGCGCAGGATGGCCTCCGTCTCCGGGTAGGAGGAGTTGGACTCCCACTTGCTTACCGACTGGCGGGACACTTCCATCTTTTCCGCCAGATCCTCTTGGGTCATGCCCTGGCGCTTACGGAGAAATTGCAGGTTTTCACCAAATGTCATGTCAATGACCTCCTTTCAAGGTGCCCCCATTTTATGGGAAAACACCCGGATCAGGCCACCAATTTGCTGTTGCGTTTGGGTTGCGGGACGTAAATTTGTGGTTGCGCGGGGTGTTTTGGGCCATTTTCAGCCGGAAATGATGGCTTCCGCCACTTTCATCCCATCCACGGCGGCGGAGGTGATCCCCCCGGCGTAGCCCGCTCCCTCGCCGCAGGGGTAGAGGCCGGGGAGGGCGGGGGATTGGAACGAGCCGTCCCGTAAAATGCGCACGGGGGAGGACGAGCGGGTCTCCACCCCGGTGAGCACCGCGTCGGGATGGGCAAAGCCATGGAGCCTGCGGTCGAAAATGGGGAGGGCCTGCCTCAAGGTGTCCAAAACGTAATCGGGCAGGAGGCCGTCCATAGTGTCCCAGGTGACGCCGGGGCGGTAGGTGGGGAGAATCGAGCGGGGGCCTGTGGAAAGGCGGCCCGCCAGGAAGTCCCCCACCAGCTGGGCAGGGGCGGAAAAGAGCGGGTGGACAGGGTCAAAATCGGGCGGGGCGAACATGGCGCCCCGGTCGAAGGCGGCGCGCTCCCACTTTTCCTGGAAACGCACTCCGGCCAGGGGGTCGTCCCCGCCGAAGTCGTCCGGATTCACGCCGACGAGGAAGCCGCCGTTGATGTTGGCACCGTCCCGGGCCCGGAGGGACATGCCGTTGGTGACCACCTGGCCGTATGCGCTGGCGGCGGCTACCACCTGCCCGCCGGGACACACGCAGAAGGTGAAGGCCGACCGGCCCGAGGGCAGGTGGCAGGCCAGCTTGTAGTCGGCGGCGGGGAGCTTGTCCCAGAAATCGCCAAACTGGGTGCGGCTGACCGCCTCTTGGCTGTGCTCGATGCGCACGCCGATGGCGAAGCTCTTGGGCTCCATGGGCAGGCCGAAGTCGTACAGCATTTGAAAGGTGTCCCGGGCGGAGTGGCCGGGGGCCAGCACCAGCGCGTCGCAGGGAAGATCGTAGGGGCCGGCCTCAGTCATGACGGTGAGGCCGGACAGCTGCCCGGCCTCCCGGCTCAGGGCCCAGAGCTGGTGCTCGAAGCGGATATCCGCCCCCAGGGACAGCAGCTCCTGCCGGATGGACTTCACTACCCCCCGCAGCACGTCGGTGCCGATGTGGGGCTTGTGGGACCATTTGATGTCCGCCGGGGCACCATGGGACACGAAGATGTCGAACACGTGGGAGATGCGGGGGTCGTTCACCCCGGTGGTCAGCTTGCCGTCGGAAAACGTGCCCGCGCCCCCCTCGCCAAACTGGACGTTGGAGGTGGTGGACAGGATGCCCGTCCGCCAGAAGTGTTCCACGTCCCCGGTGCGCTCGTCCACGTCCCGGCCCCGCTCCAGCACGATGGGCCGCAGGCCCGCCCGGGCCAGGGTCAGGGCGGCAAACAGGCCCGCAGGGCCCATTCCGACTACTATTGGAGGCAGGGTGGAGGTCCGGCCAACGGAGGGCAAGATATAAGGTGTGTCTGCCGTCTGCGTTACGCCCTTGGGCGCGCGGCGGAGGATGGAGGCCTCATCCTCTAATGTGACGCGGACGGTGCAGACCAGATGTACGTCGTTTTTTTTCCGCGCGTCGATGGACTGGCGGTGCAGGGACAGCTCCAAAATATTGCTGGGGCGGACGCCCAGGATTTTGGCCGCCCGGCGGCGGAGCAGGGCCTCGTCTCCATCCACCGGGAGCTTGATGTTGGAAATTTGCAGCATGGCTCAGATTTGGGAGGATTCCATAGAAATCTCGCTGAGGTCGTAGGGTGTGGTCTGGTAGACGTAGTAGTTCAGCCAGTTGGTGTATAAAAGCTGGCCCGCGCTGCGCCAAGTGACCAGCGGGGACAGGCTGGGGTTATCACCGGGGAAATAATGGACGGGGACCTCGGGGTCGAGGCCGCGCTTCACGTCCCGGAAATACTCTTTGGCCAGAGTGTCGTCGTCGTATTCCGGGTGGGCGAAAATGAAAAAGCGCCGGTTGTCTGAGCTTTTCGCGCCGAATACTCCCGCCTCGTGGGAAAGGGCCAGGATTTCCAGCTCCGGCTTTTCCAGCAGCTGCTCCATGGTGACCTCGGTGTACCGGGAGTGGGGGGCGCAGAAGCGGTCGTCAAAACCCCGAAACAGAGGGGAGCGCTTGCGGATGATGGTATGCTCGTAAATTCCGGACAGCTTCTTGGGCAGGGTGCGTTTTTCGATGCCGTAGTGATGGTACAGCCCTGCCTGAGCCCCCCAGCAGATGTGGAGGGTGGAGTGGACATGGGTGCGGGTCCAGTCCATGATCTCACACAGCTCTCCCCAATAGTCCACCTCCTCAAACTCCAGATTTTCCACCGGCGCGCCGGTGATAATCATGCCGTCGAACTGCTGGTCCTTTACCTGGTCAAAGGTAGTGTAGAAGGACTGAAGGTGGGCCAGGTCGGTGTTTTGTGAGGTGTGGCTTTTGGTCTGGAGGAGCTGGACGTTGACTTGCAGGGGGGTGTTGGACAGCTTGCGCAAAAGCTGGGTTTCGGTGACAATCTTGGTGGGCATCAAGTTGAGAATCAGTAAATTCAGAGGCCGGATGTCCTGGTGCAGGGCGCGGCGCTCCGTCATGACGAAGATATTCTCGCCCTCCAGCACGCTGGTGGCGGGGAGGGAGTCGGGGATTCGGATGGGCATGGGTACGCCTCCTTAAATAACATCATATTAATAATAGGTATTATCAGGGTACCACAGGCGGGGCTGTTTCGCAAGGGAAATGTGTGGAGAGGGCCTCAGAGAAGGGAGGAAAGAAAAAAGTCGAAAAAATTGAAAAAGGGGGTTGACATCGGCGGGAGGATTTGCTAATATAATCGAGCGCCAACCAAGAGGGGGCCGCAAGAGCGGAAAAAGTCGAGAAACTTTCGAGGGAGTCGAAAAAAGTTCTTGACAAACCATCTCTGGTGTGGTAAGATGGCAAAGTTCGCGGG
>CAJULJ010000134.1 GCA_910587395.1 uncultured Oscillospiraceae bacterium | reverse complement strand
CGCCGCAGACTGTTCCCAGCCTGCGGCGATTTGTGATGTATCAGCCCTTAAAGCGGTAGGGCAGCTTTCGGCCTCCGCGCTGGTGGCCGTTGTACTTACTGAGAATGACACGGGCAAACCGCAGGGCGGCTTTATTAGTGGAGAAGTCCACCTTGCCCCGCCGTATAATCTCATCCGGGTCAACGGCAGACAGCCGCTTGATAAACGTCTGGTCCACCAGCTCCGTCTCATAGGTCTTGACAAACAGCGCCATGCCGGAGAAGATGGACCCTTTGAGAGAGCTGGGGGTTCCATGCCACGCTCCGGCAATCAAACCCAGCATCCGGGAGAAGGCCGCGCCGCCCAGGAGCCGGTAAGCGTTGATGACGGCGCGGGTGGTAGCAATTTCAAATGGTTCCCCGGTGGGCCGGTCCAGCGCCCACACAAAGCCAGCGTCCTCTATCCGCTGTTTCACATCAATGATCTCCGCATCCGCGCCGGATTCCACCAGAGCCTTGGTAGCGTGGCCCAGCCGCAGTTTCCCTCTGGTCCGGTCCAGCATATAGTACAGTTCGGCCTCCTGCTCATAGGTCAGGCCGGTGTAGATGATGCAGGGGACGATCACATCCCCGCCGCCCGCCATCCTCCGCATCGCGGCGATCCGGTGCTGTCCGTCCACCACATTGAAATTGCCGTCCCGGAAGCTGACCACAATGGGGGTCAGCAGGCAGGGGTTCCACTTGGCGATCAGCTTGTCCACATCCTCCGTCTCCACAGGCCGCTGATAGGGCAGGCCGGAGGTCAGCTTGGCGGTGGAGAGATCACGGCTCACGCCGGGGTTATGGTACTTTACTTCGGGGATGGTGGTCTGCTGCTCCAGGGGTTCCTTTTTGGAGGAACTGCGCTTTTTCCGATAGCTCATTTGTTCATATTCCTTTCCATTAAATTCAATAAATCCTCCATGGCGGAGGAAATGGTCGCAAAACGCTGACGTACAAAATCAAATTGCACCGGGGATATGTCTGGGAAAACGACTGTGCAGAAGGGGTCGCTATACCACGCGAAATTCTTGTGGAAGGTGTCTACAAAGCCGTCAATATCTGCCAGCAGCGTGTCCGGGTTATAGCTGCAATCTTTATTGGGGTTTTTGAGGTCGGCTATGGATTCCTCTATGCTGGCATAATGCTTATCGCCCAGAGAGTAGGGAACAGAGGGTACAGTCGGAGCCGCTGGCGGCGATTCCGGTTCCGGGGGCGGCGGTTCTTCCGGCTCTGCCGGGGCGGGATGGTACTCGCCCATGGATTTGATTTCCCCCGCCGCTAACTGGCTGGCTGCGTCCTTCTGCTGCTCCGGTCCCAGCCGGGACAGCTTCAAAGCATCCTTCTTCGTGATTTTGGTTCCGGTGTCCCGGATAATGTCTTTTGCCTCGGAAGTCAGATTTTTTGCGGTTTGAATCTGGCGTCTAATGGTGCTGGGGTCCACACCTAATTTTTCAGCCGTATCATCTACAAAAGATTTTTCAGAATCAAATGTGCATTTTGCACTTTTGATTTTTTCGCTCTTGCGGTCACCACCATGCTTTGTCTCCGGGTGGAGAGCTTCATAAATCTCTTTCCGGCGCAGAAGCAGATCACTGTACTCCACGGCGGATAAGCCCTTTCTGACCACATTTTCGTCAACCTCTGCCAGCTCTGCCAGTAAGCCCTCCAAACTGCTGACATTACACTCAATCTCCGTCCAGCACAGCAGTTTTGCCGCTTCCAGCCGGTGCAATCCGGCGATCAGCGTATGCTCCCGGTCAATGGTGATGGGGTTGAGCAAGCCCACCTTGGAAATACTGTCCACCAATTCCTGCACCCCCTCCGGGTCTGCCTCCCGCCGTCCGGCGTTGATCTTGATCTCACTGATTGGAACAAGCATATTTTCACCTCCCTGGCTTCGGCCTGTTATCGTTCATCCTTACCGGATGGAACACCTGGGGCCGCAGTTGGCCTATGGCTCCAGGTCTTTCATCCGGTGGGCGGGAAGGGCCGCGCCGGTCCTGGCTGTGTCCTCATTCTGTGAGGAAATGTGACCGGCGCGGGTTCCCTGGAATACCCTTTCAGAAAAATATGTGCCGTATTATCGGGCGGCATGACCGCCTTACTGCTCTCCCCCGGTTTAGCTTGCTTTTGATAAGGAAATCGAGATAAAATTTTGATTTCCGGCGCAAAAGGCGACAAAAAGTTCTATGCCATCCTGCTAAAATGGCCCGTAAAGGAGATCGGCTCATGGTAGAATTTTTGTCCACACCGCTCGGCAGGCGGAGGCGGACAGTGGCGGCCCGGATGTCTGCGCGTCCGGACCGCCAATTTCTTTCGGCATCTAAACCCTCGCCACATCAATCAGCCAATTGGCTTCTTTGTGGACCAAGCCCGTGGCCTTTTCAATGACCGCGCTGTCCTCGGCAATCATGTGGACTCCCCTGCCCACTTTGATGAATCGCGCGTTTTCGCAGCCGGCGAGGTCAGCGTGGAGAACCCGCGCAGTCCGTGTCTCGCCATCGTAGGATTTTCCGTCCCAGCCGTTGAAGGTGAATGTAATCCGCTCATCGGTCTTGGTGAAGTGGCGTTCAAAATCCGCCTTTGTGATCTCGGTTCCGTAGTTGAAGGTGCTGAGCTGCTCCCTGATTTCTCTGAAGTTCATTTTGTGTTCCTCCTTGCGTTTTCCTTTCGGTAGTGTATTAATCACTCTAACGCAGGAAAATAGCAAGTATTTTCTGCGAATAAACTACACAAAGTATCGCGCTGAAACTGTGTAGTATTAGTAAAATCCCAAGCGTTTGGGATTTTGCATTTCACGCCGAAAAACAGAAAATGCCCCAGCTACGGATCTCTCCGCAACCGGGGCATTTGTTATATGCTCGGACTATTTTCGCTGCCGCTACCAAACCTCTCCGCCTTCGCGCTCTCGAACGTGATCCCGCCCTCCTTATGGTCACTCTTCGCCATATTGAGATAGAAAGCACAGACAGTCCCGTGGGCGGTCCACGGCAGGCCCACCATAGCCGACAGCCACGGCAGGGCCCCGGCGTAGTCCACGCGGATGCAGTACGCCGCCAGCAGCAGCCCACCCACGGTGACCACCCAGAGCAGGGCGCGGATGTCGGAGATCAGACGCTTGGAAAACTCCTTATCGGCTTTTTCTCCTGAATTTGTGGATAAAGAGTTTTGTCTGCGCCCTCTCATGTCAGTCCGTGCTGCTGGGCAAACCGGTAGAACAGCTGGGCGCACTGCTCCCTGGTCAGCAGATCCTCCCACATGAAATTGGGCTGGCCGTCCGGCGTTGTGCCGCTGCCGGCGAACAGGCCGGAGGATATGGCATATTCCCGGGCCTCCTTGCTCCAGGAGCCGCAGTCATTGTCCCGGAGCTCCTGCCGGTAGGCGCTCATGGCGGTCTTGAACATCTCGTTGAACTTTTCCTGGGTCATGTCGTCATCATCCTCCTGAATATTGTTGTTGTACTTCCTGGCGTCTACCCACCAGTAATATTTGACCTGGCTGCGGAAGTCATAGGGGGCCCCGTTGACCCGGCTGTCCTTCGTACTGGCCGGGTCGTTGATGCGGATCTTCCCGTCCGCCCACCA
>CAJULJ010000133.1 GCA_910587395.1 uncultured Oscillospiraceae bacterium | reverse complement strand
CATGACAAATCTGTTAGAATCAAGCTGAAATAGCATAAGAAAACCGGCTCCATAAGCCTTGGGGCCGGTTTCTCCTATGCGGTCAAATCGGTTTCAGAGGACAATTTCCACCAGCGGCATGGGCCTTGATTTTCTCAAAGGTTTCATCGCTCAGATCGTGTTCTACCTTGCAGGCGTCCGCTGCCGCTGTCTCCGGGGAAATACCCAACTGAATAAAAACCTGCGTCAACAGCTTGTGCCTGTCATAGATGCGCTGGGCAATTTCTTCACCGGGAGGCAAAAGCGTAATATAGCCGTCATCGTCCATGTGGATATATCCGTTCTCCCGGAGATTTCGCATTGCGATGCTGACGCTGGGCTTGGAAAAGCCCAATTCATGGACAATATCAATGGAGCGCACCATCCCGTGATCTTCCCGGAGCTTTAAGATCGCCTCCAAATAGTCCTCAGCCGATTCGTGGATATTCACAAAAAATCCTCCTTCCACGGAAACCTCTGTGCATAGGTTAGCACATTCTAACCAAAAATGCAAGTTTTTTTGAAAAGGGTCTTGACATTGGCAGTTAGCGGTAGTAAACTAAGGCCGATTTCAAGGTTAGAATTTACTAACCATGTCCCGGAGGAGGCGAGGCAATGATGCCGCTGACAATGGCAAAGGCAGGGGAAACTGCGACCATCCGTAAAATCTCCGGTAAGGACGAGGTGCGCCAGCACCTGGCGGAGCTGGGATTTGTGGTAGACAGCGATGTGAAGGTGGTCAGCGAGATTGGAGGAAATCTGATTGTGCAAGTGAAGGACAGCCGTATTGCGCTGGACAAGACCATGGCAAACCGCATTATGGTTTAAGAAGCAAAAAGGAGGAGAGCAGACATGAAAACATTGAAAGATGTGAAGGTGGGCGAAACCGTGACTGTGGCGAAGCTCCACGGCGAAGGCCCGGTGAAGCGCCGGATCATGGACATGGGCATCACCAAGGGCGTGGAGATTTTCGTCCGCAAGGTGGCCCCCCTGGGTGACCCCATGGAGCTGAACGTCCGGGGCTACGAGCTGTCCGTCCGCAAGGGCGACGCGGAGATGATCGAGGTTCAGTAAACTGACGCGGCAGGAGGCCGCTATTCTTTAGAGCAAAAGTTAGCCACGGCTAATAATCGAAAGGAGAGACTGACAATGGACATCAAGATTGCCCTGGCGGGCAACCCCAACTGCGGCAAGACCACCTTGTTCAACGCCCTGACCGGCTCCAGCCAGTATGTGGGCAACTGGCCCGGCGTCACCGTGGAAAAAAAGGAGGGCCGGCTGAAGGGACGCAGGGATGTGGTGATCCAGGACCTGCCCGGCATCTACTCCCTGTCCCCCTACACCCTGGAGGAAGTGGTGGCCCGGAGCTATCTGGTGAACGAGAAGCCGGACGCCATCCTCAACATCGTGGACGGCACCAACATTGAGCGCAACCTCTACCTCACCACCCAACTGATTGAGCTGGGCCTGCCCGTGGTGGTGGCGGTGAACATGATCGACCTGGTGCGGAAGAACGGCGACACCATCAACCTCAATAAGCTGGGCGAGGCCCTGGGCTGTGAGGTAGTGGAGATGAGCGCCCTCAAGGGCGAGGGCGGCATGGCGGCGGCGGAAAAGGCCGTGGCTCTGGCCCAAAGAAAACAAACCGGAGAACTGCCTCATGTGTTCACCGGCAGCGTGGAACACGCCCTGGCCCACATCGAGGAATCCATCCAAGGCAAGGTGGCGGAGGGCTATCTCCGCTGGTACGCCATCAAGATTTTTGAGCGGGATGAGAAGGTCCTGGAGGAGCTGAATCTCTCCGCCGACCTGAAAGCCCATCTGGAACAGCACATTGCCGACTGCGAGAAGGAGCTGGACGATGACGCCGAGAGCATCATCACCAACCAGCGGTACGCTTACATCAACGGAGTGGTATCCCGCGCGGTGAGGAAGAAAGCCCCCAAGCACAGCCTCTCCGTCTCCGACAAGATCGACCAGATCGTCACCAACCGGATTCTGGCCCTGCCCATCTTCGCCTTGGTCATGTTCCTGATCTATTCCATCGCTATGGGCACTTCCCCGGCGGGCCTGTTTGAGGGCGAGGAATGGGGTATTGGCATCGGCTCCTGGGGCACCGACTGGGCCAACGACAACCTCTTCGGCGAGATGGTCCCCGGCCTGTTTGACACCATTCTGGGCGCTCTGGGCGTGGCCGAGGGCGGCTGGCTCTACGGCTTGATCCAGGACGGCATCGTGGCCGGCGTGGGCGCGGTGCTGGGCTTCGTGCCTCAGATGCTGGTGCTGTTCCTTCTGCTGGCTATCCTGGAGGACGTGGGCTATATGGCCCGCGTGGCGTTCATCATGGACCGGCTGTTCCGCCGCTTCGGGCTGTCCGGCAAAAGTTTCATCCCCATGCTGGTGGCCACCGGCTGCGGCGTTCCCGGCATCATGGCCTCCCGGACCATCGAGCAGGACCGGGACCGGAAAATGACCATCATGACCACCGGCTTCATCCCCTGCGGAGCCAAAATGCCCATCATCGGCCTGTTCGCCGGGGCGGTGTTCGGAGGCTCTTCCCTGGTGGCCACCTCTGCTTTCTTCATCGGCATCGCTGCGGTAGTCATTTCCGGCATCATGCTGAAGAAATTCAAAGCCTTTGCCGGGGAGCCCGCTCCCTTTGTCATGGAGCTGCCCGCCTACCACGCGCCGTCGGCCAGCAACGTGCTCCGGGCCACCTGGGAGCGGGGCTGGAGCTTCATCAAACGGGCGGGGACGGTGATCCTGCTGTCCACCATCGTGCTGTGGTTCCTCCAGGGCTACGGCTTCACCGACGGCGCGTTTGGCCCCGTGGAGGACAACAATACCTCCCTGCTGGCCGCCATCGGCAACGCGATCGCCTGGATCTTCTATCCCCTGGGCTGGACGGGCGACATGGCCTGGAAAGCCACCGTGGCCTCCTTCGTTGGCCTCACTGCCAAGGAGAATGTGGTGGGGGCCCTCGGCACCCTCTACCACTTCGCTGGGGAGATCAGCGAGAACGGTGAGGAGATCTGGGCTATGGTGGGAGCGGACTTCGGCGCTCTTACCGCCTACAGCTTTATGATCTTCAACCTGCTCTGCGCCCCTTGTTTCGCCGCCATGGGCGCTATCAAACGGGAAATGAACAACGCCAGGTGGACCACGTTCGCTATCGCCTATATGTGCGTGTTCGCCTATGCGGCCGCTCTCATCGTCTACCAGATCGGCGGGCTGGTCGCCGGGGCGGTCAGCTTTAACCTGTGGACCGTCGTGGCCCTGGCTCTTCTGGCCGCGATTATCTGCCTGCTGGTTCGCAAGGGCTATCAGGGTGAGGAAAACACCCGGCGGCTGACCTCTGTGGCCGCTGCTGCAAATTGACCGACCCAGAAAGGAGCGATTGACCATGCACGCTATCTTGGGAAATATCATCGTGATTGCCGCGCTGATTGCTGTTGTGGCACTGGCTGTCCGGTCCCTGTGGAAATCTCACAAGTCCAGCGGAGGCTGTAATGGCGACTGCGGGAACTGCAAGGGCTGTCACTGAAAACTTCAAATTTTACAAGACACGGTGAGGAGGCATGGGCAGCGAAAT
>CAJULJ010000132.1 GCA_910587395.1 uncultured Oscillospiraceae bacterium | reverse complement strand
TGCCAAAAATCGGTGGTGCCGATCTTGGTGGGGTCTGCCATCTGCGATAGGGTCAGGGCGATATTCCCGGCGCTCAGGCCGATGTTGTCCGCCTGCAAAATAAGGAAGCGTGTGTAGAGATCGGGGTTGGCTGTAATGGCCATCAGCGCCCCGTCCCGCATTTGGGACAACTGCTCACGCTCGGCCCTGCGGCTCTCGGTGCGCTGCTGCTTCATTTCAGCCTTACTGTTGAGGATTTCACTCAAACTTGCCATATAGTTACCTTACCTTTCTGTTCGATTTCTCCGGCCCAGGGCGGGACTGTGCCGCCAGCCGCTGTAACTGATCCAGCTTCTTCTTGGTGGGGGAGTCCGGTTCAACAGCCGCCGCAGTCGTCTGAGACGGTTTCAAGCCACTCCCGCGCTCTGGCGAGGATTTCTTTTGTGGAGCGCGGGACTTCGCTTTTTTTTGCGTGTCCTCCTCCTGTTCCTTTTGGGGAATGGGGTAGCCCAACTGCTGCATGATGGCGTTGAGCAGGGCGGCGTAGTTCTCATTGGAAACCACATTAAGCATCCCGTTGTCATTCCCCTTTTTCTGCGCGAAAAAATAGAGGACTCCAAACTCCTTGGCCAGCTTCTGGAATTTGGCCTTGTCCTCGGCCTTGATGGGGATGACCACGGCGGGGGCAGGGTCGCGGGCCAGCCGCTTGGCCGTGGTCTGGCCCACCACTTTCATGTCCTGCTTGGCAATCGCCAGCAGAAGGGCGGCGACATTCTTCACGCCCTCCAGGGTCAGCTTCGCCGCCGCCTCGGTCGCCTGTAAGCTCTCCCGTACTACAACGTCGGCAGCTTCAGCACTTACATCCATTTGCCTTTCTTCTCCTTTCTTACTTGCTCGTCCGTTCGATCCCGGACGGCCTTATGGCTGCTCCGTTCCTCCTGCCGCATGAGCTGCTCCCGATCCCTGATTTTCGGAATATCCTCCGTAATTTTTCGGCAGATCGTCAGCTCGCGGCGGGTGGAGCGCAGCTTGCCATTGACAGTCTCCAACTCGGTCCCCACGTCCCGGCCCTCGCGTCGTTCCCGGTAAAGCTCCGCACGGTAGTCTGTCAGCAGGTCGATCTGGCCTTGCAGGGCGTCGCCCAGCAGGGCAAGCTGGCTGTCCGTCTCTATGCGGTATTGCAGTAGAAAACAGAATTGTTTTTGATAGCGTTGGAGCTTTGCCACTTCCCTGCGGACAGCCGGGGGCGGCGGGGTGCGCCGGGGGCGGCGGCAGCGGTTGAGTAAATATAAGTAGCGCAGATAGAGCGCACGAAAGCCGCGCACTTTCCGGCGCGGCTGACGGGGGACAGCGCCCCCTCGGACGGTATAACGTTTTTTTACCTGGGGAATGGGGCGTACCAGCGGTATGGGCGGCGCAGACGGCGGCAGGGGCAGCTCGTAGGGTTCGCCCCGCCGCGCCGCCGCCAGCCGTTCCCGGATGTGGGCTTCGGTGTAACCGTCGCCCAGGCTGTCCAGCCGGAATACATAGTCCCCGCCTGGGGGCTGGACGGCGGTATGCTTCACATTCGAGCCATATTTAATGGTATAGCCCTGCCGCCGCAGGGCGGCAAGGAAGGAGTCAAAGGTAAAGCTCTCCCCGATGGCGGCGTCAATATCCTGCATGACCCCGGCCATCACGATTTTTCGCCCTTGTTTTTCCGCTGTCCACTCGGTATAATGTTTTCCGTGGCCCTGCGGCTCGATGACCGACAGGCCGCGCTCCCGGCTCACTTCGTTGGACGTGCCGCGCAGATCCCCAAAATAGCTTTGGAAGTCGCTGCGGTATTTCTTCCCGTCTACAAAGGAAACGGAATTGAAAACGATGTGACAGTGGAGATGCGCCCGGTCAACGTGGGTCGCCACAACAACCTCGTACTTGTCCCCCAGCAGACGGCGGGCAAATTCCACCCCGGCGGCGTGGGCCTCATCCGGCGTTACCTCGCCGGGGGCGTAGGAATGGATGATATGGTAGCCCAAAACGCCGCCTTTCTTATCCCAGCGCCTCTTGGTGGCGCGCATATCCGACAGGGCGGTGTCCGGGTCGCAGTTGATGCCTGTGACAAGCTGGTGGGCTTTGGCCGGGTTCTCCGCATAGGCCAGGGCAGCGGCGAGGCCGGTCTTTTCTTCATTCAGAACATAGTCGATACAGTGATCCATGCGTCCATGCAGGGTAATGATTTTGTCGTAGGCCAATTACAGCGTCTCCTTTACCATGCGCCACGCCTGCCGGACAAGGGCGGCGGCCTCCGCAATCTCCGCTTTGCCGATGCCCTTGGTGGCGTTGGCCCAATATGCGATTTGGTTCACATTATTGCCGATGGCCGACAACTCCCGGAGCAGGGCGGCGTAGGTGTCGGGCGGGCGGGGGCGCAGTTGTACTCCAGCGGTGAGTGCGCGGAGAAACGGGTCAATGCCCAGCCCCGCAAGCTCGGCCTGCTTCTTCAGGTGCCGGTATTCCTGCTCATTCATCCACACGCTCACATGGCGATTGCGTTTCCTCATGGCATCCTCCTTTCGGTGGGCAGTAAAAAATACGTCTCACCGTGAGACGCATTTCTGCAATATTAAATTGGCATTGAATGTGCTTTGTTCCTGTGCTATAATTTTTTTACAAATCCATAATTGAAAAGAAACGATATTATGAAATATGCCTTAAAATATGTAATAGATTTTATAGCGTTGGCTATCTTATATGCGTTCTACTTCTTCAAAAGATGGAAAAGCAAAGGTAGAGATACATTGTTTTTTAACACGCTCATGTATGTGTATCTATCTTTTGTGGTTTTTTTCACTTTGATGCCAATCATAGTGAAACTCCCCTTTATTTTCAATCACCCCTACACTCCTATGAATATGGTGCCATTTGTAGATGTGTTATCGGGCAGGGGAGATTTTCTCAGGCAGATAGTGTTAAATATCATTATGACTGTACCGTTTGGCTTTCTATACCCGCTTTCGCAAGGTCAAAAATCAGGTTTTTTCAAAACGATATTCTGTTGCTTTCTTTTGAGCCTTGGCATTGAGTTGCTGCAACCGCTGATTAGCGGTTCCCGTTCTTCGGACATTACGGACTTGATTACTAATGTAATTGGTGGAATGATAGGATATTGTTTTTATATCATTTTTAAGCCGATTACAAACTGGATTTCAGAACAGCTAACAAAGAATAGTTAACAATCTGAACATTTCTGTTTACAAAAGAGTCTCTTGAAAATCGCCTCCTTGATTGATGCCGGAAATACGTCTCACGGTGAGACGTATTTCGCTGGGGGGTTTAAGGGGGCTTCGCCCCTTAACAAGGGTCATTTGGTGTGCTACCAAATGACATACTTGCTCGGACAGCACCGCCTTTCGGCGGCGCTGTCCGCTGTGGGTGCTACCTTACAGCCGGTTTCTTCTTACGGGGCGTCCTCTTTCTGACGGCAGAGGCGATGCGCTCTTTCTGGAGAACACAGTCCAGCTCCAGCTCATTTCCGGGTTTATAGTGGATGCGTTCAATACGCCCGTGGTCGTTAATCAGACTGTGAAAGTGCCCAGAATATGCTGCATAGGGCAGTTCAAGCTCTGTGCCGTCCGCAAAGGTCAGTTCTACCATTTCAGCGTG
>CAJULJ010000131.1 GCA_910587395.1 uncultured Oscillospiraceae bacterium | reverse complement strand
CCTTTTCTTTGAGGACGATTATATCATATTTTTATTGACGACGCCATGTAGTATAGCTAAATTATGGAAGAAAACTACAATACCCTCATCAAACAAGCGGTTCGGGCAGTGCTGAAACCCAAAGGGATGTTCCAGAAAGGTTCTACCCGGATATGGATAGATGATAATGGTTGGTTCTTCACGGTTGTGGAATTTCAGGGCAGTTGGTGCGACCGAGGGAGTTATCTGAATATAGGAATGCAACATCTATGGAACGAGTGAGAATATTTGTTTACCGTATGTGGCACACGGGAATCGGTTTCTCTCGAAAGAGGACCTCCGTGTAGTTCTGTTAAGGATACAAATTCCAATGTTCAATCAATCTTGCCGATAAAGCGGTAGAAAATCTCAATTTCCTGTTCCTGCTCACCGTCCTCACCTTTGACGCTCTGATGGATAACAATTTTCTCAATCAGGGCATTCAGCAGAGGGGCGGTCAACTCCGTGGGATTTGCGTACTGCCGGATGAGGTCAACCCATTTCCGGGCATCGCTCTCCGTCTGCTTCACCGTATCGAGTTCCGCAGTCAGAGTGTCGATCTTCTCTGCCAGCTCGCTCTGCTCGGTCTGGTATTTGGCGGTGAGCATATTGAAGTTGTACTCTGTAATGCGCCCAGCGGCCCAATCCTCATAGAGCTTCGCAAACAGCCCGTCAATCTCCGTCTTGCGCTTTGCGGCCTTTTTCAGCTCCGCAGTCTGCTTCTTCTGGGCGGCGTTCCGCTCCCTGTCACCGGTACTCAAAAGCTGGTTCAAAAGCGCTTTCTCGTCCTGAATGGCCTTGACCGACCAGTGCTGGATTCTTGCCAGCACATAGGCGTAGAGCGCATCGTAGCGGATATAATGTGAGGTACAGCCCATGGTCTGAAAGTCGCTGTACTTGCCGCACTTGTAATAGGCATACGGATTTCTGGCGCTGCTTTGAACGCCATAGCGCATCGACCATCCGCAATCAGCGCACTTCAGAAGGCCGGAGAAAATCTGCGAACTGTGATCCTTACATTCCCGGCGGCGGCTGGTAATCTGTTTCTGCACCGCTTCAAAAACGTCTGTTTCAATGATTGCTTCGTGGGTTCCTTCAATGCGCAGCCACTTCTCCTGCGGGTTGCGAACCACCCTTTTATTCTTGTAGGAAATCGTTCCCTGACGATGGTGAACCGTGTTGCCGATATAGGTTTCATCCTTCAGAATGTTTTTAACATGTGTCTTGGACCACACATACCGCTTCTCGTCCGGCTGGCCTTCAAAGAAGTGGGCGCAGCCTCCGTTGCGGGTGTACTGGAACCAGCCGGGACACGGGATTTTTTCATCCATCAGAACTTTGGAAATCCGATTAGCCCCCATGCCGTGAAAAGCAAGGTCGAAAATCTTACGGACGATCCAGGCGGTTTCCTCATCGACCATCAGCTTGTTCTTGATGTCAGGGTGCTTCACATAGCCAAAGGGAGCCATGGAATTGACCCTTTCGCCGTTGAGGAATTTTGCACGGAACGCGGCTTTGCTCTTGCGGCTTGTGTCTTTGGCCATGAACTCGTTTATGAGATTTTTGAAAGGCACAAAGTCAGACAAACCCCTGTCGGTATCCTCGTTGTCGTTGACGGCAATATAGCGGACTTTCAGCTTCGGAAACACAAATTCCAGATAGTAGCCCATCATGATGTGTTCGCGGCCAAACCTGGAAAGGTCTTTCGTGATGACGCAGTTGATGTTTCCCGCTTCAATTTCCTCCATCATCCGCTTGAACTGGGGCCGTTCAAAGTTCGTTCCGCTCCATCCGTCATCCACAAATTCGGATACCACATGAAACTCCGGGTGTTCCCTGACAAACTGGGTGAGGACGGTACGCTGGGTTTCGATGGAAACGCTGTCGCCAAAGGTCTCATCGTCTCGGCTGAGGCGCATATAGAGCGCGGTGTTATATTGCGGTTGTTTCAAAAATGTTGCCTCCTTCCAATATGAAACAACCCGCGCTTACAATACTTATGCTGGTGCAATTATACCATAAGCGCGGGCCGGTTTCAATTCCAATCTGTCAATTCTCTGCCGCCTGACGGGAGGCGGAGTAGCGGATCACATTCTCGATCAGCGTCCCGATGGGCTTCCCGTTGTCGTTGAAATGCTCGGCGACCCGGATACGGGTGTTGCCGTAGTAGAAGTACAGGGTTCCGTACTCATCTTCCACATAGAAGGCGGGAACCTCGTCCGGTTCAGCGCAGGCAGAGTTCCACTCGTCAATCAGCTCCTGCGGCGCTTCAAACATCGGCTCATAGCAGGCGCACAGGTCAATGGGTTCGTACACATAGTTTTCAAAATCGTTCAATCAAGTACCTCCGTAATTCATAGTCTGTTTGTTCCGGGTCAGGCATCCTTCCGCCGGACCCACTGAATGTCATAGCCCAGCGCATCGGCAAGCTGGACAGCCTCTTTGTAGCGGAGGGACTCCCGCTGGAGCTTGTTGGACAGGTTGGACACGCTGTCCGACCAGCCATACTCATCGGAGAGTACATCCACCACCTCCTGCATGGTCATCCCCTGGCGCACAATGTACGCCTTGATTTCGTTCCTCAAATCGGATTTCAAAACTTTTCCCTCACTTTCTGATTAATTTGATTTTATATTCCGTAAAGCGTTTTTACGGAATGATAAAGATTGTTGCGGTTGTAATTTCCGCTCAGATTTGCTATGATGAAACCCAGGTCATAAAGGCCACCTATCGACTTCACAGTTTCGTGGGATACCCGCCGGAACCGTAGGAAAGACCGCTTATCCACAAAGCGGCTACACGGTTCCGCAAATCATCAACGGGTGTAAGCCAATCGCCGCTGAATGACATTTTTCACGAAAATCACAAGGATTGAATTTTATACGACTTTTTATAGGCAGTACGGCATAACTGCCTATAAAAAAATAAAGGCAAACTCAAAACTATCCGTACATACGTACATCGGTACAGGAGCGGCCTCCCTTGTACGCCTGTACGCACGTACAGATAATTTCATTTCTTTTTTATAAAGCGGTCGGCTTTATTAAGACCTCAATTCCCAGGTAGCCACGGCATCGCTTGCCGCTGCCGATATACACATTGTTGGTGGCCTCCAGCCGGTAGGCATCGGCATTCTGTGCGATGAAGCCGGAAAAACTCTTGGGGGAAAGCGGGTTCTCTGCGTTGTCCTCGCACCAGACCTTATAGGCGGCGTACAGGTCACGGGTAGCGGCCTCGCTGTCTGCCTTGAACTGGACATAGCCATTAGAGGTCAGGAAATCCACAATGTTGTTGGCCTCCCGGACTACAACGGAGATGTTCTCTTTGGCCTGGTCACTGATGGTAAACCGATAATTGTTTACCAGCAGACGGTGAAGCCCGTCCAGACACCAGAGGAATATTCCCTCGCGCTCGGCAATCAGTTTTTCAGAGAGGAACGGGTCGTCCGTCCGCTCTGCCGGTCTGTCCCTCGTAGTTAAAACAATCTGGCGGCGAAAGAAGCCGTCAGACCGGTCATGGAGGGCGGTCAAGGCCCCGTTGCCGAAGCAGAGGAACCGCACATAGAGCTGGCTCTGGTAGCTCTGGACGCCCTTGCGCTCCATGTCCATCTTGCACTCCGAGGTCACAATAGATTTGATATAGTTAGTCTTGGGCAGGGCGCTCATGTCCATATCATCGTCCACCATCAGGAGCTTGCTCTCCAGGTCGGCTCGGCTGAACCGGTTGTTTTCCACCTTCTGGATGCTGGTAGTGTTCATGCTGTCCCCGAAGATGGAACGCAT
The DNA here is from genome assembly GCA_910587395.1 of uncultured Oscillospiraceae bacterium. Taxonomy (GTDB): domain Bacteria; phylum Bacillota; class Clostridia; order Oscillospirales; family Oscillospiraceae; genus Enterenecus. Next base: position 12 of record CAJULJ010000131.1, on the reverse strand, counting down.
CACCAGCCCGAT
>CAJULJ010000130.1 GCA_910587395.1 uncultured Oscillospiraceae bacterium | reverse complement strand
GCGGCCTGTCCGGCAATCTGGAGTGGGCCGGGCTCTATGTCCTGATGGGGGCGGCTTTTGGGTATTCCGCCTATGCCTCCTGGAAAAAGGCAAAAAATAATAGGGGGGAGCGCTGACCATGGGTGGGAACATTCTGGAGCTGCAAAACCTCAGCGCCTGGTACAGCGAGGGGAAGGACGTGCTGTCTGGCTTCTCCCTCCAACTGCGGCCCCATGAGGTGGTGGGGCTCATCGGCCTGAACGGGGCCGGAAAGACCACCTTTCTGAAAACCCTGTCCGGTCTTCATGAGGGGTTCCGCTGTGACGGCATCCGCCTGAACGGCCAGACGGCCAGCTTCCGGGACAAGGGCTTCAAGCTGCGGCGGTACACCGTCTTTGCCGAGGACAACTCCTTCCAGTATTTCACCTTCCGGGAGTACCTGGCCTATGCGTCGGCGGCGTATAAAACGAAATTGCCGGACGTGACAGAGCTGGTGCGGGGCTTTCACTTTGAGGACTACACCGACACCCTGCTGAAGGATCTGTCCACTGGCAACAAGAAAAAAGCGTTTCTGATCACCGCCTTCGCCCTGAAACGGCCGCTCCTCCTGTTGGACGAGCCGGTGAACGGGCTGGACTTCCAGAGCACAGAGTACCTGTACCAGCTGATAGCCGGATATAAGGAGCACGGGACAGTCCTGTTCTCCTCCCACATTCTGGAGAGTATTACCCTGACCTCTGACCGGGTATTGGTGCTGGAGGACGGGCAAATCCGGCGGAGCTTTGAGGGCGGTGAGATCAACGCCGCCAACATTCGGGAGGCCCTGCATGATGAAAATGAGCTTTGAAGTCACCGCCAAAAAGCTGTTTGGCGTAAACTATGAGCGGCTGATTCGGACGCTCTTTCTGGAGCTGGTGGTCTTTCGGGGCCTGCACATCTCTGGATTCCAGATGGAAATCTCTCCCTTCATCTTGTACCTGATGTCCGGTGCCTTCTCTGCCGGGGTCATGTGGCAGGCTCTCTCCGCCGGGGACAACCGGGCCAACATGGAAAATATGCTTATGCTCCCATTTGAGGGCCGAACCCTGGTGTTCTCCTATGTGGCCGCGCTGGGGGCCTATACGCTGCTGACCAAAACCGCCGGACTGCTGGCGGTGGTCTGGGCAGTCGGCCACTGGAGCTGGGCGGAGATTTTGGGCAGTATCCTCTGCGCCCTGACCGCTGTTGTGATTGTATCCTGTCTCTACCCCCTGCGCCTGGGTCGTACAGATGCCTACGCCTTTTATGTCTGGCCAGCCAGCCGCAGGCGGACGGTCAAGGTCCACCGCCGTTACTCCGTGTGGCGCTACCTCTTCCGCTACCTGATGGCCCACAAGAATTATCTGCTCAACACCGCAGCCATGTGGGGCGTGGCCTGCGTGCTGCCGGTGCTGCTTGGGCAGATGGAGGCCCGGTTCGTTTTGCCCATCGGCTTTGCCATTCTCTCCCTGAACACACCCATCTGCATCCTGCTGTCCTGCGACCCGGCACTGGAGCGGGCGGTGCGGTTCCTGCCGGGGCAGGGCAGCGCGTTCTGTGTCCCCTATTGCCTGTTCATTTTCGGGTGCAATCTGGCGGCGGACATCGTTTTCCTGTGCAGCTGGCAAATCCAACTCGGCGGGATCGGCCCGCTCCATGCTTTGACGGCGGCAGCCTTCGCTCTGTTGAGTGCGGTTGGCTCCGTCCTGCTGGAGTGGTACTGCCCCATCCGGGGGTGGAAAATCGAGAGCGACCTCTGGCACCACCCGCGGAAATATATTGTGCCCGCTGTCATGCTCCTGCTGACCGGGCTGGTGAGCATGTTCTGAAACAATTTTCTGCCTGGGCGGATAGGATCGCTCGGGCAGAATTTTTTTCAAAAAGACAGACCGCTGTAACATTTCGCGGACATTTCTCTGTTATACTGTGTAAGCGCTGAGCCGTCGTGAGCGTCGCGAACAGGCGAGGTGTGAGAACACAGCCAAAAGGAGGACAGACTATGAAGCGGATACTGCTTGTGGAGGACGACGCCCTTTTGAATAAAACCGTAGCCTACAACCTGAGTTCTGACGGCTGGGACGTCACCCCCGCCCTGAATGCCAGAACCGCCGAAAATCTGCTGGCCGGGAGGTCATACGACCTGGTGCTGCTGGACATCAATCTGCCGGATGGCAACGGCTATGACCTGTGCAGACTGGTCAAGCCGGAGCACCCGGACACGGTGGTGATCTTCCTCACCGCCAACGACCAGGAGAGCGACCAGATTCGGGGCTATGAAGCGGGGGCGGTGGACTATATCACCAAGCCCTTCTCAATAGGGGCCCTGCAGCGGAAGATCCGCGCCATGTTCGCCATGCTGGAGCACCACAGACCAGCAAAGGATCTCTACGACGACGGCAGGCTGTTCCTGGACTTCTCGGAGCAGGCCGCCTCCCTGAACGGGAAGCCGATCACCCTCTCCCCCATGGAGTATAAGATGCTGTACCTGTTTTGCAAAAATCCACGCCAGGTCCTGACCCGGCAGAGGCTCCTGGAGCGGCTGTGGGATGTAGACGAGAAATTTGTGGATGAGCACACCCTGACCACCTCCATCAGCCGCATCCGGGGAAAGATCGAGGCGGAGGGCGACACCTATATCAAGACCATCTATGACATCGGCTATCAGTGGACAGGGAGTGAGCGGAAATGAGGCGTATGCCCGTCAAGACCATGTTTTTGCTGGTGGAGGCCGGCGCGGCCATTTCCATGCTGGCCCTCTCCTTCCTCCTCTCCAACCTGACGGGTCAGGGATGGGTACTGCCGGCCGGTGCGCTGCTGACGGCCTGCGCTTTATTCTGGCTGTTCCTGCTGACGCAGCTTTTCGCCAAGCGGCTGTCCCAATTTACCAGCGGCCTGTGCCAAACCATGGACAGCATGATTACCGGCGGCCAGGAGCCGGCCAGAGCCGAAGACCGTGAGACCATCTTTGCCCGCATCAGCTACCGCCTCTCCCGACTGTACGGCGTCCTTCAGGAGAACCGGCGCAAGGTGGACGAGGAGCGGCGGGAGCTGCAAATGCTGGTGTCGGACATCTCCCATCAGGTGAAAACGCCGGTGGCAAATCTGAAAATGGTGACGGATACCTTGCTGGCAAAGCCCGTAACAGAGCGGGAGCGACGAGACTTCTTGCAGGGCATCCGCAGCCAGACGGATAAGCTGGAATTTCTGGTGCAGTCCATGGGGAAAGCTTCCCGTCTGGAGACTGGGGCCATCACGCTTGAAAAGAAGGACGTGCCGCTGCTGGACACTCTGGCCCAGGCTATGAGCGGCATCGTCTACGGGGCGGAGCAAAAGGGCATCTCTGTGGAGGTACAGTGCCCGGACGACCTGCGGGTGTCCCACGACAGCAAGTGGACGGCGGAGGCCCTGTTCAATCTGCTGGACAACGCGGTGAAGTACACCCCGGTGGGCGGGAGGATCTGCGTGTCGGTGGAGCAGTGGGAGATGTACGTCAAGCTGGATGTGTCCGACACCGGCAGGGGCATCCCGAAGAGCCGTCAGGCCGCTATCTTCCGGCGTTTTTACCGGGAGGAGGAGGTCCACGACCAACCGGGAGTGGGCATCGGCCTGTATCTGGCACGGGAGATTATTTCCCGGCAGGGCGGCTATATCGATGATTACCCACAACAACGAGATCGCCCAGCTGGCCGACCGCATCGTGCGGATCGAGGACGGCAAAATCGTGGGCTGAGGGGGTGGCGGCGATGACTTGGCCTTTTGAAAATGACACCAGCGCGGTGGAGAAGAAGCTGGCGAGCCGCAGCATCAAAGCCGACAAGCGCCGGAGCGTGTTTGTCATCCTGACGATTGCCCTGGCCGTCTGCCTGATGGGGACCCTCTGCTTTCTCTATTCCGCCCAGCAGC
>CAJULJ010000129.1 GCA_910587395.1 uncultured Oscillospiraceae bacterium | reverse complement strand
AACAAGACCTTCAACACCATCCATAACACCACCAACAACACGAACAATTACAAGGCCAATGTCCGGCTCTCGGACTTCCTCAACAACTACACTACAAACAACATCACCAATACCACCAATAATCAGTACACCTATAGCGCGGATTTTAACTCCTGGTACTACGACAATACCACCAACAACTACAATTACACTTCGTTCACCAAGAACGACTACACCCAGAACAACCTTTATTACAACCAGGACAACAGCCGCTATTACATTTCCATCGACAACAGCACAGACGAGTATTATCTGGTAGACGTCCAGTACTCCCCCACCTTTGTTACCGTCAATTACACCTACAACACCACGAACAACAAGTACGACAAGGACGTCGGGGACGTGACCAACGTCTACTACTACGAGCTGAAGGACGGGCGCAACAGCTCCACCCTCACCGCCTCCGAGGTGGCCGGTCTGGATCTGGACTATGACGTGGCAAATTACGAGTTGGTCACGGATGATCCCAATACCCTGAGCCTCCAGCACTTTGACGGCGACTATACCGACAGCTCCAGCTTTAACCGGACCTTTTATTCTCAGAACCGTTCGACAAATTACGTGGACAGCGGCGCCTTCGGTAAGGCCGTGACGCTGCCGAATGGTTCCGCCGCCGGTGTGACCATTCCCGGCCTGTCCGGGTATAACAGCCTGTCCTTCGATTTCCGGGTCTACTATAATGACATTTCCAGCCTGGGTGTCTACTTCGGAGATACGAATATCTTCGGTGCAATCCCTGTTTCCCGGAGCTGGCACCTGGTCCAGTATTATGATGACCATGATAAAACAGCCAGACGTACCAGCAGTAATGGAGAGCTGCGTAATGGCTGGTGGCTGAATAGGATCTATCCTAATGGCACAATTTTTCGCAGAAATGATTTAGCGGGCAGCTATTTTTATGATTATATTTACTATGCAGATTATAATTCCGGCCTCAGAACTGGCACATCGCCTTTTATTTCAACTACATTTGCCGCTGGTGATACGGCTCCCGCATCCTATACATCCACCGGATATACGGACAGCCGGCTGCTATATGGATATATGCAGTATTCCAGCGCAGTTCCCAGGCTGTCAAGTTCGTCAGAGACGTTTGAATTCAAAGTAACATCCGCTCCTGAGGGCTATTCTTCGGGTTATACTCCGAGCGGAGCAACTGCGCGCGGCCTTCTGCACGGCGGAAAAATCACCCACTATCTGACCAGCGACTATACGTGGTCTCCCTCTCAATATGTTGCTGCCGATTTCTCCTATGACAGCTACCGGAACCAGTGGGTATCCATGCGTGTGACCATCGCCAACGGGTATATCTATTACTTCGTCAATGGCGATCTGGTGGGCTCCGGCCCCTTCAGCAAGCCCACGGCGGACAAGTTCTACATCAAGTCCTCCGGCTCCCTCTACCTGGACGAACTGCGCGTGACCACCGGCTCCCTGTCCTCCACCGGGGTTTACACTCCGCCCAACCAGCCCTACGACACCAATAAGGTCCTGGCGCTGCCGGACAGCCTCACCGGCAATACCATCTATGTCCAGAGCAATATAGATGTCACCACCTGCCGCATTGGCGGCGTCCGGCCCTCCAATCCCGCCAGGGGCTTCTTTTACATCCCCCTCCGCGAGGACCATACCGGCGGCCAGCCTCAGTTGTATGACGGCAATAACTGGATAGACGTCACCGCCACCGTCTATAACGGCACCACCACCAAGAATGCCCTGGGCTTCACCTTCGCTCCCGTGGGCTCCTCCCCGGACGTGGATGCGGACGCCAAGCCGGAACGGCCGGACAAGCCCGGAGACGATGTGGATCCGGAAACCTGCAAGCATGATTGGAAGGAAACCAAACGCACAGATGCCACCTGTTCCACGCCCGGCTCTGTGGAGTCTACCTGCTCCCGCTGCGAGAAGAAAAAGACGGAATCTCTGCCCAAACTGGGTCATACCTGGGAGATCAAGCAGACCACCCAAACCACCTATGACGAAAACGGCAACGTGCTGTCCCAGGGCTTCACCATTTACCGTTGCTCCGTCTGCGGCGAGGAGTACAAGGACACGGACGGCAGCGGCCCGCCCGGCAGCTCCAGCAAGCCCGGCGGAGATACTGGAGAGGAAGAAGAAGGTTTTCTCGGCTGGCTTCTGCGGAAGATCGGCGAGGTCCTCGGCACAATCGGCGACGGAATTCTCGGCCTGCTGCAAGCCACCCTGGGCAAAATCCTGGACGGCATCATTGAACTGGTCACTATGGCCTTTGACAAGCTCACGCAGCTGGTGGACCTGTTCGGCTCCTTCGGCGACGCCCTGGGCGTGCTGTGGACCTGGCTCCCTTCCGAGGTCATGCTGGTGCTGGTCGCAGGTGTGACGGTGTTCGTGTTCATCGCCCTGCTGAAACTGTTCCTGAAATGAGGGTTCCACCATGAAAATCCAGCGGTTTCTGCCGCTTCTGGCCTGCCTGCTTTTGGCGGCGCTTCTGCTCCCGGCCCGCTCCACCGCCTGTGCGGCCTCCAATACGCCCGCTGTCGTGGAGGCGGATGACAGCGGTGATGGCGGCGGCTCTGCCGGGATGTTTGAAGCCACCGCCGCCCTGGGCAGGGCCTTCGTCAGCGGCGTCTGGTCCCTGTTCGGCATCTATATCCCCGGCTTCAGCTTCACCTTCGGCCAGCTCTGGCTGGGCGTGGCGCTGGCCTCCATCTCCATTCTGGTTGTCCGCCTGATATTCGGCTTTGGCGGCGGCGCTCCGCGGGGTGTCGGCACCAGAACCGGCAGCACCAACCGCCCCAAAATCTCCAGAGAACGGAGGAATGATGAATTTTGAAACGAGTCCTTCTGATTTTTCTGAGCCTCTGTGCTCTGTCCGTCTCCGCCCTGGCCGCTGAGGAAGCCCCGCCACGCTGGGCCTTTGCCTCGGATGAGGAGTGGCAGGAGGCCGCCGCTCAGAGCGCGGCCACGGAATCCTCCGAACCAATAGAAAGTGCAGGTGTAGAAAATGGAACTGCTCCCCCGTCATATGTGGATGGTCATTCTGACGAAAAGTATCCTGTTGGCAGTTATGTGGATGCTGCTGGTCATGTATGGTCCCCGTCTGGTCAGCTTCTTTCGCCGGATGCTGTACCGGCTGTGGAGGAAAGTCCGATTCGGTCTGGTGCATCGGATAATGCGGATTTTGCTGAAGCTCCTGCCCTAGAGCCGGACACCCTGTCCGCCATTGCCGGTATGGTCTCCGACATCGCGGAGGACAAGCCGGTCTGGTATGTGGAGGATCTGCGCCCCGAGGAATCCCAGGCTGAGGTCCTGGACGGCCTCAAGGCCCTGATCTCCTCCATCTTCGGAGAATACACCCCCATCACCACCACCAGCGTCATCACGGAGACGGTCGGCAATGATACCCGTCAGTATCTCGTGGAGACAGTCGCCCCCGGCGCTGCCGGTGTGGACTATGAGTGGCTGGCCGGTGTGTTCCTGTTCGGTATCCTCCTGTTTTGTTTCATGAAGCTGCTGGGAGGTGTGCTGAAATAATGGACGCCATGATCGCCTACTCCACCAGCATGTTGCAGGCTGTCGCCGTCTTCTTGGGCTCTGAGCCCATTATCTATCTCTTTGGTCTTGTCTGCCTCACCCTTGTGGTGAAGGTGGTTAAAGATATTATCACTTGAAAGGAGAAGCAAAAATGGAAACTGCTATCGCTGAAACTGGCACCATGACCATGGCTGCCCTGCTGTCCACCATTACGGAGGTCTTCACCGCCTCCACCGGCTGGATGGCCTCGATCGCTGATATCGTCGTTGCCAACCCGCTGTTTCTGATCCCCATCGTGTTCACGTTTATCGGTGTCGGGATCACTCTGTTCTCCCGGCTGCTGCGGGTGTAAGCCCCG
>CAJULJ010000128.1 GCA_910587395.1 uncultured Oscillospiraceae bacterium | reverse complement strand
GCAGGCCCAGCACGTCGGCGCTGGTCTTGCTGTCCAGGTTGCCGGTGGGTTCGTCAGCCAAAACGATAGCGGGTTTGGTGATGAGGGCCCGGGCGATCGCCACCCGCTGCTGCTGCCCGCCAGAGAGGTTGTTGGGCATATTTTGCAGCTTATCCTCCAGGGCCAGCATGTGGACGATCTCGTCCATAAAGTTCTGGTCCACCGTGTCCCCGTCCAGCTCAACCGGCAGGGCGATGTTCTCGTAGACGTTCAGGATAGGGACCAGGTTGTAGTTCTGGAAGATGAAGCCGATGTTCCGGCGTCGGAAGATGGTCAGCTCCTCGTCGTTTTTCTTCGCCAGCTCGTCCCCCCGGACGATGACGCTGCCGGAGGTGGGGGTGTCCAGGCCGCCCATCATATTCAGCAAGGTAGACTTGCCGCTGCCGGAGGTGCCCACCACGGCCACAAACTCCCCCTGCTCCACAGAGAGGTTGACCCCATCCAAGGCGCGGGTGATGTTGGGCTCGCTGCCATACTGCTTTTTCAAGTCAATGGTCTGTAATACGTTCATTTTTGGCTGCTCCTTTCACGGCTGTTCGCCTGTTGCAGAGCGATTGTAAAATCCAAATGTCTCAGAAATGTCCGAATTAGAGCTTTGAATATGAATTTTTTGTGAACAATTCATCGCCGGGGCAGGAACACGGAAAAGGTAGACCCCCGGCCGACCTCCGAGGCCACCTTGATATAGCCGCCCTGTCGGGTGACGATCTCCCGGGCCAGATACAGCCCGATACCTACCCCCGGCTGGTCGTGGACCTCCTCCTCCCGGTAAAAGCGCCGGAAGACAGCGGCCTGACGGCTCTCCGGGATGCCCTTGCCGGTGTCGGCCACATCCAGCTTGACGTACATCTCCCACTGCTCCACCGATACGCTGATCTTCCCGCCCGCCGGGGTGTACTTCACCGCGTTGTCCAGCAGATTGAACAGGGCCTCCGCCGTCCACTTGCTGTCGTGGGACACCCGCAGGTCGTCCGGGCACTGTACCTCCACAGAGATGCCCTTTTGCTCCGCCCCGTAGACGATGCCGCTCATAGCCTGGGCCAGAGTGTCCAGCAGCGGCACGTCCTTCTTTTCCAGGGTGACCGCCCCGGTCTCCAGGCGGGAGGCTTTTCCCATGGACTGCACCAGAAATTCCAGCTTGTCCGTCTGGCTGCGGATGCCCTGCAAGAAGTCTCGCCGCTCCTGCTCCGTGACAGGCTTTGCCAGCAGAGTGTCCGTCACCATTTTCAGATTTGCCACCGGTGTTTTTACCTGATGGGAAATGTCCGACACCAGGGTTTGCAGCTCCCGCCGCTCTTCATCCACCCTGCGCCGGTTTTCCTGGAGGATACCGTACACTCGGGAGAGGCGGTAGCTGATGCGGGCAAAGATGGTCTCGCTGTCACCGGCCCGGCCCGGTTCCTCGCCGCCGCTGATCATACTGTCCATGGTTCGGCACAGGTCGCTGGTAAATTGAGACAGCCGTTCAGCGAAAAACAGCGTCAGCAGGAACAGCCAAAAAAGGGCGCAGGCCGTCAGCAGCGTACCAGCCAACAGCACCCACCCCTGGCCGGTCATGGCGGAGAGAAAGAAGGAAAGGACCAACATGGAGACAGCCGCGCCGGCCTCCACCAGCAAAAACATGGTTTTGACGGGTATACGCTTCATTTCCGCTCACCCCCTGTCCACTGATAGCCGATGCCGTAGATGGTTTTGATATAGGTATCGCCCTCCGCCTCAATTTTGCCCCGGATGCGGCTGATGGAGGTGGTCAGGGTGTGCTCGTCCACAAATTTCTCGTCCACATCCCACAGACGCTCCAGGAGCCGCTGCCGGGTCAGGACCTGGCGTGGATTTTTACAGAACAGGTACAGCATCTTGTACTCCATGGAGGAGAGGGTGATCGGCTTCCCGTTCAGGGTGGCGGACTGCTCCGAGAAGTCCAGGAACAGCCTGCCGTCGTCGTAGAGATCCTTTGCCGGCTTGTGGTGCTCCAGCATAGCGAACATGGCGCGAATCTTCCGCTGCAGGGCCCCGATAGAGAAGGGCTTGGTGATGTAGTCCACCGCCCCAGCCTCATAGCCCCGAATCTGGTCGCTCTCCTGGTCGTTGGCGGTGAGGAAGATCACCACCGTGTCCGGGTGCTCCGGCTTGACCAGTCTGCACAGGTCATAGCCGTTGCCATCCGGCAGATTGATGTCCAGCAGCACCAGGTCGTATGACCTCCCGGCCAGCAGATTTTCGGCGGTCCTGGCATTCAGGGCGGGGGTGACATCCCAGCCGTCTGAAGTCAGATTATAGGCTAAGGTTTTATTCAAAAGGGCGTCGTCCTCGACAATCAGTATCCGTTTCATGGCCCGTCCTCCTTTTGGTGATAAGGGCAGTATAACAGATAAATGTCCGCGAAATGTTACAGCAGTCTGTCTTTTTGAAAAAATTCTGCCTGAGCGATCCTATCCGCCCAGGCAGAAAATTGTTTCAGAACATACTCACCAGCCCGGCCAGCAGGAGCATGACAGCGGGCACAATATATTTCCGCGGGTGGTGCCAGAGGTCGCTCTCGATTTTCCACCCCCGGATGGGGCAGTACCACTCCAGCAGGACGGAGCCAACCGCACTCAACAGAGCGAAGGCTGCCGCCGTCAAAGCATGGAGCGGGCCGATCCCGCCGAGTTGGATTTGCCAGCTGCACAGGAAAACGATGTCCGCCGCCAGATTGCACCCGAAAATGAACAGGCAATAGGGGACATAGAACGCCCTTCCCTGCCCCGGCAGAAACCGCACCGCCCGCTCCAGGGCCGGGTCGCAGGACAGCAGGATGCAGATGGGGGTGTTCAGGGAGAGGATGGCAAAGCCGATGGGCAGGACGAACCGGGCCTCCATCTGGCCCAGCAGCACCGGCAGAACACAGGCCACGCCCCACATAGCCGCCGTGTTGACCAGATAATTCTTGTGGGCCATCAGGTAGCGGAACAAATAACGCCACACGGAGGAACGGCGGTGGACTTTGACCGTCCGCCTGCGGCTGGCCGGCCGGACATAAAAGGCGTAGGCGTCTGTACGCCCCAAGCGCAGAGGATAGAGACAGGACACGATCACAATAGCGGCCAGGGCGCAGAGGATACTGTCCATGATCTCCGCCCAGCTCCATTCGGAGACTGCCCAGACCACCGCCAGCAGTCCGGCGGTTTTGGTGAGCAGCGTATAGGCTCCCAGGGCGGTCACATAAGAGACGATCAGGTTCCGGTCCTCAAAAGGGAGCATAAGCATATTTTCCAGGTTGGCCCGGTTGCCGTCAGAGGAGAGGGCCTGCCACATGACCCCGGCGGAGAAGGCGCCGGTCATGAGGCACAGGATAAAAGGCGAAATCTCCACCCGGAATCCGGAGATGTGCAGTCCCCAAAAGACTACCAGATCCAGAAAGAGCGTCCGAATAAGCCGCTCATATTTCACGCCAAACAGCTTTTTGGCGGTGACTTCAAAGCTCATTTTCATCATGTAGGGCCTCCCGAATGTTGGCGGCGTTGATCTCACCGCCCTCAAAGCTCCTCCGAATCTGGCCGTCCTCCAGCACCAATACCCGGTCGGAGGTCAGGGTAATACTCTCCAGAATGTGGGAGGAAAACAGGACCGTCCCGTACTCTTTGTACCCGGCGATCAGCTGGTACAGGTACTCTGTGCTCTGGAAGTCCAGCCCGTTCACCGGCTCGTCCAACAGGAGCAGCGGCCGTTTCAGGGCGAAGGCGGTGATCAGAAACGCTTTTTTCTTGTTGCCGGTAGACAGATCCTTCAGCAGCGTGTCGGTGTAGTCCTCGAAGTGAAAGCCCCGCACCAGTTCCGCTACGTTGGACAATTTCATTTTGTACGCCGCCGCCACATAGGACAGGTACTCCCGGAAGGTGAAATACTGGAAGGAGTTGTCCTCGGCAAA
>CAJULJ010000127.1 GCA_910587395.1 uncultured Oscillospiraceae bacterium | reverse complement strand
CCATGCGGTAGTATTTCGCATTGACGAACACCACGGGAATGAGCAGCAGGAATTGGGTGAACGCAAAGGTGATGGCGTTCTCCATTCCCAGCAGACCGCTGGGTAGCGGCCACCCCATCATGTGGCCCATTGAGATGTAAAACAGGGGAATGGTGAAGATGGCGGACAGCAATAGTCGGCCCTTCATTTGTTTGTACTCCGCTTGGGCGGTGCTGACCGCCGGTTTACCAGCAGGGACAGAAGCGGCTGTTCGCTCGACAGCGGGCTTGTTCTGCCCAGCCTTGGGGATCGCTCCGTACCCAGCCTTTTCCACCGCCTGGATGATCTGCCCCGTGTCAAGTGCAGCTTCGTCATAGGATGCCACCATGCTGTTTTTCAGCAGATTGACAGACACCTCCTGGATGCCGGGGAGCTTGGCAACACTTTTTTCTACCCTGGCTGAACAAGCGGAGCAAGTCATGCCTGTGATGTCAAATTGCTCCTTACGCAAAATAATCCCTTCTTTCTTATGTTTTGTATCAATACCCATCCCCGGTAGGGGAATGGCATTGACCGAGGGCTATTATAAACGGTTTTCACCTCCGCTGTCCGCTCCATTGTGGAGCATTTTTTATCCAAATGGTTTTTGTTTTCCGGGAGAAATCCAATCAGGAGGTTTTGCGCTCCAAAGAGGAATATCGGGCCAAAAAGCATTGACTTTACGGGGGCTGGCGGCTATACTGCAAAGCGAAACGATTAAACAGACTTTTAATCGTTCGGCCATGTCTAACCAACCACAAACCACATATTTCAACAAAGAAAGGAACTTAACGCTATGAAAAAGACCATTAAGCTCATTGACCTGGACTGCGGCCACTGCGCCGACAAAATCCAGAACGCCGTCCAGAAGATCGACGGCGTTACCAGTGTAACCGTCAACTTCCTGGGCCAGAAGATGGTGCTGGAGGCCCCGGACGAGAAGTTTGACAGCGTGCTGGCCGAGGCCAAGGCACTCATCAAGAAGATCGAGCCGGATGTGACGGTCAAAGCGTAACTGTGCAAAAGCACCGGCTACCCTTGGGTGGCCGGTGTTCTTGCGGGAAGGAGAGTATCAACATGACAAAAAAACAAAAGCATTTGCTGGCCCGCATCATCGTGGCGGCGGTGCTGTTCGCCGCCGGTGGCCTGCTCCATCTGGAGGGCTGGGCGGAGCTGGGGGTCTACCTCGTCTGCTATGCGGTGATCGGCTGGGATATTGTCTGGAAAGCCATCACCAACATCCTGCATGGTCAGGTGTTTGACGAGAATTTCCTTATGACTATCGCAACAGTTGGCGCACTGATTCTGGGTGAACACTCCGAGGGCGTGGCCGTTATGCTGTTCTATCAGGTAGGCGAGTGGTTCCAGTCCTATGCTGTTTCCAAGTCCCGCCGCTCCATCACCAGCCTGATGGATATTCGCCCGGACTACGCCAACATTGAGAAAGACGGCAAGCTGATCCAAGTAGACCCGGAGGACGTGCAGATCGGTGACACCATCATTGTAAAGCCCGGTGAGCGTGTTCCGCTGGACGGCAAGATCATCAAGGGCAGCTCCACGCTGGACACTTCTGCTCTGACGGGAGAATCCATGCCCCGTGAGGTGGAGGCAGGCATGGAGGTTATCAGCGGGTGCATCAATCAGACCGGCATTTTAACCATCCAGACCACCAAGGAATTTGGAGAATCCACCGTAGCCAAAATCCTTGACCTTGTTGAGAACGCCAGCGACAAAAAGGGCCGCATGGAAAACTTCATCACCCGCTTTGCCCGGTACTATACGCCGGTGGTGGTATTCGCCGCCCTCGCTCTGGCAGTCCTGCCGCCGCTGGTAACGGGACAGGCGTTCAGTATTTGGATTTACCGGGCGCTGACCTTCCTGGTGATTTCCTGCCCCTGTGCGCTGGTGATCTCCATTCCGCTCAGTTTCTTCGGCGGCATCGGCGGCGCGTCCAAAATCGGCGTACTCGTCAAGGGCAGCAATTATCTGGAGGCACTGGCCTACACGGAAACCGTTGTGTTCGATAAGACCGGCACTTTGACAAAAGGCTCCTTTGCTGTCACAGAAATTCAAGCAAATGGCATGACGGACGAGGAACTTCTGGAACTGGCGGCGTATGCGGAGGACTACTCCAATCATCCGATCTCGCTGTCCATCCAAAAAGCCTATGGCAAGAAAATTGACAACAGCCGTATTACCGATGTGCAGGAGATCGCGGGGCATGGTGTCCAGGCGGTGATTGATGGTATGACGGTGCTGGCCGGAAATGCCAAGCTGATGGAGCGGGAGCATATTCCCTATACGGCCTCCAACGCTATTGGTACTGTGGTCTATGTGGCCTTTGATGGAAGATACGCAGGGTGTATTGTGATTGCGGATGAAATCAAGGCAGACGCGCCCGCTGCCATTAAGACGCTGAAAGCCGCCGGTATTCGCCAGACGGTCATGCTCACCGGCGATGCGGATGCAGTTGGGCAGGACGTGGCCCGCCGCCTGGGTCTGGATCGAGCCTACACCGAACTGCTCCCCGCCGACAAAGTAGACCGTGTGGAGGAACTGCTGGCACAGAAAAGCGATAAGGGGATGCTGGCTTTCGTGGGTGACGGTATCAATGATGCTCCTGTGCTGGCGCGGGCCGATGTGGGTATCGCTATGGGCGCTCTCGGCTCCGATGCGGCGATCGAGGCCGCTGATGTGGTACTGATGACGGATGAACCGTCCAAGATCGCCGCTATTATGCAGATCGCCCGTAAGACCATCCGCATTTCCAATGAGAACATCGTCTTTGCCCTGGGGGTCAAATTCCTGGTGCTGATCCTGGGGGCGGTGGGCCGCGCCAATATGTGGGCGGCGGTATTTGCGGACGTGGGCGTTTCGGTGATCGCCATTCTGAACGCCATTCGCGCCATGCGGGTCAAGCAGTTTGAAACTCCGGCGCAGGAGTAAAGCTATAACAGGAAATGCGCCGCACTTTCGTAAGCGCGGCGCATTTCTTCTATCAATCGGTAGGACAGGTGATCTCAAACAGTGCGTCAATGGTCCGGTGTAGCAGCTTCGCCTGGGTGGTGTCTGCCAAAGTGTAGTAGACCTCTTTTCCATCCCGGCGGCTTTCAATAATTCCGCCCTTTTTCAGAATCCGCAGGTGGTGGGATACGGCGGGGTCGCTCATTCCAACAGCGGCAGCGATGTTGCACACACATTCCTCGCTGTGGCACAACAGCCAGAGGATACGCAGGCGGGACGGGTCGCCAAGCTGCTGGAAAATAGCGGCGGTTGTCTGAAACCCGTCAGGAGGCGGCATCCGTTCCAGGACGCGCTCGATATTCTGCCCGTGATTGTGCGGAAGATGGTAGTGGGACATCCTATTACCTCCATTTCTGCCTCTATCATATCCTGTCCTTCCGTATCTGTCAAATGGTCGAAGATTGGGGATAGCCATGAACAAAGGAAATTTAATATCAAAGCCTGCCGCAAAGGAACTGGACGCACTATCTGAACTTCACAAGACGCTGGGTGACTATACCCGTATCAGGATTTTGTGGCTCTTGATGGAGCGGGAATGGTGCGTCAGCGAACTGGCGGGAGAAATGAAGATGACGGAATCGGCCATATCCCATCAGCTTCGTATTCTGCGGAGCGCCCGGTTGGTAAACGGTCGTAAGGCAGGCAAGAATGTGTTTTATACTTTGGCCGATGAACATATCAGATGGATTTTGGAAAAAACCTACGATCACATATCGGAGCAATAGGACTGCTAAAAAACGGGTGCATGAGGACATTCCCCCAATGCACCCGCCCGCAGGATTCAGTTACAGCTTTTCGTAGGAAACCAACTCGCTCACCGGGATGCGCGTCTGGCTGTGCCGCTCCGGGTCAGCGAAGTTCTCACCAGCGTAGCCGATAGCCAGAATGTTGACCGGCTCCAGGTTAGCGGGGAGGTCAAACTCCCGGCACAGAACATCCGGCTTGAAGTAGCACACCCATACGCTGCCCAGGCCCAGCTCCGTGGCCTGGAGCATCATGTGGTCGGTCA
>CAJULJ010000126.1 GCA_910587395.1 uncultured Oscillospiraceae bacterium | reverse complement strand
CAACAAGTGGCACAAGGAGCAGTTGCCCAATATCACCCCCCACTCTCTCCGGCACCCAAATGTCAAGCCCAAGACAAAAAGTTTTACAACTTTTTTGAAATTTTTCAAGGCCGCACTTTACGCTCCTACCTGGGGCGTTTTCTTATTGTTCAATATCTTACAGAGCATAGCAGCTATGCTCAAATCCACTTCGCCGCTGTTGGCCGTATGGATGCTGACATCGAGATCACGGAGCAAATACCAGTATTGCAGGTTCCTGTCCAAATCCCGGCCAAGCCGGGCAAGATCGCAGAGCAGCAGAATGTCAACGTCTCCATCTACCGCCTCCGTATGAAACTCCAGCAGACCGGGGCGGTTTTCAAAGGTCAAGCCGCTTGCTATATCGCTGGAAACACCAACGATTTCAAAATCATGTTCCTTTGCGTAGCTTTCCAATCTGTTCCTCTGTGCCGCCAGCGCCTCCGCGCTGTCCGGCCCGTTGTGAGCCACACGGCAGTAAATCCAAGCCTTTTTCTGTTCCATCACGCCGCCTCCATACAGAAGTCTTTGATCTTCCAGACGATTTCCACCTGATTATTCGGATAGACATATACCCGGTCAATCAGCGTGTCAGCCAGCCCAGCCGTTAAGCCACCGGCCCCGACTACTTCCCGCGCCAGCTCAGTTCTGGCGCTTTTCGTTTTTTCGTCCATCTCCATCTGCGAGGTCTGCACCTTCAGATTGGAGTGGATTGTCCGCAGTCGGTCAAGCTCACTGTCAACAGCGGCCTTCTGGACTTTGTAGTCCTCCATGGTGATCTGCTTCAAAATGAACTGTTCATACAGCACTCGCTTTTGGTCCAGATAGTTTTCAATCTGCTTGTCATACTCAGCCTGTTCCGCAAGTTGAACATCCAGCCTCCCGGCGTTGGAGAGATCAGCTATATTCAAAATAACCTGGGCCTGCTTGGCGAGGACTTCATACAACATTCCTTCCAGCTCCGCCTCTTTGACCGTCAAGCCATGGCAGGGGGCGGATTCATCCACCTTTGAATGCCTGCATTGGAAAACACGGTTTTTGTTATCTGTCCGCTGCATAGCATGGCGGCAGCATCCGCAGTACACCTTACCCCGCAAAGGGTAGGTTCTGGTGTTTTTCGGACATTTGAAACGAGCCCGCCGGGTCTGCACTTGATCGAATAATTCCTTGCTGATGATAGCCGGATGATGGTCAGGAATCTTGATCCACTGGCTCTCATCCTTCATCCGCAGCCGGTGCCCGCCTACCTCCGTCACTTCCCGCTTGCCCATGATATAGGTGCCGGTATAGCGTTCATCGTCCAGAATTTTTATCACGGTAGAAGTCGGCCATACCCCGCCGCAGCGGGAGACATCGTGGTTGGCAACGCCCTGCGCCGCTTTGTACTCGCCGGGAGTGGGAATGCCGTGCTCATACAGCGCCTTACCGATTTCACCAGGGCCATATCCTTCCCACGCCAATTCAAAAATCAGCCGGACATTGGGGGCTGTTTCCTCGTTCGGCTCCATGCGGCCATCAGCGCCTTTTTGGTAGCCATAGGGACAGAGCTTGCTCTGATACTCGCCCCGCCGGAACTTCACATACTTGGCGCTCTTGTACTTGATGGACAGATCCCGGCTATAAAACTCACTGACCAAATACTTGAACGCCACATTGATGCCGCCTGTGTCTCCGTGGAGCTTATCGCTGTCAAAATCATCGTTGACGGAAATGAAGCGGACACCGTACAGAGGGAAAACCATTTCCATAAAGTACCCGACCTCAATGCTGTTGCGCCCGAACCGGGTGAAGTCCTTCACGATGATGCAGTTGATCTTGCCCTCCCTCATATGATCCAGCAAGTTCTGGACGGCTGGCCGCTCAAAATTGGTCCCGCTATATCCGTTGTCGATGAACTCCAGAACTTCCGCGTTTTTAACACCCTCCATAGCGTCAACGTATTGGTGGAGTGCGTGTTTCTGATTCTCAATGCTGAAACTGCCCACCTTGCTGTCCTCGGTGGAGAGCCGGATATAGAGGGCAATCACATAGCTGATCGGGCTGTCATTCATTCCCCAGCACCTCTCGCACACGCTCAAAGCCGTTTTCAAAGGAAAACTTGATGGAAATATCATCGGGGCCGTTTACTGTGACCCGCTCAATCAGTTGGTCTACCAGCAGGGCGGAAAGGGTCGTGTCCCTGCCCGCCGCCGCCAACTTGTCGGCCATGCTGGTAAAGCGTTTCATCTGCCGCTCCAACTCGCTCTGCTCCGCTTGAAGCTGCTGAACACGCTCCACCGCACCGCTGATCTTCTGACTGTAATCCCCCTGCATTTCCAGGTATTCCACCCTGGTGAGGATTCCTTTGACAAAATTCTCATAGAGGCCAGCGCGGATGGCCTTATTTTTCTGCGTCTGCTGCCCCAGCTCGGCGATCTCCTGATCCACCTGGGCCTTCCGTGCGGCGATTTTGCCGTCACACTGTTTCAGCCGCAGGGCCTCGCCCATCATAATTTCAGCCTGCCGACAAACAAATGTCATAGCAAGGGAGAACAGCTTATCCTCGCGGATATAGGCGCTCCGACTGCAAGCGCCTCTCCCCATACGCTGGTTCGCAATGCAGCTAAAAGAATAGCTCCCCTGCTGGTTGTCCCTGTGACGGTTGAGGGGTCTGCCGCAATGACCGCAGAAAATGCGTCCACGAAAAATATTCTCCGTGTAAGGATTCTTTTTGGCTTCCGATGCCTTCGCATCTTCCACCGTCTGCCTCCGAATAGACTGCACCCGCTCAAACAGCTCCCGGCTGATGATCGGTTCATGGGTGCCGCGCACTATGATCCAGTCCTCCGGCTTAGTGGGAACCTGCTTATGACCGACGCTGGTGTGCTTACCCTGCACCATATCGCCCGTATAAACTTCATCGGTCAAAAGTTTGCTGACACCCCAGGCATTCCAACGGCCCCCGCCAATCAGCCGCTTGCTTTTGACAAGGCCAATGCTGGCCTGATATGCGCCGGGGGAAAGTGCACCGGACGCATTCAGCCGCTTGACAACCTCATTCAGCGCAACACCGTCCGCGATCCACTGGAAAATCTGCCGGACGACAGGGGCCGTGTCCTCGTTGACCAGCAGGCGGTGGCAGTTGTCCGGGTCCTTTCGGTAGCCGTAGGGCGGACGCGCCCCTACAAATTCTCCATCCCGCATGGCCTGATTCTGCTGCGCCCGGACCTTCTTGCTGATGTCGGCGGCGTAAGCCTCGTTTATCATGTTTTTCAGAGGCACGATCAGATGATTTCCGCTGTTTTCCGAATCTTCGCTGTCAAACTGATCGTTGACGGCGATAAAGCGCACCCCATGGAGCGGAAAATACTTCTCAATGTAGTAGCCGGTGTCGATGGTGTTTCTGCCCAAGCGGGACAAATCCTTGACCATGATACAGTTGATCTTCCTGGCCTCCACATCGGCCAGCATCCGCTGAAAGGCTTCCCGCTCAAAGGTCCGGCCCGTGATACCGTTGTCGGTGTAAACCGCTACGATCTCAAGGTCCGGGCAGAGGGCGGTATATGCCTCCATGATCTGCCGCTGGGTTTCCAGGGAATCTCCCCGCTTGCCGTTGAACTCCACCGACAGGCGGATATAGAACGCCGTCTGCCAGACCTTCATAGAGGGCCGCTTCGGTGTATCTTGCACCGCAATATTTTTTCTGCTTTTTCGCGCCATTTACGCCGCCTCCTTTTCCGTTGCCGCCAGTGTATCCAGAACATCCCGCAGGTCGGGCGGAAGTTTCCCCATCTGGTCCAGCCGTTTCAGCACCTTGACGTATTCGATCTGATAGCGGAAGGTAATGACCAAATCGTTCTTGCCCTCCACCCGGATGGACTGAACCAGAGCGATCACCGCCCGCCTGTCCAGAGTGGTCATGGCGGAGAACTCCTTGAAATGCTGGGTCCACCGCAGGCGGGAGCTGCTGTTGTTCGTTACCAGCTCCATCTCGGCCCGCAGACGGTCAATGGCCTCCTGCGCCTGTTCCGCCCGCCCGGTGTAGAGATTCTTCAAATCCTGATAGTCCTTTTTGCTGATAAGGTTGCTGATAAAATTCTCATAAAGGGTGGATTTGAACTGCCGCGCTTCTTCCAGCTTGACCTCGTTATCCGCGATTTGCGCCTTAAACTTGGCAATTTCCTCCTGGTTGATCTGTTCCTCGCTGATGCTGTCCAGCAGCTCATCCAGAGAGACAACGTGGCGGATATGAGCTTGCAGGCTGGCCAGAACACAGTCGATCAGATCAGCCTCTTTCAGCATGACCGGGTGGGTGCAGCC
>CAJULJ010000125.1:2489-4431 GCA_910587395.1 uncultured Oscillospiraceae bacterium | reverse complement strand
TTGCCGGAGCGGTTGGCAGTTTCGGTGTCGCCTGTAAAGTCGTCAAAGATTGGAACGGGTGTAGTGAAGAAGAGGCCGCCCGGAAGATTCGGGAC
Source organism: uncultured Oscillospiraceae bacterium (assembly GCA_910587395.1). Taxonomy (GTDB): domain Bacteria; phylum Bacillota; class Clostridia; order Oscillospirales; family Oscillospiraceae; genus Enterenecus. The sequence continues at coordinate 4,336 of CAJULJ010000125.1, read as the reverse complement.
TTTGTGAACGGTAAAGTCACTGTCTCGCTGGCAAACGACCCCGGAGTTTATAGAGAGATTTGCCAAGGTCTTAACGATATAATTGGTGACAAGCGTTACGGGGCACTGGCAAAACTCGATGCCGCTTTGCGTGCCGCTGGTCAAACGCCAGTGATAGCCAGTGGCACTAATTCAGGATTGCCATGTATTGACATCACCGTAAAGCCTAAAGATGATACCGAGAAGCAAACTATCGAGGTTGTAATGATTGGTATTATTAGGAAGCACCTTGTATCGAGGGGTCTTGGGCCGGAGGTTTTGGGCGATTGGAAAAAGCGTCTGGATATCGATTATCCGTATCTCGAAATCCGGTATCCCGAGAATGAAGAAGATCGCAAGTTGATTGTGAATACGATTATTCGGACAGGCTCCGCTGTCGTTGTTGTGGACAACCCTTTGACGGACGATACGGAAGAGGAAGATTTGACAGATGGGTAAATCCCAATTCATGTTGGGCTACGATTATGCGTTATATGCTCGTCATAATTTAAAGATTACTGTGTATGCCAGTGAGGGCCATTTGTCTGTTGTCGGTGGATCTGGCTCGGGCAAGAGTACGGCCCTTTTATACTGGCTTTACAAAATGCGGCACCTGAATGTTGATCTCTGGGTAGCAGATTTCAAAAAGTCGGGTGAATTTGCAGGTATCACCCCGAACTTCGCGGAATTTGAGGCAACATACGATTTGATATGTAATGCTTATGAAATGTTTCTATCACTGCCCGAGGGCGGGGATGGTCGAACGCACATCATCCTGATAGACGAGGTATCCGGTATGCTCGGCCACCTCGGAATGACAAGAGATGGCAAAACCCGGGCCGAGAACATGCGTTCGATTCTCAGTACGCTGCTCATGCTTGGTCGCAGTCGTCGAACGTATGTTTGGCTATCCATGCAACGATATTCGGCTTCAATATTTCCCAGCGCCAGCGGAGCTGGAGATAATTTCCATATTTGCGTGGGGCTTGGCAAGCTGAGCACTGAGGGTAGAAAAGGCTTGTTCGCCGGTGAGCACTTTGACGGCGAGGAGGAACTGTTGTTCGGGCAAGGCCGAGGAATTTGTCTCATTGATGGGCAACCTCTGAAAGCCCTAATCATCCCCCAAGTATCAAAAAAGAAGCTGTTGGCATTGTTGCAGAAGTAATCAGGAGAGCTGACCTACCGGCTATACGGGGAGCGGGGGCGAAGTCCCCCGCTTCTGGAAAAGGAGGGAAAAAGAATGGCACTACAAGGATTGTCCAGCTTCCAGAAATTCGATCTTGAAAGTTTTCTGGCGGATAAACGACTTGTCTATCAGAAAGCAGCTCCATGGGTAGTAGATGGACAAGAAGCAGGTAGCAAGGTGACTTTACTGATAATGGAAGATAATACAGTTTACTCCAAACCGGATATAAATAATTCCATGGAACAGCTTACAGTAAAAGTGAAATCCGTTGCTCCTTCTACTTACGGAAAACTGAAACCGTTGGCAACCGAAGTACAGATAACGGACATAGAGAAAGCCGTACTCTATGGGGAGTACCGGAACCAGTTAAGCATTACCGCCTCTGTGAGCATAAAGGGCGCATAAGCAAAAGGAGCCGGGGAAACCGATAGAGGGGGGCGGGGCGGCGGCGCAAGCCGCAAGCCCAGCCCCCGGCGGGGCCGGAGGCCCCGCTACTTGACTAATTAACATATTTGGATATCTGAGAGGAGTGGTGCCTATTGAATGGGCTACACGTCAGCGGGAGCGAAGTCTATCAAAGGGACGTTGCGACGCTGAAAAAGTACCGAGAGGACTACTACAAGATAACGCTACACAAGATGTT
>CAJULJ010000125.1:264-2389 GCA_910587395.1 uncultured Oscillospiraceae bacterium | reverse complement strand
ACAAGCTGAAAGAATGCAGGACGTAACGGGGGAGCGTCCCCCCATAAAATAGCGGCCGAAGCCGCCACCGCTGAAAAGGCGAAACTAACAAAGCCGGAAGGGGGTCAAGGAATGATCGGAAAAGCCCCCTCGAAACAGGGGGAAGTCATAACCGCTTCAAACGGTGAACAATATTATGTTATCGGGAAAGACCGAATAAAAATAACAGAACATTTTCCCGCCAGCGGGAAGCCGATAGAGGAACTAATAACAGACCTGATAACGCATAAAATCAAAGAAAAAGCGAGAGAAACAGCATAAAAGATTGAAAAGCCCCTGTATTTGTGATATAATAATTTTGTTAGGAAGTGTATCACAAGTGCGGGGGCTGTTTCCTCAAAGGAGGATTTTTTGCAATGAAACAGCCCATATATAACACAGCTTTGTATCTCCGCTTGAGCCGAGACGATGAAGGAGCCGGGGAAAGCAACAGCATAGCCACGCAACGCATGATGTTACGCCGTTACGCAGAGCAAAATAACTTGTTCGTTGTTGACGAATATGTAGACGACGGCTATTCTGGAACCAATTTCCAGCGTCCGGATTTTCAGCGTATGATTACCGACATTGAAGCGGGCCGCATAAATTGTGTGGTGGTGAAAGACCTTTCCCGCTTTGGTCGGAATTACCTCGAAATGGGAATGTATACGGAAATGCGATTCCCGGAGTTGGGTGTCCGCTTTATCGCCGTGGATAGCGGAGTAGACAGCAACAACCAGCAATCAACCGAGTTTACCCCATTTTTGAACGTCATAAATGAATGGTACGCAAGGGACATTTCCCGCAAGGTAACAAAGGCTATGCGCACACGGCACGAGAATGGGGCACACTATGGAGCCTATGCCCCGTTAGGCTATCGGAAAGACCCGGAGCAGGTAGGGCATTTGTTGGTGGACGAGGAAACAAAGTGGATAATCGAAAAAATCTTTGCTTTAGCCGTCCAAGGAGCGGGAGCCGCCAAGATAACCCACATACTTGCCACTGAACAGATACCCACACCGTCATGGCTGAACTTCCAGAGATACGGCACCTTCGCCCACGTCTACGAGGCCCAGCCAGAGGGCAAGCGGTACGAGTGGACGATAGCACAGGTAAAGAAAATCTTGCAGGATGAAAACTACATCGGGAATAGTGTCCACAACAAGCAAACCAACGTGTCATTCAAGAGCAAGAAGAAAATCCGCAAGCCTAAAAGTGAATGGTGGAAGGTTGAGGGCACCCATGAGGCCATAATCAGCAAGGCAGATTTTGAGCGGGTGCAACAGCACATAGCCAGCCGCCGCAGGAACCGGAAGGACGGCACACGGCAGATTTTCGCCGGGTTGGTGAAATGCGCTGATTGCGGGTGGTCGCTGGCATTTGGAACGAACCAGCGCAAAAAGGCCCCATACAGCTATTACCATTGTAGCAAGAATGGACAGGGCCTCCGTCAATGCTCTATGCACTATATCCGCTATGACGTGCTGTATGGTTTCGTCCTCTCCCGTCTGCAATACTGGATTAACGCCGTTCATCAGGACGAGCAAGCCATATTGGACAGGCTTTCCAAGTCCACCATGACGGAGCAAGCCGCCGCAAGCAAACGGGCCGCACAGGAAAAGAGACGGGCAGAAAAGCGGTTGACCGAGCTTGACAACCTGTTAGCCAAGATTTACGAGGACAGGGTAAACGAGAAAATCACGGAGCGCAATTTCTCCATGCTGTCCCAGAAGTACCAGCAGGAACAGGGAAAGCTTGAGAAGAAGATTGAAGCGTTGACGGCCCAGCTTGCCAGCACCAAGGAGCAGGAGGACGGCATAAACAAGTGGGTGGAGTTAATCAAGCAGTTTTCCAGCCCCACGGAGTTAACCGCCGATATGCTTAACACCCTGATTGAAAAAATCCTTGTTCACGAGGCCACTAAAGACGAGGACGGCAACAGGGTACAGGAAATCGAGATTGTTTACCGCTTTGTCGGCAAGATTGATTGATGTCTTTTACTATGTTACTCCGATCAGACCATCCCAGACTTGGACAAACTCATTGCCCTCAGCAAGCTGTTTGGCCTCACCATCGGCCAACTGCTGGGGGTGGAGCAGCCGCTTCC